>NZ_JAVRFH010000026.1:0-110607 GCF_031845825.1 Streptomyces lancefieldiae | reverse complement strand
GGCCCCTGTGGGGCGTTCTCGTCGTCGGCGGCTGCGGGGGTGGGGGCCTTCGGCTTCGCCTCGGCCTCGGGTTCCGGTTCGGGCTTGGGTTCCGGTTCCGGCTTGGGCTTGGGTTCCGGTTCTGGCGTGGGCTCGGCCTCGGCCTTGGGTTCGGGCTCTGGTGTGGGCTCGGGCTCCGGTGTGGGCTCGACCTCCGCCTTGGGCTCCGGTGTGGGCTCGGGCTTCGGTTCGGGCTCCGGTTGAGGCTCGGGGGCGGGCTTCAGGTCGGGCTCGGGATCGGGCTCCGGGGTCGGGGTTGTGCTGTCCGGGGCCTCGGTCGGTTTGGGGACCGTGATGTTGGTGAAGGCGGCCTTGACGAGTTCGTGCTCGTCGGGGGAGGTCTCCGTGCGGGGCTCGGGGACCTGGGCCGCCTGGGGGATTTCCTCGGCGGGCTCCGGGGGTGCGGTGGGCTGGGACGGGAGCTGCGGCTCCGGCTCGGCGGCAGCCGGCGGTGCCGTCTCCTGCGTCGCACCCTCCGCCTGGGCGGCCCGTTCTTTGCGTGACCGGCCGAACACGTTCCGCAGAGAGGTGAGAATGCCCATGTGCGCAACCCTTCGCGTGAGTTGATGCCCGTCAATCCCTGGCCAGGACGGACACGTAAGGTTAGCGGCCCCGCCATGTGATCTTGTGCAGGGTCTGCCATGAAAGTGCGGGCGCGTCAAGGCCGGATCGAGCCGCCGCGGTCATTTCCTTTCGGCTGCCACGGGTTCACCCGCAGTTCATCGCCACGCCCGGCTCCCGCACGTATGTGCACCTACGGTCGCGCTGATACCAAGGGCACCCAAGGGCATTTCAGGGAGAACAGAGTGCGCAAGCTGCTGCCGTTGATCGGAACGCCGTCCGGTTCGCATCCCGGCGGCCGGTCCGCCATGACCTGCCGTTTCCGGTGTGGTGACGCCTGCTTCCACGAGGTGCCCAACACCAGTTCCAACGAGTACGTCGGCGATGTCATCGCCGGTGCGCTCAGCCGCCGTTCGATGATGCGTGCCGCGGCCGTCGTCACCGTCGCCGCGGCGGGCGCCGGGGCCGTCGGCGTGGCGGGGGCGCCGTCGGCGCAGGCCGCGCCGGCGGCCGGCAAGGGGCAGGGTACGGGGCACGGGAAGCCGTCGAAGGACAAGGGTGCGCGCGGGCTGCGGTTCACGCCCGTGGCCCCCAACACCAGGGACGCCGTCACCGTGCCCGACGGGTACCGGCAGGACGTCGTGATCCGCTGGGGCGAGCCCATCCTGCGCGGGGCGCCCGCCTTCGACCCGGAGCGGCAGACCGCCCGCGCCCAGGCCGGGCAGTTCGGCTACAACAACGACTTCCTGGCGCTGCTGCCGCTGCACGGTGAGCGCGACCGGCAACTCCTCGTCGCCAACCACGAGTACACCGACGAGGTACTCATGTTCCGCGGCTACGACCCCGAGAACCCGACGCGCGAGCAGGTCGAGATCGCCTGGGCCGCGCACGGGCTGAGCGTCGTCGCCGTGGAGGAGGAGCGGCGGAGCGGGAAGCTCACGCCCGTCTCCCGGCATCACCTCAACCGGCGCGTCACCGCCACCACCGAGTTCCGCCTGACGGGGCCGGCCGCCGGGTCGGACCTGGTGAAGACCTCCGTGGACCGGACCGGCCGTAAGGTGCTCGGCACCCTCAACAACTGCTCCGGCGGCACCACCCCGTGGGGCACGACGCTGCACGGCGAGGAGAACTTCAACCAGTACTTCGCCAACAGCAGCCGGGCGACGGACAAGCGCTACGGCATCGGCACCGGCACCACCGAGCGCAAGTGGGAACGGTTCGACAAGCGCTTCGACGTCGCGCAGGAGCCGAACGAGGTGCACCGCTTCGGCTACGTCGTCGAACTCGACCCGTACGACCCCGACTCCACGCCCCGCAAGCACACCCTGCTCGGCCGCTTCAAGCACGAGGCCGCGACCGTGCGGCTGACCCACGACGGGCGCCCGGTCGTCTACACCGGCGACGACGAGCGGTTCGACTACTTCTACAAGTTCGTCGGCAGCAAGCGGATGCGGCACGGCAACAGCCGCTGGGCGCGCGAGCACAACCTGTCGCTGCTCGACGAGGGCACCCTCTACGTCGCCAGGCTCAGCGGTGACTCCCCGGCGATCGAGATCGACGGCACGGGCACGCTGCCGGGCGACGGCGAGTTCGACGGCAGCGGACGCTGGATCCCGCTGGTCACCGCGACCGAGGACGGCGCCGTCTCGCACGTCGAGGGCATGACCGCCGAGGAAGTGTGCGTGTTCACCCGGCTCGCCGGAGACAAGGTCGGCGCCACCAAGATGGACCGGCCCGAGGACATCGAGCCCTCGCCGAAGACCGGCAAGGTGTACGTCGCCCTCACCAACAACTCCAAGCGCGGTGTCGACTCCAACGCCAAGGCGGACGAGGCCAACCCGCGCCACGCCAACAAGCACGGCCACGTGCTGGAGCTGACCGAGCGCTGGAACCGGGCCGACGCCACCAGCTTCGCCTGGTCGCTGTTCCTCGTCGCCGGTGACCCGGAGGACCCGGCGACCTACTTCGCGGGCTTCCCGAAGGACCGGGTCAGCCCGATCTCCTGCCCCGACAACGTCGCCTTCGACGACCACGGCAACCTGTGGATCTCCACCGACGGCAACGCGCTGGGCAACCACGACGGCCTCTTCGGCGTCGCGACGCAGGGCGACCGGCGCGGTGAGCTGAAGCAGTTCCTGACCGTGCCGACCGGCGCGGAGACCTGCGGCCCGCTCGTCCAGGACCGGCGTGTGCTGGTCGCCGTGCAGCACCCGGGCGAGGTCGACGGCGCCTCCGTGGAGAAGCCGGCCAGCACCTGGCCCGACGGGCCCGGGAAGATCGTGCGCCCGGCGGTCGTGGCCGTGTGGCGCGCGGACGGCCGCGACATCGGCGTCTGAGCCCCGGGCTTCCGGGTCCGGTTCTGACCCCGAGCCGGCTCCGGTCCGGCTCCCGGCCCGGGGTCAGCCGGTCCCGTGCAGGGTGAGGTCGACGACCAGTGCCCGGTGGTCGGTGTCCGCCAGGTCCAGGAAACGGGCCCGGTGTGCGGCGAAGTCCTCCGAGACCAGGACGTGGTCGATCTGCGCCCCGAACGTCGGGGCGGTCCGGGCCGGCCAGGTGGCCGTCCGGTCCGCCCCGACCAGCCGGGCCGCGTCACGCAGCCCGGTGTCGAGGATGCGGCGGAAGGCGGCGTGGTCCTGGGAGGCGTTGAAGTCGCCGGCGAGGACGGTGGGGGTGTCGCCGTCCTCGCCGGCGGCGTCGCGCAGAGCGCCCAGTTCCTCGCGCCACAGGCCCACCTGGTCCGGCAGCGGTGGCATCGGGTGGGCGAGCTGGAGCCGTACGGCGTGGCCGCGTACGTCGGCGACGGCGCCGGGCATGCCCATGGTGCCGGGGACGCCGGGCGTGGGCTGGAGCGGGAAGGCGCTGAGAATGACGGAACCCTTGGATCCGCCGCCCTCGACGGCCTGCCGGTGGGGGTAGCCGGCCGCGAGGTCGCGCCGCAGCGCCGCGTCGCACGTGTACGCGCACTCCTGGACGAAGACGAGGTGCGGCTTCTCGCGGCGTACGGCCGCGATCAGCGAGTCGGTGCCCTTGCCGAACTCGACGTTCGAGGTCAGCACCCGAAGCTCGGCGACGGGTGGCCCGGCGGGTTCGCCGCTCTTGCCGTACGGCTCGATGAACCACGCGAGCAGGCCGAGCAGCGCGACGCCCCACACCGCGCCGGTCCACCACCGGGCGAGCAGCGTCAGCAGCAGCCCGGTCCCGGTCGGCACGAGCAGCCACGGCAGGAAGGCGAGCAGCTGCGGCACCGGCGTGCTGCCGTCGCTGTCGGCGACCCGGCAGCCGACGACCACGCTCACGCCGGCGAACAGCAGTCCCGAGCACCAGGCGCCGAGACGCCGTCCCGTGCGGCGGGGCGTCGGTCGGCCGCGGGAGTCCGTCCACTCACCGGTCGCCGTGTCGCTGTCCAAGTGCCGGCCTTCCGCTCGCGGTGCGCTGCCTGCCTCTGCGATGCCCGGATCCTCCCTCGAGGACGGGATCCGGGGGCGGCGGGTTGCGCGCTCAGGCCGGCGCGTGGAACTCCCGCACGACCTCGATGCGTCCCACGAGGTGCCGGTTGAACTCCTCCAGCCCCTCCGCCGGGACCCACAGCTCCAGGATCGTCTCGCCGCCTGCCCGGCGTACGGGGTAGCGCTCCAGGAACCCGGTGTCGACCTCGAAGCGCGTGACGTAGCCCGAACCGGACGCGGGGACGTTCCAGTCGCGGGCGATGCGGACGGCGTAGTCCTCGTTGAGGACGGGGCGGAAGGTCGGCTGTTCGGGCAGCCGGGGCGGTCAGGCCGTCCAGCCGGAGGCCGCCACCAGGGCCGGCTCCTCGGGGCCCGTCGGGGCGCCACAGGGTCGTCGTCCTGGGCATGGGCGGTGACGTCAGCCGCCCGGGCGGGGGCCGGGCCCGGTGATGAGGGGGGAGTGCGAGGTGTCTCAGAGCCGGGTGCGGGTCGGTCGGGGCGGCGGGGGCGGTGCCGGGTCGACGGCGGCTTGCCCGGGTGCTGCCCGGCGGCGGCGCAGCCGAGGACCGTACCGGCCCGTGAGCCAGGAGGCCAGGGCGACCGTCAGGCCGAGGCCGACCAGCAGCCAGGCGGCGGTGCGCAGGGTCTCGGTCAGGGCGTCGTAGACGGCGCCCGCGGCCGGGTCGTCCACCGCGCGGGGCAGTTCGGCGAGGGTGAGCCGACGGCCGACCACGACGGCGAGGGCGAGCAGCGCGCCGCCGAGGGCCGTGCCGATCCCGGCGGCCGTGACCGCGCGCCGGCGGCACGCGGCGAAGGCGATGCCGGCGACCGCGAAGACGACGGCCGCGAGCGGCAGCCAGAATGCGGCGACGTCGAGCACGTGGTAGCCCTTCCTGAGCCGGTCCACCTCGTGGGCCGGGAGCACGGTGACCGCGGTGTGCCGGACCGGGATGCGCCGGGCGAACGGCACGTTGTCGTCGGTGAGCCGCTGCTTGACCCGGGCGGTGACGGGGGCCAGGTCGACGGTGACCGCGCGGCTGCCGGGCCGTTCGTCCCGCAGGGCGCGCAGTACGGCGGCGTGGACGGTTCGGTTGGCCGCGTCCCAGCCCTCGCGGAAGGCCTCGGTCCGGGTGAACGACCGGGCCGCGTCCCGCACGAAGAGCCGCACGGTGCCGCTCAGGGGTCCGGCCGCGACCTCGCCCATGACGCCGTCGCCCACCGTGGCGGCGACCGCGTCCCGTACGTCCGGATCGTCGGCGAGCGGCGCCATGGTGGCGACGTACCGTCCGCCGTCGGCCACCCCGTACGCCGCCCACGCCGCCAGCGTGCCGCACGGTGCGAGCAGGCAGGCGAGGGCGATCAGGACGGTCGACAGGGCGCTCCGGAGACGTGGGGACACCCTTCCAGGCAAGGCCCCGGGGGCGGCACGGGCGAGCGGCGTGACTGCATTTGGCCCCCACGGCGAGCCGAACGGGCGTCCCGGCGGGCCCGCCCACCGGGACGGAGCCACCGGCCACGGCCCGGCGGTAGGGCGGTAGGGCGATGCGGTGGCCCGGCCGAGGGGGACAGGGGGACCCGCGGCCGGGCGGGTGGTCAGGTCGCGGGGCGGCCCGCCGCGTCCTCGTGTGTGTAGTAGCGGTAGAACAACGCGGCGAACACCGCCGCCGCGAACAGCAGTGACACGACGATGCAGGTGAACATGGCCACGCCGCTCTGCGCGTACAGGAACCCCAGCGCGCTGCCCGCGAACGCGCCCCACAGCACCGCGTGACCTTCGCGCGGCAGCCGCTGGGCCACTGCCCGGACCACGGCGTACAGCACGACGAACGCGAGCACGGTCAGGAAGCCGAACAGCAGGTTCCAGCCGGTGATGGGGCCGCCGTGGCGCCGGATGGACGCGGCCCAGTAGCCGTAGACCAGCCCGAGCACGAGGGGCGCCGCCCACCTCGCCACCTTGTGGGTCCGCTCGTCGAAGACATCGGGGAGTCCCGGCCTCGTACGGCCGGGCGGGCGCGTCGTCCCGGTGGACGCACCGCCTGTCGGTAGCGCCTGAGCCATGAGAGCACTCCTCTCGCCTCGCCCCCGACTACCAGGGCACACCGCCGCGGGCCGCCCGGCAAGTCAGGATGCGGGTGGCGGGGGCGCATGTTTCGCTGGGCCCGTGAGGGGTCACGTCCGCAGGTCGCTCCGCGGCCGGTGGCGGCTGTTCGGCCGGCTCGTCCAGGCCGCCGGCCGGGGCGACGCCGTGGCGCGCCACGAGCTGTTCAGTGTCCGCGGCCACAGCGTCGCGTGGGCGTTCCCGCTGCTGCTGCTCGTCGGTATCACCGTGGCCGACGTGACCACCGGCGCCTTCCAGATCATCTCCTGGACCGTGCTCGTGCCCGGCGTCGCGGCCGCCATGTGCGGGGTGTGGAGCACGGCGGTGCTCGCCGTGCTCGCGCTCGTCGTCTACGTCTTCGCCGACACCGTGTGGCAGCACCGCGAGGAGACCGGTCTGCCCGGCCTGGTCCTCGTCGTCCTCGGCGGTTTCATCGCCGTACTGGCCGCCGCGGTCCGGGTCGGCGGCGAGCAGCGCATGCTGCACATGCGGGACATCGCCGACACCACCCGCCGCACCGTGCTGCGCCAGCACCCGGCCGGCTGGGGCGGCCTCGACCACGCCGCCGCCTACCTCTCCTCGGACACCGAGGCCCGGGTCGGCGGCGACTTCTACGACATCCAGCCCGGCCCGCACGGCACCCGGGTCCTCCTCGGCGACGTCCAGGGCAAGGGGCTGGGCGCGGTGGAGGCGGCGGCCGCGCTGCTCGGCACCTTCCGCGAGGCCGCCTACCACGAGTCCGACCTCGCGACGGTCGCCGAGCGTCTGGAGACCCGCATGCGGCGCCACCGTGAGTTGACCGCGCGCCTCGGCCGGTCCGACGGCGACCGCTTCGCCACGGCCGTGCTCGTCGGTTTCCGTCCGGACCTGCCCGACGCCGTGGACGTCGTCGACTTCGGCCACGAGCCCCCGGTGGCGGCCGGTCCCGGCGGCGTGCGGACCCTGCCGGTCGTCGGCGGGCTGCCCCTGGGCATGAGCGACCTGGTCCCCGGCCAGGCGGTGACGGTGTGCCGGCCGGCCCTGGCCGCCGACGAGACGCTGTTGCTGGTCACCGACGGGGTGACCGAGTGCCGCGACTCCGAAGGATGCTTCTACCGGCACGCCGACGACATCACCCGTGCCATCGCCGCCGACCCCTCGGACACCGCACCGGCGCGGCTGGTGGCGCTCGTACGGGAGGGCACCCTGCGGCACTGCCGGGGGCGGCTGTCCGACGACACCACGGTGTTCGCGGTACGGCGGCGGGGGCGGCCCGGCGGCGGCTGAGTGCCCCGCTTCGCAGCCGCAGCGGTTACGGTGCTGCCGTACGTGATCGCCAGGGGGAGGGGACAGGGGACATGCCCGGAACCGTGCTGCTGCTCGCGGCGTCGCCCGTGGGCAAGGGGTGCCTGGTGGACGCCGCCTCCGTGCTTCCCGTGCTCGCGGCCGTACCGCCGGCCGTGCTCTCCGGCACCGACACGGCGAACGTCGTCGAGCTGGCCGACCCGCTGGAGCCGCAGGCCGTCCTCACCCGGCTGCGCGCCGCCGCGGCGGCCCCCGGCCCGCTGACCGTCTACGTCGCCGGGCAGCTCCACCTGGACCGGCGGCAGCGCCTGCCGCATCTGGCGCTGGCCCGCACGACACCGGCCACGGTCCGTTACACCGCCCTGCCCTGGCACTGGATCCGCGAGGAGCTGCGGCTGCGGCCGAGCGGCGCGACGACGCTGCTGCTCGACCTGCACGCCGACCGGGAGACCTGGCAGTGGTTGCGGACGAACCCGCTGGACTGCGGGCGCAACAACGCCGTTTACGGTCGCGTCGCGCCGCCGCCCGCGTGGCGGACGGTGGCCGTCCCGGCGTACATGCGCGGTGTCGCGACGGTCCTGCGCAGCGGGCACCGGCCGCCGCCGGACCAACTGCACCAGCAGGCGCTGGCCCGCGCCGCGGCCGAGGGCGCGGCGAGCGGTGCGCCGACCGGTACGGACCTGGTGCTGACGGCGCCGGGTCCGGTGGCGGGCGACCCGCACGCCGTCATCGCGGACGCGGTGCGGGCGGGGCGGCACGCGGACGCCGACGCGCTCGCCGCGCGGCACGAGCTGGCCGCCGCCCACGCGCAGGGGCCCGCCTCGGAGGACGCGCTGCACTGGAGGGAGGTCCGGGCCGACCTGGCGATGTTCGCGGGGGATCCGGCGCGCAGCTGCCGTGCCTGGCTGTCGGTGGCCGAGGCCCGGCTGGGCGCCGGCCAGCCGGCGCAGGCGCCCGCCGTGGAGGCGGCCGTCGACCGGGCGCACCACCAGTGGGGGCGGGTGCGCGACGCCGGGCAGGCCCGGGAACTGGGCGTGGCGCTCGCCGCGCTGCGCGGCCGGGTTCCCGGCTCGCGCGAGGGCGCGCTGGACCATGTGCAGCGGGAGCTGAGCCGGTTGCAGACCCAGAGCTGAGACCGCCCTCTGGCGGCGGGAGGGTCTGGCTCGGCGTGGGTGAGCGGCCCGTCCGCCGGTACGAGTGTGCGGTTCGGTGCGGGTGAGCGGCCCGTCTACAGCCCCACGGACGTGCTTCCGGCCCCCGGACCGGAGGGGCCGGAAGGGGCCGTGGGGATCGCCGGGGACGAGGGGACCGACGGGCGACCCGGTCCCCCGTGGCCGCTCACGTCCTCCACCACCCGGCCGTCCCCGCCCGTCGGCTGCTCGTCCGTCGCCTCCGCCGGGCCCGCGTTGGCGGCCAGCACCAGTGCTGCCACCGCGGCGACGGCGGCGGCGAGGGCTCTGGCGTAACGTTCGGCGCTGCGGGTGCGTTCGAGCACGGCGTCCTCTGCTGCGGATCGTGGGGGAGGGTCTCAGGCGCTGGTCTCAAAGCGCTGGTATCAAGCGTCGTTAAGTGCGCTTAATCCGCGGTTTAACCTAGAGCCGTGCGAGCCGAACGGCAAGAGCCACAGGGGGAGTTGGCAATGGGGGACCGTGACGACCGGGAGGCCATCGGGCGCCGGGTGCAGCGACTGAGGGCCGAGCGCGGAATGACCCAGCGCCAGCTCGCGGAACCGGCGTACACACCCGCCTACATCTCCACCCTGGAGGCCGGCCGCGTCCGCCCCTCCGACGAGGCGCTGCGGCATCTCGCCGAACGGCTCGGCGTCGGCTACGAGGAGCTGGCCACCGGGCGCCCGGCACGGCTCGCCACCGATCTGCGGCTCAGGCTCACCGAGGCGCAGCGCACCCTCGCCACCGAGGGCGCCGAACGGGCGGCCGGGCAGTACGCCGCGCTGCTCGCCGAGGCCGAGGAGTACGAGCTGGCCGACGAGCGGGCCGCCGCGCTGCTCGGGCTCGGGGAGTGCGCGGTGGAGACCGGCGAGCTGGTGACCGGCCGGCGCTACTTCGAACGGGCCGAGGAGTGCCTCGCCGAGGCCGGGGCCCCGCTGCCCGCCCGCGTCCCCGCCCTGCGCGGACGCGCCCTCGCCCACTACCTCGCCGGAGAACTCCGGTACGCGGTCTACCTCCTCGAGACCACGCTCGACGAGCTGAACCGCGGCGGCCTGCACGACCCGGACGCGCTGCTGCTGCTCTACGCCAGCGCCATCGGCCCGTACATGGACATGGGCGCCCACGCGCGCGCCGCCCAGGCCGCCGAGCTCGCCCTCTCCCTCGCCCCCAGCGCCGGCGACCCCGCGCTGGTGGCCCGCATGCACCGCTCCGTCGCCCGCACGCTGCTCGCCGAGGGCCGCCTCGCCGAGGCCGACGCCTCGCTGGCCAAGGCGGCCGAGCTGTACCGCACCCTCCAACTCCGCACCGAGCTGGCCAACTGCCACTGGATGCGCGGCTACGTCTACGCCCAGAACGGCGAACTGCCGCGTGCCGAGGCGGAGATGCGGGAGGCGCTCGGCATGCTCTCCGCCACCCGCGCCGCCCTCTACAGCAGTCAGGTCGCCGTCGAGCTGGCCGACGTACTGCACCGGCGCGGCAAGTCGGAGGAGGCCGCGGAACTGCTGCACGGGGTGCTGGACGACCTCTCCTCCGAACGCGGCGCCGTGCACTCCGCGGGCGCCCACCGGCTGCTCGGCATCATCGCCGAGGACGCCCGGGACACCGAGGCCGCCGAGGAGCACTACGTCCGCGCCCTGAGCCTGCTGGAGCGGGCGGGCGCGGCCGGCGACCTGGCCGACCTGTGCCGACTGCTGGGCGACCTGCTGCGCCGCACCGGGCGGGTGGAGGCGGCCCTCGACGCGTACCGGACGGGACTGGGTCACCGCACGGCCCCCGGCACCACCACCCTCGGCCCCGCGCCCGCACAGCCGCCGCTGTAGGGAGTCCCCCGCGTCGCCTGGCTGCTCACCCTCCCGCCCTCGCTCTGCTGCTGTTCCCGCCGCCCGCGCTCGGCTCCTACAGCGCGGAACGCGAGGCGGCGCAGCGTGCGGCCCAGGAGGTCGGCGCCTTCCCCGCGCTGCCGTTCGGGGACCCGGTGGAACTGACCCTCGCCGAGTTCGGCTCCCGCGCGGTCTACGACAGCGGACGGTCGCTGACCGGCCGCACCATCCGCCTGACCGACTTCGTCACCCACGGCGACGACGGCACCTGGTACATCACCCGGCTCCAGGTCCCCTGCTGCGCCGCCGACGCCAGCACCGGCAAGGCCGAGATCCGCAGAGCCGGCGCCCCCGTCCGTCGACACCTGGGTCACGGTCACCGGCACCTGGCACCCGGAGGGCGAACTCGGCTCGGACGCGGCCTGGCCACCTGTCCTCGACGCGCGACGGACGTACGGCGGGGGGAGCAGCCCGCGAACCCGTACGAGAAGCGCTGAGCCCTCGTCCGCGACCGGCGGGCGCCCGGGTTTCCCCGAGTCGGGGACGGGTAGTCGAGCCTCCGCCCGCGTGAGTGAAGGAGGCGGAGCGCGTGCGGCCCAGCGACGAACCCGGATGGTCCTCCGAGGGGGCACGCGCCGCCGAGGTGATCGCCGGGGAAGTGCGGGGCGCCCCTCCGGGCGAGGTGCCGGGACGGCTGTGCGAGACGGCCGTACGGCTGCTGCCGGTGGCCGGCGCGAGCGCGTCGCTGCACGGTGAGGGAGTACCGGTACGGCTGTGTGCCAGCGGTGACCGGGCGTCGTATCTGGCGGAGGTCCAGGCCACTCTGGGTGACGGCCCCTGCGTGAGCGCCGCCAAGTCGGGCGCTCCGGTGCTCGCCTGCGACCTGTCGGCCGGTGCGGACGTCGGCCGGTGGCCCGTCTTCGCCCAGCAGGCGACGGCCGTCGGTGTACGGGCGGTCTACGCGCTGCCGCTGGGCAGCGATGCCGTCTGCCTGGGCACCCTCGACCTCTACCGGGACACCCCTGGCGGGCTGAGCGGCCCGCAGCTGCGCGTGGCGCGGCTCGTGGCCGGTGTCATGACGGTGGCGCTGATGGCGCTGCCGCGCGGGGAGGAGGCCTGGCTGGACGAGCTGGCCGGTGACCATGACGAGGTCTACCAGGCCGTCGGCATGATCATGGCCCAGCTGGGGGTCGGTGCCGAAGAGGCCCTGGCCCGTCTGCGCGCCGACGCGTTCGCCCGCGGCCGCACCGCCCACGACGTGGCCCGCGACGTACTCACCCACCGCCATCGCCTCGACCGCGACCACTAGAGGGCCTGTCTGAGGACGGCACCCTCGGCGCTCACCGTCACCCGCAGGCACCGCCGGGCGCCCCCCGACTCCGGCGGCGTCACGTCGGTCACCCGGACGTCCCGGGTGGCACCGCGCGTGGCCCGGGCCGTGAACCGCTCGCACCTGTCCGGCAGTGTCGTGTGCCAGGCCAGCACCCGGTCGATGTCGGCCGCGCGGTGAGAGGTGATCCGGTGGTGCAACTGAGCTCCGCCCGCCGTGTCGTCCAGGGCGGCGGTGCCGAAGAGCTCCTCGGTGTAGGGACGTCCAGCAGCCGTCGGCGGCCGGGCCGCTCGGCGTCGGCCCTGAGCACCTCGTCCCGCCAGGTCGCGGCACCCCGCGTCGCCTTCCACGCGTCACCCAGGTCGGCCTCCGTGACCAGGGCTGCCCGCGCCTGCCCCGGGTGAGCGCGGGCAGCACGGCGGGCGACGGAAGCGCCGCCGGTGACTGCGAGGTCGCCGACGTGGTGCCGGCCGGCCGGTCCGTCCCCCACCCGCCGGTGGAGCAGGCCGCCACCGTCAGCGCCGCCGAGAGCGCGGCGGCGAGCACGGTGCGGGCGGCGGGGGCGGCGTGCTGCATCCGGAGTGCCTCCTGGAGGCCGGACGACCGGTGCCGTGCAGGAATTGGTACGCGTTGGCCAAGCGCACGGCAGCACCGGCGACCCGTTGTCCTACACGACACTGGTCGGCGACGCGAGGTTGAACACGTCAGCCGAAGAGGCGCCTCGGGCTGTAGGAGCCATCCGTGATGTAGGTGAGGAGACGAGGAAGGTGTGGAAGAACGTGTCGTCTCCCTGACCGCTCCCCCAGAAGTGTTCGACACGACGACTCGTGATCCAACAAAAGGCCGACCCTAGATGTTCTTGCGCGGTCTGCCTCGTCTCGGGGCGGGAGGACGCCAGGAATCCACGTCGTCGGTGGAGAGGCCGAGACGGGCGAGCCAGGCTTCATACGCACGCCGGAGGGCTTCCTGCTCCGCCGATGGACCGGGAGCGGGTTCGTCACAAGGTGTGGAAATCCACGGGAGAACTTCCGCCAGGGCGCTGAGTAGCGGGGGAGCGGACTCCGGACGGAGTACGTGAGCGTGGGACTCGGCCTCCAGGAGGTCGAGGACCGCCACCGCACGTTCACGAGCGTTCCATCCTGCCCAGCCGATCACCGATGTCGGTGACAGGGGAGAGATGGTCGGCCCGAACGAAACGAACCGCTCACTCGGCATGTCGAACTTGCCGCGCAACTTCCAGTACGAGGGCTTGTGGAAATCCGAGGAGGTGAAATGTGGCAGGTCGGGAGAGTGCGCGTGGGGGGCGACATCCCGCCTGGTGTCCTCCTGACGCTGAGCTTCCCACAGGTCTTCCCAGAGGCGTCGCTTGTTCAGCCCCGAAGCCTTGTACCGCAGAGGCGGAGCCTGCGGTACGTGCTCGTCGGCGAGCAGTTGCACAAGAACGTCCGTCACACTGGTACTCGGAGCGTAGAGCTCCACCATTTCGGTGAACTCCTCGTCATGGCGCAGCAGCTGGGCCAGTTCCCGAATCGTCCGAGTGGTGGGGCTCCGTCGCTCCGAGGGGTTCTCGTACCAGAGTCGTGCCGCCTCGCAGTGATCGAGCAGACGTGCGCGAAGGATGCCGCCGACCATGAGGTCCCAGGGCTGAGAGAACCAGCGACGCTTGTACTCGGGCTGTTCCAGCAGCGAAAGCGTGACGCTTTCCCGGATGGTGGCGATACGGCGGTTCACCACACTTCGGTACGCCCACGGCCACTGCTCGGGAACTTCGACCGACGGAATGGTCCTGTGCCGGTCGAACCATGTCGTCTGTACCTCGCCTGCCGCGGCTCGCCTCGCCAGTGCGATTTCAAACGCCCGTTCACCGAGGGCGACGTCGGGCACGTCCTCCGGTGCGGCGTTCAGTTCTTCGTCGGGGCGGATCAACCCGAAGAGGCCATAAACTTTCCAGTCGAGCTCCTCCTGGACCGCGATCATCCGGGCTTTGACGGAGGACCACTGCTGTTGCGCAGTGGCGAGGAGCTGAGCGGTGATCCTGACGTTCGGGTCGGCGATCTTCTGCAGGACACCACTGGACTCCCTTGCCAGGCGGTCCAGCTCTTCCGCCTCAGCGATGGGGAACGCCGGAGGGAGTGGCAGCTCGAGAAGCCGGGTGGAAGTGAACTCGTAGATCTTTTCCCAGGCCTCGCCGCCTCGGAGCTGACCGATGCGTGGTTGCCCCTTGCTCTGGCTCATCTGCTTGAGCCAGAAACACACGGCTGAGCTGTTGAGTACCCCAAGGAGTCCGAGGTGCGACTCCTCCGTTTCGCTTGGTGGCAGTCTAATTGAGGGTGCTGAATTGAGCGGGACGGCGGGATCTCGCAGCAGACTGAAGTGAGGGTGTGTGGCCACCCACGGAAAGACGATGGACCACGGATGCGTGTCCCAGTCGGTCGCGATGTGGTGCCAGTCGTACCACGGTGCCGCCTTCTTCATCCCCGACCGCTTGCGCAGCACCGTGCGGTACGGCCACAGCCGCCGGTGGTGGCCCGGGAACTGTCGCAGATCGATGGTTTCCCGGACGTCCTTCGTACGTGGGAAGAATGCTGTGAGCGCCGGCTGTGCGGACCAGTCCCGCACTTCGGACCCCGTCAATACCGGTACGGTGGCGGACTCTTCGGCTCCTGCACGCTGGAAGACCTGGGCAGAACCGGTGAAGAGGTCGTCGGACCCGGTGTTTGCCGCGTATCCGATGCGAACGACTCGCTCGCCGAGTCGCTCTCCCTCCTCCATGTGGCGCAGCACGGTTCTTACAGCCGACGGTGCCAGACTCCAGGGGAAGGCGTTCAACTCCTCGCGGTCCTGTTGGTACGACTCCGCCCAGTCGCTCGTGCCCCCGGCCTGGAGCGCGTGGTCACGCAGTGCCCGCCACACGAGTCCCTCGCTGGGCACCTGCGGCATCGCGGGTTCACCGCGACGGCTCACGATCACGTGAACGGAATCGTGAGGACCAGGTACGTGGTTGCGGCCCACCAGGAGGACGGTCGGTGTGCCGTGTCCGGGGATGTACGCACCGGAGGTGTCGATGACATGCGAGATCTCCACCTTTGACAGGACGCGCTCGATGAGACCCCGTCCGAACTCCCGCTTCATGAAGGAATTGGACGTCAGCATCCCGACCCGGCCCGCGGTCTCGCCGGGCAGCGCGAGACTGAAGGCGAGCTCAGTGAAGGGTGCAGAGAGCGGGTATGCCCCATTGCAGCTTGCATAACGGACGCGGTAGGCCGCGGACAGCGCCTTGTCCTTGACGGTGATGTACGGGGGATTGGTGATTACCGCGTGGTATGAGGCGGGGCGCAGGAGTCCGTGACGATCGGCGTGCGCGTCGGGACGGCGGTCTGTCGGTGTCGTCCTCGGCCGCGGATCACGGCGGGCGTCCAACAGGGCATCAGTCGTCGCGACCACCAGCGGAAGGTCCGGGACATTGTCCAGTCGACGTTCTCCGGTGCTGTTCATGGCTGCCAGTAGCAGGCGGAAGCGTGTGATGCTCGCGGCGCAGGGGTCGATGTCGGAGCCATGGATGGACTTCAGGGCCCTGGCGGCTCGTTGCCACGGGCTCATGGCCGGTCTGGTCTCGGACCACCTTTGGAAAAGTCGCTCGTAAGCGTCGAGGAGGAAAGCTCCTGTTCCGCACGCCGGGTCGATGATCCGGAAGCCGGAAAGCCCGGCCGGGGCGGCGGCGTGCTCGGTCAGGGCCGGATCGAGCACCAGATCGTTGATCAGCCGGACGACGAAATGCGGTGTGGTGACCTGACCGTGTGTCTTGCGTGCGTCCTCGTCGATCACCGAGTGGAGGCCCGCCAGGAACTCCGTGGAGCGTGTCCCGTCGGTGAGATCGTGCAGGAACGTGCCGTCCGGACTGCGCCGATGCTGCCAGAAGGAGATCAGTTCCTCGCACGCCTCGTCGCCAGGGCGCAGTTGCCAATGGGCGTGCCCGGGTTCGCCGAGCACCATCGCCATCGCGGGGTGGGAGCGGAGCCGGTCGACAGCGTCGATAAGCAGGTGGTTGGCCCGCGTGGGGAACTGAGCGTCGTGGCGAGCCCGGGGAGCGTGGGCCGCGTCGCCCGCGAACGAGGGGTCGAGCAGTCCGTTGTCCTCGCAGAACCGGATCATCACCGTCGCGAGCACCCAGGCCCTCGCGGACTGCGACACCTGTACATCCAGCCACGTATGCCATGTCGCGGACGTTGTCCGCTGGAATCTCGCCCTGTCGTACTCGGCGCGCAGCCGCTCCGCCGTCGGCGTCATGGGGAGGCGGGCGTGCAGGTCGGCCTCGATACGGGCGATGAGCCGCCGAAGGTCTTCGAACAGTCCGTGGTCGGCAGGCATTACGGCCTTCCTGGTGTCGTACGTGAGCCCTGGTGGGCAACTTTATCAGCGGGAGAGTGTCATAAAAGCTGGAGAGTGTTGGACTCTTCCCTCTAGGGTTGGTGGCCTCAGAAGGCGTGTTCTCCAATCGAAGGGGTGGGTGGCTGTGGGTGGTAGTGGCGGGAGCCTCAAAGGGCTGTGGATCGCCTTGTCTCTGATGGGTGCGGTGATCGTCGGAGCTGTGGCGGCCGGGGTGTTCTGGGCGGTCGGTCACAGGCGAGAAATGGAGGACCGTGCCACAGGTGCGCTGGTGGCGGGAGGGGCCACGTTCCTCGGTGTGGCCACGTTGGGAATCGCAGTGGGGAGCTTCTTGAGTGACTGATGTGGCGGGAAGTCCGGATGGCAAGGAGTACACTCCTTAGGGGTGTGGTCCTTAGTCGGAGTCTTTGCGGGAGAGGTCAGTAGTGACACCGATGGAAGCGGGCAAGCCGTCGTACGTCTTCGATCGCGGTGCGGAATGGGAAGCGCTGAGTGCCTTCGCGGGGCGCCCCCTCCCGCACGCCATGCTCGGGGTCGTCAGTGGGAGGCGGCGCATGGGCAAGACGTACCTCTTGCGGGCGCTTGTCGAGCAGTGTGGCGGCTTCTACTTCGGGGCCACAGCCGGGGCGGAGGCGGAGTCCCTCCGTCAGTTCAGTTCCGCCCTGGCCGGCCACGTGGGATCCCCGGTGCCCTTTGCCTTCGCCACATGGCATGACGCCATCACGTATCTGTTCGGCCTCGCCGCTCCCGGGAGTGGAGGCCGCCCCTTCCTCGTGGTCATCGACGAGTTTCCGTACCTGGTGAAGTCCTCCCCGGAGCTGCCCTCGATCATCCAGCGCGAGATCGACCGCTACCAGGCAGAGGAGAGTCGTATGAGGCTGCTCCTGTGTGGGTCGGCCATGTCCGTCATGGGTGGATTGCTGGCCAGTAGCGCGCCCTTGCGTGGCCGGGCTCAGCTGGAGCTCGTCGTTCGGCCCTTCGGGTATCGGGCCGCCGCCGACTTCTGGGGTGTCGCCGACGACCCCGCGCTCGCGGCGAGGCTGCACGCCGTCGTGGGAGGGACGCCCGCCTACCGTCGCCAGTTCCTGGCGGACGACGTCCCGGCATCTCTCGCCGACTTCGACGACTGGATCCGCCGTACCGTCCTCTCGCCGTTCAGTCCGCTCTTCCGGGAAGCGCGCTACCTGCTCGCGGAGGAGACAGACATCCGTGACACCGCGTTGTACCACTCGGTTCTCGCAGCGGTGGCTCAGGGAAACAGGACGCGAGGTGGCATCGCCGGTTACATCGGCCGCAAGTCCGTCGACATCTCCCATCCTCTCAACGTCCTGGAGGACAGCCATCTCCTCATGCGCGATGCGGACGTCTTCCGAGCCGGCAAGTCGCAGTACCGCATCACCGAGCCGCTGATCAACTTCTACGAGGCGGTCATGCGTCCGGCCTGGGCGCAACTGGAGAACGGCCAGGCCGCCGAGGTCTGGGCACAGGCGACGGAGCGGTTCGCCGCCCAAGTGGCAGGACCGCATTTCGAGGGCGTGTGCCGCGAGTATGTGCTGGGGCCAGGCCGGTCCCTGCTGAGCACTTCCCTGGGCCAGATCGGGGGCGGCGTGGTGACGGACCCCAAGGCACGATGTCAGATCGAGATCGACGTGGCGGTGGTCGGTCCGGGATCAGGGGGCGCAAAGCCCTCCGTGTCACTGCTCGGGGAAGCGAAGTGGGGGACCGTCATGGGGGTGAAACACCTGGAACGGCTCGGCCGGGCCCGGGACGTCCTCGCCGGGCGCGGGTACGACACGGCGCGGTGCGCGCTGGGATGCTTCAGCGCTGCCGGCTTCAGCGACGCGCTGCGTACCGAAGCCGAGCGAGGCGGTGTCCTGCTGATCGGCCTGGACGAACTGTACGGCCGCACGATGCCTGATCCGGTCCTGCCCTGACCAGGACCGAAGCCGGTGCCGGTGGGCGGTAGGAGACCAACGATGCGCTGAAGGGGGCTGGAGGGGAGGGGCCGCGGAGGACTTCGGCCACCGGTCCGCGCCTCGCGTCAGCGCAAGGCGCGTAGCCACCGGCGCGTCGTGGGCGTGCGGGTTCACTTTTCGGGTGATGTGGACAGATCTATTCGTGTCGCCCGCACGCACCGCGAAGGAGACCGCGTGACCGTACGCAGCACCACCAGCGCGCCCGACCTGTCGTCCAAGGACCCCCACTGGTGGCGGCAGGCCGTCATCTACCAGGTGTACCCCCGCAGCTTCGCCGACGCCGACGGCGACGGGCTCGGTGACCTGCGCGGCATCACCCAGCGCCTGACCCACCTGGCCGCCCTGGGCGTCGACGCCCTGTGGCTCAGCCCGTTCTACCCGTCCGAGCTCGCCGACGGCGGCTACGACGTCGACGACCACCGCGACGTCGACCCCCGGCTGGGCACCCTGGACGACTTCGACGCCATGGCAGGCGAGGCGCACCGCCTCGGCCTGAAGGTCATCGTCGACGTGGTCCCCAACCACACCTCGCACCGCCACGCCTGGTTCCGGGAGGCCCTGGCCGCCGACCCCGGTTCCACGGCCCGCGACCGCTACGTCTTCCGCGACGGCCGCGGTGAGCACGGGGAGCTCCCGCCCACCGACTGGCAGTCCGTCTTCGGCGGCAGCGCCTGGAAGCGGGTGCCCGACGGCCAGTGGTACCTGCACCTGTTCACCCCCGAGCAACCCGACCTGAACTGGGAGAACGAGCAGGTCCGCGCCGATTTCCGCGCCACGCTGAAGTTCTGGTGCGACCGGGGCGTCGACGGCTTCCGCGTCGACGTGGCGCACGCGCTCGTCAAGGACCTGACCGAGCCCCTGCGCGACCTCGGCGCCCCCGAGCTGAGCCGCGAGGCGGCGCTCTCGGACTTCGCCCCCGGCACCCACCCCTTCTACGACCGGGACGAGGTCCACGAGGTCTACCGCGACTGGCGCAAGATCCTCGACGCCTACAGCCCGCCGAGGACGGCCGTGGCCGAGGCCTGGGTCCCGGGGGCCCGCCGCGCGCTGTACGCCCGCCCGGACGAACTGGGGCAGGCCTTCAACTTCGAGTACCTCCAGGGCGGCTGGGACGCCGCCGAGCTGCGGGAGATCATCACCGGCTCGCTGGCCGACGCCCGCGCCGCCGGCGCCTCGGCGACCTGGGTGCTGTCCAACCACGACGTGATCCGTCACGCCTCCCGCCTGGCCCTGCCGCCGGGCACCGACACCGACGCCTGGCTGCTGTCCGGCGGCCGGGCGCCGGTCGTCGACGAGCGGGCCGGCCTGCGCCGGGCCCGCGCGGCGACGCTGCTGATGCTGGCGCTGCCCGGCTCGGCGTACGTCTACCAGGGCGAGGAACTCGGCCTGCCCGAGGTGGCCGACCTGCCCACCGAGGTCCTCCAGGACCCGATCTGGGAGCAGACCGGGCACGTCCGCAAGGGCCGCGACGGCTGCCGGGTGCCGCTGCCGTGGACGACGGACGGGCCCTCGTACGGCTTCGGGGCGGGCGCGGCCTGGCTGCCGCAGCCGCCGGGCTTCGCCGCGTACTCCGTGCAGGCCCAGGACGGGGTGGCGGGCTCGACCCTGGAGCTGTACCGCACCGCCCTGCGGCTGCGCCGCAAGCTGCTCGACGGGGAGTCGCTGACCTGGGCGGACGACGTGCCGCCGGGGGTGCTCCAGTTCGACCGTTCGCAGGGCTGGCGCTGCGTCACCAACCTGTCCGGTGCGACGGTCGACCGGCCGGCCGGAGAGGTGCTGCTGAGCAGCGCGCCACTGGTCGACGGCCGTCTGGGGCCGGACACGACGGTCTGGCTGGGCCGGTAGGCGGCTCTCACCTCGCCGCCCACCCCTGTCGGCCCGGCGCCCCGGGACGGGCCTGGAAAGTCCGTCCCGGGGCGGGGTCGCGGGGCCTCACCGGGCCCGGGGCACCCGGGTCACACGTGCCCCGGCCCACCGCTGCCGAAGGCGCCGCTCGACCCCGGCAGCCAGCGGTGCCGTTTCTGGTCGTCGCACCGGCGGCTGCCCGAGTGGTGCAGCTGGTACGGCATGAGCCGTGGGCTGCCGTCCTGGCAGAGCGGGATCTCGTCCGGCTCCCGCATCTCCCGTTCCTCATGGACGGCACCGGTGGTGGGTAGGTGGGGTTGTTCGTCGGCATGAGGGCGGTCCGGTTCCCGGTCCATGACGCCCATGCCCATCCGTACGGCCCAGATCAGCGCGCCGGCGATCACCAGCCCGCCGATGAAGGCCACTGTCATGTTGAGCGCGTGCGAGGACGCGGCCAGCTCTACAAGCGTTGCCGTACTCATGTTCTGATTATGTACCCCCAAATGAGATAAAGCGCCTGAAATGTCCCACCGACCTCGCGTCGCCCTCGCGCCGATCTCCCACCGACGTCCCACCGGCCTCGCGCCGGCTCCCGTGGTGATTGAGAGGGGCCGGTGGCTGGTACCCGGTCCGCACAGGGGCGGTGTCGGCACCGGTCGGCCGCCCGAGCGTCACCGGTGGAGGGAGCGCCGCATGACCGCGCTGTTGACGGCCGACGCCCACGCGTACGGCCTGGTCGGGGACGGTGTCGCCGACGACGGGCCGGCGCTGCAGAAGCTGGTCGACGTGCTGGGCGACGCCACCGCGGAGGACGGCCGGCCGCGCACCGTGCGCGTGCCCGCCGGGCGGTACGTGATCCGGGACCGGCCCGTGCTCTGGCGCAGCGGCGTCTCGCTGATCGGCGCCGGGCGCGGTGCCACCTGCTTCGCGCTCGGCAACCCCGGCGCCCCGGCCCGGCCGGTGCCGCTGGCCTGGTTCACGACCGCCCAGCACGGCGCCGGGCGGGACCGCCACATCGCCGACGTCACGTTCGCGCACTTCGAGATCGACGGCTCCCAGGTGGAGACCGAGGAGTACGACGTCCTGGCCAAGGGCCTCGGGCTCCAGTACGTGCTGCGCGGGCGCTTCACCGACCTGTACATCCACGACACGGCCGCCACCGGTTTCGGCTGCGACTTCCTCCAGGACACCGTCGTCGAGGGCGTGCTGGCCGAGCGGTGCGGCCGGCAGGACCCCGGCGAGAAGATGGGCGGCGCGGGCATCGGGATCGGGGTCGGCGGATGGGGACCGGTCGAACGGCTCGCGGTGACCGACTGCACCGCCAACGGCAACGGCACCAACGGCATCTTCCTCGAACTCCAGCAGGACGACTGGGCCCCGCCGCGCGGCATCCGCGTCACGGCCTGCCACACCGAGGACAACCGCTACGGCATCTCCGACTGGGGCGCCGACGGCCTGCTGGTCACCGGCTGCACGATGCTCGGCAACCACGTCGCCGGGTTCGACGTGTCGGCGCAGGGCACGACGAGCGTCGGCGGACGCGGCGGCATCGTCACCGGGTGCGTGATCGACGGCAACGTGGGCGACGGGATCGCGCTCGGCAACACCCCGGGGCCGTACGCCTTCCGCGGCAACCGCGTCAGCGGCAACGGCCGGTACGGCTACTGGCAGCACAACCTGGCCGGCGGCGACCAGGAGCCCGCCACGGACATCGTCCTGGAGTCGAACGACATCAGCGGCAACGCCCTGGACGGGATCCGCGTCGGCGCCCCGCTGCACGAGCCGGCGTTCTTCGGCAACCGCGTCCGCAACAACGGCCGCCGTGCGGCACCGGCGGCGGAAGGGGGCGGTGACGGCGTCCGCTGCGGGCCGCTGTCCCTGACCGACACCACCGCCGACTGGCTCCCGGACGGCCACCGGGGCAAACGGCTGACGGTCGGTGACCGGAACGCCGAGGTCACCGCCGTGGTCACCGGCAACACCGCCACCGAACTCAGCCTCGCCCCCGAACGCCCCGGGGCAAAAACGGCCTGGCCCGACGGCACCCCGGCGCCCGGCGCCGCCTACCGCCTCCCGGACGCCCCGGCCCCGCGCACCGGCCTCACCGCCGCCGCGGCCGTGACCCATCCCTACGTGCACGGCAACCGCGTCCGGGACGACGGCCACCCCCGTACCCAGACCCACGCCCTGTGGATCGCGCCCGAGGCCACCTGGACCGGCGGCCGGGTCTCCGGCAACGACTTCAGCGGCAACGCCTCGGCGGCCACCCGCTTCGACTCGGCCCCGAGCGGCGGGCGCTGGCGGGACAACGACGGCTGACGCGGCCGGGCGGGGCCGCCGGACCCGGTCCCGGTCGCGGCCTCAGCAGAAGGTGCCCCTGATGGAATCCAGGACCTGCGCGGTCTGCTCCCACGTCACGCGGAACCGCTGGGCCGCCGCGTCCCGCACCGTCTCCTCGGGCTGCCCCAGCCGGATGTCCACGCAGATCCAGCGGGCGTCCTCGACGGCCTGGTCCTCGTCCGAGACCAGTGCCGGGTCGACGGCCCGCAGATCGCTCAGGAGCAGCTCCCGCTGACCGGCCTCCGGGGACGGGATCACGTGCGGCTCCGGGGCGCCGATCGTCCGGGACCCGTCGGTGTCCGAGGCCCCGCCGCCCCCGTCGCTCCCGCCGCCGTACGCCGTCGCGGCCACCACGCAGGCCGCGACGACGAGCCCCGACACGGTGATCGCCGCCCGTTTCCGCATGCCGCCCCCCTTGAGATCGGCTGCCGAGACTACGCCGCCCGCCCGCTCACGGCGCCCGCAGGGCGTCCACCGCGATCCGGGCCGCCGTGCCGATCACCGCGTCCGCCGCCGGGAGTACGGCCGCGGTGTGGGCGGTACGGGTGAAGACGGCCACGGCGTAACGGCCGCCGTCGGGGTACTCGACGACGCCGACCTCGTTGCGCAGGGTCGGCAGGCTGCCGGTCTTGCCGGCCACGTGGACGTCGTCGAAGGGGAAGCCCGACGCCAGGCGGTGCGGCCAGACCTGGAGGCCCATGACGCGGCGCATGGCGGCGCCGTACTCGGGCGGGCAGGCCTCGTCGCGCCAGAGGGCGGTGAGCAGGCGGGTCATGTCGCGGGGGGTGCTGCGGTTGGTGCGGGCCGGGTCCAGGGCGCGCAGCCGGGTGATGACGTGCGGGTCGGCCAGGGCCTGGGCACCGGCCGGTCCGGCGTCCTCGCGCATGGTGCCCAGCATCTCACCGAAGCCGTACACCGCCCGCGTACGGGTGAGGCCGAGCCGGGCCGTGGTGCGGTTGACGGCGTCCAGCCCGACCCGGCGCAGCAGCAGGTCGGCGGCGGTGTTGTCGCTGACGGACATCATCAGGAACGCCGCGTCGCGCAGCGACAGCCGCACCGGGTCGAGCAGGGCCGCGAGCCCGGTGGGCCCCGGGGTGCGCCCGGCGGGCGGGCACTCGACCTGCTCGGTGAGATCCAGCGCCCCGGCCGCCGCCAGCTCGTGCAGCGTCACGAGGACGCACAGCTTGTGGACGCTGGCCGTGCACACCGGCTGGTCCGCCCCGGCCTCGACCTGCGCCCCGGAGTCGATGTCGACGGCGTGCAGCCACCCGGTGACCCCGGCGTCGGCGAAGGCCGCGTGGAGACGGCCGGTGGTGACGGTGTCGGTCATAGCCAGTACTCCGATGCCGGGCGAAGGTGCAGTGGCCGGGCGGGTGCCTCGGAGCGGGCGTCGGCCGTGGTGCGCAGGGCGCGCGTGGCCGCGTCCGCGAAGGCGCCGACGGCGGCGTCGCCGCGCCCCTTGGGCCAGGCCACGGAGTGCCGCCAGGCCGGCGCCGCCCCGGCCAGCGGGCGCCAGACCAGGTCACGGTCGCCCGGGGTCACGAGCCGGGTGTCGCGGGGACCGAGGGCTACGGCCCCGGACGAC
Source organism: Streptomyces lancefieldiae (assembly GCF_031845825.1). Taxonomy (NCBI): domain Bacteria; kingdom Bacillati; phylum Actinomycetota; class Actinomycetes; order Kitasatosporales; family Streptomycetaceae; genus Streptomyces; species Streptomyces lancefieldiae. The sequence continues at coordinate 86,728 of NZ_JAVRFH010000026.1, read as the reverse complement.
AGCACCAGGCCGCGGACGAAGCTGGCGCCCTGGCCGTGCCGTACGGCGGCGGGCGTCCAGCCGCCCCGGGCGCAGGCGGTGAGCAGGTCGTCGTAGACCGCGGGGGCGTCGGCGCGCGGGAAGAGGACCAGGTCGTAGCCGGTGAGGGAGGCGAGCGGCACCTCGTCGAGTCCGGCCTGCGCGGCGTCGCCCGGCAGCAGTACGCCGAGGTCGCGGCGGAGCACCGGCCCCAGCTCCAGGCCGGTGACGTCGCAGGGGTGGTGGATGAGGCCGACGTCCAGTTCATGGGCGGCGAAGGCGGCGAGCTGCCGGGCGGTGGACAGCTCGTGCAGCTCCAGCTCCAGGCCGGCGTGGTGGCGCCGGAAGTCCGCCAGCAGCGCGGCGACGGTCTCGCCGGAGATGTCGGGGGACAGGGCGGCGCGCAGCAGGCCGGTCTCGCCGTCCCGGATGCGGCGCGCGGCGGCCCGGAGGGACTCGGCGCGGGCCAGCAGCTCGCGGGCCTCGGCGAGCAGCAGCGTGCCCGCCTCGGTGATCGTCACCTGGCGGCTGGTGCGCTCGAAGAGCCGGACGCCCAGCTCCTTCTCCAGCCGTTGGACGCGCTGGGACAGGGGCGGCTGGGCCATGCCGAGACGGGCGGCGGCACGCCCGAAGTGTGACTCTTCTGCAACAGCCACGAAGCACTCCAGGTGCCGCACCAGGTCCACGACCAGTAATCATATCGGGGATTGATCAATCCGACATCCATATGAATCTTGGACAGGGGCCCGGCAGGGTTGCTCTCCTCGGGACATGCGCTCCTTCCGTGACCCCTCGGGCCTCTCGGGCCCTTCGTTCCGCCCCCGCCGGTGGCCCGCCGCGCTCGCCGTCGCCCTCGCGCTCCCCCTGGCCGGCTGCGCCACCGAGTCCGGGCGCCCGGACACGGCGCCACCGGCGAGCAGCCCGTCCCGGGCCGGCGGTACGGCCACCGCGGCGCCGGAGGTCCGGGCACAGCTGCGGGTGGACGGCCACACCCGCGGCTACCTCCTGCACCGGCCCGCCGCCGACGGCCCGAGGCCCCTGGTCATCGCCTTCCACGGCCGTGGCGCCGACGCCGCCGAGATGCGCGAGAAGAGCCGGCTGGAGAAGGCCGCCGGAGCGCGCGGCATGCTGGTCGCCTACCCCGAGGGCCTCGACCACGGCTGGGGCGCCGGCACCCGGGCGACCGACCGGCGCCCGGATCCCGACCTCGACGTGCGCTTCACCGAGGCACTGATCAAGCACCTGGTGCGCACCGAGCGGGCCGACCCCGAGCGGGTCTACGTCGCCGGGTTCTCCAACGGCGGCTCGATGGCGCTGCGCATGGCCGCCCAGCGTCCCGGCCTGCTGGCGGGGGCGGCCTCGGTCTCCGGGCAGCTCCCCACGGGGGACGCGGCGGTGAAGCCCACCGGACCCGTCCCCGTCATGGTCGTCTACGGCGCCGACGACCCCGTACGCCCCCTCGCGGGCTGGCCCTCCCCGCCGCCGGACCCGGAGGAGCCGATCCTCCCGACCCTGTCGGCCCGGGCAAGCGCGGAGGCGTTCGCCACCGCGGGAGGCGCGGGCGAGCCGGTCACGGAGGAGGAGAAGGGCTACGACCGCACCGTCTGGCATGTGAAGGACACCCGGGGCACCCCGGACACCCCGGAGGTCCCGGAAACCTCGCATGCCCCGAAGGCCCCGGACACCTCGCATGCCACGGAGGAGCCGGAGGCTTCGAACGTCCCGCAGGGCCTGGGTGCCTCGGAGGGTCCCGGGGGCGCCCTGAACGCCTCGGACACCCCGGAGGGTTCCGGGGGCGCCCCGAAAGCCTCGAAGGGCCCGAATGCCTCGGTGGACCCGGGCGCCCCGGATGCCTCGGGAGCCCCGGACACCCCGGAGGGTTCCGGGGGCGCCCCGAAAGCCTCGAAGGGCCCGAATGCCTCGGAGGGCCCGGGCGCCCCGGATGCCTCGGGAGCCCCGGACACCCCGGAGGGTTCCGGGCACGCCCCGAAAGCCTCGAAGGGCCCGAATGCCTCGGTGGACCCGGGCGCCCCGGATGCCTCGGGAGCCCCGGACACCCCGGAGGGTTCCGGGCACGCCCCGAAAGCCTCGAAGGGCCCGAATGCCTCGGAGGGCCCGGGCGCCCCGGATGCCTCGGAGGACCCGGGCGCCCCGAAGGGTTCCGGGCACGCCCCGGATGCCTCGCACGCCCCGGAGGGTCCCGGGGGCGGCCCGGTGGCCACCGTCCAGCTGCTCGTCGTCCACGACGCCGGTCACACCTGGCCGGGTTCGAGCGTCACCCCGCCCAAGGGGTTCGGCCCCACCAGCAAGGCCCTGGACGCCACCGACACGATCCTCGACTTCTTCGCCGCCGGCTGACCGGTGACGCGGCCCGCCGCACGACCCGACGCACAGACAGGAACGAACCCCGATGCCGGAAACCGCCCCTCCCAGCCCTCCCAGCCCCCTCACCCCGCGCAGCCGCCGCCGGCCCCGCAACCGCGTGCGGGCCGTCACCGCGGTGGGCGTCGTGCTCGCGATCGCCGCGGGTGGCTCGTACGCCGCCGGGCTCGGGTCCTTCGCGCGCGGTGACGACGGCCCCGACCCCGCCGCGCTGGAACAGGCGCGTGCGTTCCTCGCCGACTGGTCCGCCGGGCGCCTGCCGAGCGCGGCCGGCCGCACCACCAGACCCGACACGGCACAGGAGGTGCTGCAGAGCTTCACCGCGGGCCTCGACATCGCCAAGCCGCAGCTGACGGCGGCGCCGGAGGTGGAGGAGACCGAGGACGGCACCCTCGGCGTCCCCTTCACCGCGAAGATGCCGATCACGGGCCTGGGCACCTGGACGTACCAGTCGCGACTCCCGCTGCGCGAGCAGGACGACGGCAACTGGAAGGTGGACTGGCGGCTGTCCCTGGTCCACCCGAGGCTGAGCGACACGGAGAAGTTCCGGCTGGAGCGCGAGGAGACGACCCCGCCCGAGGTCACCGACCGCGACGGGACCTCCCTGACGGGCGGCGCTTACCCGTCCCTGGCCCCGCTCCTGGGCCGGCTCGCCGGCGGTGCCGACGGCGGACCGCGCGGCGCGGTCGAGCTCGTGGACCGGACCACCGGCGAGACCGTGCGCACCGAGGCGTCCTTCGGCAAGGAGCCCGACCCGGCGACGGCCGGCCGACCCGTCCGCACCACCCTGGACGCCGACTGGCAGTCCGCCGCCGAGAAGGCGCTCGCCGAGGCCGACGGCAAGAACGCCGCGCTCGTCGCCCTGCGCGTCGACAACGGCGAGATCCTGGCCATGGCCAACTCCCCGGCCGGCGGCTTCAACCGCGCCGCCTCCGGCACCTACGCGCCCGGCTCCACGTGGAAGATCGTCACCAGCAGCGCCCTGCTGCTGAAGGGCGCGGTCGAGCCCGACGACGTCGTGGACTGCCCCAAGTACCTGACGGTCGGGAAGGAGTTCCACAACGTGGAGACCTCCGAGTACCCCGGCGCCACCTTCCGCAAGGACTTCACGGAGTCGTGCAACACCGCGTTCATCAGCCTGCGCGGCAAGCTCGACGACGGGGAACTGGGCGAGGTCGCCCGCACCTACTTCGGGGTCGGCCAGGAGTGGCACATCGGCATCCCGACGTACGACGGGTCGGCGCCGGTGCCCAAGGACGAGACGGAGAAGGCCGCCTCGATGATCGGGCAGGGGCGGGTCCAGGCCAACCCCCTGATCATGGCGTCGGTGACGGCCACCGCGGTCTCCGGCCGGTTCCACCAGCCGTCCGTCACCGCCGGGACCGCGGGCAGGACGGACGAGACCCGCACCGAGCCGCTCCCCGGCAAGGTCGTCACGCAGTTGCGCGAGCTGATGCGGGCCACCGTCACCGACGGCACCGCGCACGTCCTGGCCGACCTGCCCGGCGAGATCGGGGCGAAGACCGGCACCGCCGAGGTCTCCGACGACCAGGACAACAACGGCTGGCTCGTCGCGCACCGCGGCAACGTCGCCGTCGCCGTCGTCGTCGAGGAGGGCGTCACCGGCGGCGGCTCGGCGGGCCCCGTCGTGCACAGCCTGCTGTCGGCCGTACCGGAGGACCCGTCCTGATGCCGGCCGTCGCCCGCCGCCCGTCGCCCGCCGGCCGTTTCAGCCGAGCCGCACCGGCACTCCCCGGCCCGTGCGGTGCGCCGTCAGCCCCGGGAAGCGTCCCGGGAGCCGGTGCCCCCGGTGTCCTCCCGCCTGACCGCTTCCCCCTGGATGACGCGCGGGGCCCTGCGCTCGTCCGCCGGCGTCCGCTCCTCGTCCTTCATGGCACGGGCCTCGGCCTTGAGGATGCGGGCCGACTTGCCCGCCGAGCGGGTCAGCTCGGGGAGCTTCTTGGCGGCGAGGACGGCTATGACGACGATGAGAATGATCGCGAGCTCGCTCAGTCCGAACACGGCGCTCCCCTGGTGAACGTACGGTGCGGGCCCGCGGTGGGGGCCCGCACGGAATCTACGGCAAGTCGGCGGGCCCCGGAGGCGCCAGGGGCCTCGGGTCTCAGAGGTCGAACTCGTGCGGCGGCAGGTCCAGGGCGTAGCACGCCTCGCGGACCACGGCCCGCTCGTCCTTGTCGAAGTCCCCGTCGGCGCCGCCGATGACGATGCCGATCTGGATCACGGCCCGCGCCTCCGCGGGCTTCTTCTTCGCCTTGGCGATCTCCTGGAGGATGCCGACCTTGCCGAAGGCGAAGTCGGCGGTCAGCTTGTCCAGGTCGGCCTCGAAGCGGCGGCGCAGATCGTCGGCGGGGAAGTTCTGCAGCACCTCGTTGGTCCCGATGAGCTGGGCCACCCGCTGCCGCTCCGACGGGTCGACGGTGCCGTCGGCGGCGGCGACCAGCGCGCACATCGCCATGCTCGCGTCGCGGAAGGCGCCGCTCTTGAGGTCGTTCTTCTTCGCCACGAGCTGCGTCTGCATCTGCGACGCGGACTCCTTGAAGCGGTCCCACAGGGCCATGAGAACTCCGTACGGGTCGGGAGGGGGGCGACTTCTACACTCATGTAGAAGTTATCAGGCTCCCGCGTCGCCCCCGAAGCCGGTTCGTCCGGGGAACAACCGGGACCGCCCGGCCGTTCTCTACAGGCGAGTAGAAGCGCAGGGGCCGCAGGACTCCCCATGTCTTTGCTCGTCCTTTACCATGAGAGACAGTCCCCGGGCGGCCGGCTGGCACCGGCCCCCACCGACCCCGTTAAGGAGTCCCGTTCCGTAATGGAGCCTCCCAGTACCGGCCGTGCCATGGCCGGCCCGCAGTTCCCCCTGTATGTGCGTGAGGGAAGCGGGGTGGCACGGTGACCGAGGTCCTGCTGCTCCTGCTGGCCCTCCTCCTCACCCTGGCCTGTGCGCTCTTCGTCGCGGCCGAGTTCTCCCTCACCACCGTCGAGCGCGGTGACCTGGAGGATGCCGCCGAGTCCGGCGACCGCCGTGCGGTGGGCGCCCTGAAGGCCGTACGCTCCCTGACCCTCCAGCTCTCCGGCGCCCAGCTCGGCATCACCGTGACCTCGCTGGTCATCGGCATGCTGGCCGAACCGTCGCTCGCCGTGCTGCTGCGCGGCCCGCTGACGGCGATCGGCCTGGGCGGTGCCGCCTCGACGGTGGCGACCGTGCTCGGCGTGGCCGTCTCCACCGTCGTCCTGATGGTCGTCGGCGAGCTGGTCCCCAAGAACTGGGCGATCTCCCGCCCGCTGGCCGTCGCGAAGGTCGTCGCGGGCCCGCAGCGCGGCTTCACCTCCGCGTTCGGCCCGTTCATCCGGCACCTGAACAACACGGCGAACCGCTTCGTGCGCCGCTTCGGCCTGGAACCGGCCGAGGAGCTGGCGTCCGCCCGCAGCCCCGAGGAACTGGTCGCCCTGGCCCAGCACTCGGCCGCCGAGGGCGCCCTGGAGGCGGACTCCGCCGAGCTGTTCGTGCGCACCCTGCACCTGAGCGAGCTGACCGCGGAGAACGTCATGACCCCGCGCGTGGACGTCAAGGCCCTGGAGGCCCACGCCACCGCCGCCGACGCCGCGAACCTCACCCACGCCACCGGCCTGTCCCGCTTCCCGGTCTACCGGGACAGCCTGGACGAGGTCGTCGGCACCGTGCACATCCGCGACGTGCTGGCCCTGGAGCCGGAGCGGCGCGCGGTCACCCCGGTCACCGAGCTGGCCACCGCGCCGCTCCTGGTGCCGGACAGCCTGCCCGCCGACCGGCTCCTGGAGCGCATGCGCCGCAGCCGCACCATGGCCGTCGTCATCGACGAGTACGGCGGCACGGCGGGCGTGGCCACCGTCGAGGACATCGTGGAGGAGGTCGTCGGCGAGGTGCGCGACGAGCACGACCCCGTCGAGGTCCCGGACCTGCTGCCCGCCCCCGCCGGGGAGGACGGCCGCGCGGCCTGGGAGGCCGACGGCTCGCTGCGCCTGGACCACCTGGAGCGCATCGGCCTCACCGCGCCGGACGGGCCGTACGAGACCCTGGCCGGGCTGATCGCCACCCATCTGGCGCGCATCCCCGCCAAGGGCGACGTCATCGACCTGAACGGCTGGCGCCTGGACGTCCTCGACGTCGACCACCACCGCGCCGACCGCCTCCGCGTCACCGCTCCCGCGCCGGTCCCGTCGGCCGCCCGTGAGCCGGAGGTGGCCCGATGACCGTCGTACAGCTCTTCATCGGCGCACTGACGCTGCTGACCAACGCGTTCTTCGTGGGCGGCGAGTTCGCCCTGATCTCCGTGCGCCGCAGCCAGATCGAGCCGCGCGCGAAGGCGGGCGACAAGCGCGCCCGGATGACCCTGTGGGGCCTGGAGCACCTGTCGGCCATGATGGCGACGGCCCAGCTCGGCATCACCGTCTCCTCGCTGGTGCTGGGCGCGGTCGCGGAACCGGCGATCGCGCACCTGATGGAGCCGGTCTTCGAGGCGGTCCACATGCCGCACGCGCTGGTGCACCCCGTCGCCTTCGCGATCGCCCTGGCGCTGGCGACCTATCTGCACATGCTGATCGGCGAGATGATCCCGAAGAACATCGCGCTGGCCGCCCCGGCGACCACCGCGCTGATCCTCGGCCCGCCGCTGGTCGCCCTCACCCGGGCCCTGAAGCCGGTCGTCTTCGGCATCAACGCCTTCGCCAACACCCTGCTCAAGCTGCTGCGGGTGGAGCCGAAGAACGAGGTCGAGGCCGTCTTCACCGACGACCAGCTCGCCCGCATGGTGGTCGACGCCAGCGAGGCCGGCCTGCTCACCCCGGCCGACGGCGAGCGCCTGCGCGACGCGCTGGAACTGGGCACCCGCCCGGTCGGCGAGATCCTGGTCCCGGCCCAGAAGATGCGGACGGTCACCCACACGGTCACCCCGGCGGAACTGGAACGCCTGGCCGCCGACGCGGGCTACTCCCGCTTCCCGGTCACCGGCCCCGGCGGCACCGTCCTCGGCTACCTGCACATCAAGGACACCCTGGGCCTGACCGACCGCGACCGCCCCTTCCCGCGCGCCGCCCTGCACCGGGTCACGCGGGTCCGCATCGACACGCCGCTCGACGACACCCTCACCGCCCTGCGCACCGAGGACAGCCACCTGGCCGCCGTCACCGGCGAGACGGGCGCGGTCCTGGGCTTCGTGACGATGGAGGACGTCCTGACGGAGCTGGTGGGGCCGACGACACCGGTGGCCTGACGCCGGGAACTACCGGGTGACCGTGGCCGTCTCCCACAGCGAGATCGAAAACGAGATCGAAAACGACATCGACCTCGACATCGGGGTCGACATCGCTGCGGGAGGCGTGCATGGCCATGGTCGGCCTGTTCTGGATCACCGAGGACTGCGTGTACGTCGGCGCCGAACCCACGGGTACGGCGCCCGGAGTCCGGCTGACCAAGGACGGGGTGGAGACCCTCGGACTCGGCCAGGGCCGGGTCTGGGACTGGGACGAGGTCCGGGGGATCGACGTGGCGGACGTGGCCGTGCGGTCCGCCGCGCGGCGACTGGCCTCCATGGCGTTCGACTCGGTCTACGCCATGGTGACGGGCGAAGGCGAGCACCCGCCGGCCTTCACCGTGCGGGTGGACACCACGACCGACGGCACGGTCGAGGCGACCGTCCTGGCCGCCGTCCCCGGCGGCATCCACGCCCCGGACGAGTACGACCTCTCCCGCACCCTCCTCACCCGCCTCGCCACGGGCGCCACGCCCGTCGAGGACCTCCTCACCTGGCGCCGCGACCGGGCCGAGAACGCCTCGCAGGCCAGGGACGAGCGCCTGGCCCTGCTCCGCCGGTGGACGACGACCGCCGCCTGACCCACCACGACGTGGACCTGCTCCGCGGGGAGTGACCCGACCGGCCCTCCCGGATGTGCGTTCGCCGCGGCAGGTATCCGGCGGGCGCGACTAGAGTTCAGGTTGCGGGGGAACCGGATTCCCTGCGGCGGGCCGTGTCCCCAGCGGTCCGCAGGAAGGTATGCATGTCCCCGGAGAGCAGGCTGAGCGCCGAAGGTCGGCCGCAGGCCGCCGACCGGCTCGACGACGATCAGTACCCGGCGTACACCATGGGCAGGGCGGCCGAGCTGATCGGTGCCACGCCCGGTTTCCTCCGTGCCCTCGGTGAGGCGGAGCTGATCAGCCCGACGCGTTCGGAAGGCGGCCACCGCCGCTACTCGCGTCAGCAACTGCGCCGCGCCGCCCGCGCCCGCGAGCTGGTCGACCAGGGAACGCCCATCGAGGCCGCCTGCCGCATCGTCCGTCTCGAGGACGACCTGGAGGCGGCGCTGCGCATGAACGAGGAACTCCGCCGCGGGGCCGAGGAGCCCGGCGGCGGGGGAGAACGGCACGGGGAGTGAAAATCTGACGCAGGCGAAACAGATATTCGCCGAACGCCGTAAAAGCTAACCTGCGGGAAATCGGTGCGGTTTCCCGCACGCATTTTTCCGGGTGCTGCATTCTGTGTCACATTCCGTGCCCCGGACGTATTCCGTGCTAGTCTGGACGTAGTTGCAGTTGTGGTTGCCGTATGCGTTACCGGGTTTCCGGGCAGGTGATCATCGCAGCGAGATGAGAAGGCCCGCGCAGTGCGGGCCTCCAACACTGCTCAGGAGAAAAGACATGGCTTCCGGTACCGTCAAGTGGTTCAACTCGGAAAAGGGCTTCGGCTTCATCGCGCAGGACGGCGGCGGCGCCGACGTCTTCGCCCACTACTCCAACATCGCGACCCAGGGCTTCCGTGAGCTCCAGGAGGGTCAGCGCGTGAACTTCGACGTCACGCAGGGCCAGAAGGGCCCGCAGGCGGAGAACATCGTTCCCGCGTAACGCGCGCACGAACACAGCAGAGGGCCCGCACCGCACGGTGCGGGCCCTCTCGCGTGTGCCGCAGGACCGGTACGCGCGTGCCGTGCCCCGCCGGGCGCGGCACGGCCGATCGGCGACTTTGCCATCTCTTTACAACCCGCCCGGCCGACGCCTCGTCTCTTCGCTCGATCCACCCCTCGCACGCGACACACAGCCCGTGCGACACGTGACACGACGAAAGAGAGCGACCCGATGCGCCGTACCCTTCTCAGCGCCGTGGCCCTGGCGTGCACCGCCGTATTCATGGGCACCGCTCCCGCGTTCGCCGACGACCCGGCCCCCGCCCCGTCCGTCGCCGCCCCGGCCGAGAGCGCCCCGAGCCCCGGCGCCGAACCGAGCGAGGCACCGTCGCCGGTGCCGACCGTCAGCTCCCCGGCTCCGGCGGCCGAGCCGACCCGGGCACCGGCCGAGGGCCAGGTCTCCGTCGTACCCGAGGGCGCGCCCGACACCGGCGTGGCGGCGTCCGAGTCCACCGGCGGCGACGCAGGGCTCGTCGGGGCGGGCGCCGGTGCCGTGCTCGTCGCGGGTGGCGCGGCGCTCTTCGTCGTACGGCGCCGACGGGCGGCGACCGGGGCATGAGCCCGCTCTCCAGGCGCGCCCTCGCCACCGCCGCGCTGGCCGCGCTCCTCGTGGGCTGCAACGGCGGCCCCGGGGAGGACGGGGCCGCGCCCGCCCGGCCCGCGACCACGGCACCACCGTCGGCGCACGCCTCTGCGAAGCCGGTGCCGCCCGTGGGGCGTTCGGTCCCCGTCGGCCTCGGTATCCCGGCCATCGGGGTCGACACCCCGGTGATGCGGCTGGGACTGGCCGCGGACGGCACGGTGGAGGTACCGCCCGTCACGGACGACGACCGCGCGGGCTGGTACCGGCACTCGCCGACACCGGGTCAGCTCGGACCGTCGGTGATCCTCGGTCATGTCACCGTCGGCACCCACGGCGACGGCGTCTTCCGCCGGCTCGGGGAGCTGCACCGGGGCGACCGGATCGAGGCGCGCCTGGAGAACGGCACCGTGGCCACGTTCGCCGTCACCTCCGTACGGACCGTCGCGAAGGCGGAGTTCCCGACGGACGACGTCTACGGGGACGTGGACCGCCCGGAGTTGCGGCTCATCACCTGCGGCGGCCCGCGGACCGGCGAGGAGTACCGGGACAACGTGATCGTCTTCGCCGAGCTGAGCGCGACGAGCCCCGCGACCTCCTGACCGAGCGTGCGCACCGCATACCCTCACGACCATGGAGAGCGTTGAAACGGTCCCGTGACAGGGCGGCGTCCGACCTGTTCGCCGCCCTGTACCCGCGCCTGGCCGGCTGGTGCCGCCGGCTCGTCGACGACGACGAGACGGCCCACGAGATCGCCTCGGAGGCGTTCACCCGGCTCTGGGCCCGCTGGACGAACGTGGAGGAACCGCGTGGCTTCCTCTACGTCACCGCCGCCAACCTCGTCCGCGATCACTGGCGGAAACTGGAGCGCGAGCGCCGGGCGGTACGCCGGGTCACCGCGGAGGTCGCCGTGCGTCCGCACCCCGAGCAGGCCGACCCCTCGGTCCGCCTGCTCGTACAGTCCCTGCCGGAGCGACTGCGGGTACCGATCCTCCTCCACTACTACGCCGACATGCCGATCCGGGAGGTGTCCGTGCTGACCGGGCGCAAGGAAGGAACCGTCAAGGCCGACCTCCACGCGGCCCGCGAACTGCTCCGCGTCCACCTGAGGAGAAGTCTTGACCACACGCCTTGAGGACGAGCCGGGGTTCGAGCGGGACGACGACGATCCGCTGCTGGTCGTGCTGCGTCCGGGCGCCGACCGGCTGGGCCCGCCACCGGGCCGCTACGAGGCGATCCGCCGGGCGGCGGCCCGCCGGCGCCTGGTCCGGGCCGCGGCCGGCGCCGCCGCGACCGCTGCCGCCGCCGCCCTGATCGTGCTGCCGCTCCAGTGGGCGGCCCCCGCGTCACCCCCGCGGCCGACGGGTCCGCTGGCCCCGGCTCCCGCCGAATCCCGGGCGACGACCTCACCGCGTCCCGCCCCGTCCCGCGACCCCTCGCCGGGGCCCACGCCCGAGGAGTCCGTGTCCGTCGCGCCGGACTCGGTGCCGTCGGCATCACCGAGCCCCCCGCCGGCAGCCGGCCGGGAGCCGGCGAGCACACCCGGAGGCGGGCCGTCCGCCAGTCCGACCACGGTCCCCACGCCCTCGGAGCACGGCGGCGCGGCCGACGCGGCGCGGCGGTGAACGCAGGAGAGGGCGGGACGGAGGCCTGCGCCTCCGTCCCGCCCTCTCCTCACACGTCCAGGGGTGCGGTGCCGCCCTACACGTCCAGCGGCGTGGTGCCGCCGAGCAGCGCCGACGCGGTCTGGACCGGCGTGGCGGCGGGAGCCGCGGGGACGGCCTCCGGGTCGGGGTGGCAGGTGAAGCCGAGGCGGGTCATGGCCCGGACGACCTCGCCGCTGGAGAAGTCGCGGCGGTCCTGCCGGGTGACGACCTCGCCGACCTGCTTGACGGGGTAGCGGCGGCGGCCGATGGTCACGGACTCACCCGTGACCGGTTCGGGCGTGACGCCCTTCATCGAGTCCAGCACCCCGCCCTTGGTGAGGTCGAACGGGTACCGGGCGATGACACAGCGCATGATGCCTCCACAAGGGGGAGTTGGGGCGGGTGGATGTGGCCGTTCGTCAGGGTCGGTACGGCTAGGCCGCCGAGCCACCGGTGGACTGGCGCCGCGGCCTGCGGCGCGGGGCCTCACCGGCGGGCCGGCCCTGGGCGCCGCGGCCCTGGCCGGTGCGGCTCTGCGGGGTCGCCCCCTGGCCGGTGCGGCCCTGCGCGGCTCGGCCGCGGCGGCCGCGGGACGAGGAGCCCCCGCCGGACGCGGCGCGACGGGGACGCTCCACGACCGGCACGGTGATGACGACCGGGACACCGGACGGGGCCTGCGCGCCGGTGATGCGGGACAGCTCCGCCTCGCCCGAACGGACCGGGGTGACCTGAGGCGTGATGCCGGCCGAGGCCATCAGCCGGGTCATGTCGCGTCGCTGGCCCGGCGTCACCAGGGTGACGACGCTGCCGGACTCGCCGGCGCGGGCCGTACGGCCGCCCCGGTGCAGGTAGTCCTTGTGGTCGCTGGGCGGGTCCACGTTGACGACCAGGTCGAGGTTGTCGACGTGGATGCCGCGGGCCGCGACGTTGGTCGCCACCAGCGCCGTCACGTGTCCGTCCTTGAACTGGGCGAGGGTGCGCGTGCGCTGCGGCTGGGACTTGCCGCCGTGCAGGCCCGCCGCGCGAACGCCGCTGCTCAGCAGGTGCTTGACCAGCCGGTCCACGGCGTGCTTGGTGTCCAGGAACATGATGACCCGGCCGTCCCGCGCCGCGATCTCGGTGGTCGTGCGGTGCTTGTCCGTCTCGTGCACGTGCAGCACGTGGTGCTCCATCGTGGTGACGGCACCGGCCGACGGGTCGACGGAGTGCACCACCGGGTCCGTCAGGTAGCGGCGGACCAGCCGGTCGACGTTGCGGTCGAGGGTGGCCGAGAACAGCATCCGCTGCCCGTCCGCACGCACCTGGTCGAGCAGTGCGGTGACCTGGGGCATGAAGCCCATGTCGGTCATCTGGTCGGCCTCGTCCAGGACGGTGATCGCGACGTCGTCCAGTCGGCAGTCGCCCCGGTCGATGAGGTCCTTGAGGCGCCCGGGCGTCGCGACGACGACCTCCGCGCCGGCCCGCAGCGCACCGGCCTGCCGGCCGATGGACATGCCGCCGACCACGGTGGCCGACCGCAGGCCCACGGCACGGGCGTAGGGGGTGAGCGCGTCGGTGACCTGCTGGGCGAGCTCCCGGGTGGGGACCAGGACGAGCGCGAGCGGCTGCCTGGGCTCGGCGCGCCGGCCCGCCGTACGGGCCAGCAGGGCGAGTCCGAAGGCGAGCGTCTTGCCCGAGCCCGTGCGGCCGCGGCCCAGGACGTCACGGCCGGCCAGGGAGTTCGGCAGGGTCGCCGCCTGGATCGGGAACGGCACGGTCACGCCCTCGGTGCCGAGCGCGGCCAGCAGGCGCGGCGGCATGTCGAGCTCGGCGAACGACTCGACGGCGGGCAGTGCCGGGGTGACCGTCTTCGGCAGCGCGAACTCGCCCTGCGGGGCGGACGGCCGGCGCCCGGAGCTCTGGGAGCGCCCGGAACCCTGGGAACGGCCGGAGGCCTGGGAGCGGCGGGGGGCGCCACCCGAACGTCGTCGGTCATTGGTGCGTACGCGGTTCATGGGGAACCTTCCTTGATATGGCACGTATCAAGGGAGACCCGCAGCGGAAGAGCGGCGCAGGGAATCGCAAGAACGAGCCGGACCCGGCCGATTTCGGCGTCTGGAGCCGAGGAGACCGAGAGAATTGATGGAACCGGGGAAACTGAATGCGCGGGGAGGGAGTCAGGACCCCGCAGGGCGCGCTGCGCCCGGAAACGCGGCGAGCTGGGGCCCGCACCCCAAGGTGCGGGCCCCAGCTGCGAAGTACGCGTGAGCGTCAGGCGGGAACGATGTTCTCGGCCGTCGGGCCCTTCTGGCCCTGGGCGATGTCGAACGTCACCTTCTGGCCTTCGAGCAGCTCACGGAAGCCCTGGGCGGCGATGTTCGAGTAGTGGGCGAAGACGTCGGGGCCGCCGCCGTCCTGCTCGATGAAGCCGAAGCCCTTTTCCGAGTTGAACCACTTCACGGTGCCGGAAGCCATAATTTTCTCCTTCGGTACGGTGCTCGGAGTTCACCCTGTGTGAACTCCGGTCGCCGCGATGATCACCCCGTCGGAAAAACCTTCAGGCAACCACAACTGCAACTTCCTACGACAGTAGCACGCCGTGATCGCCCGAGCGCGTGGAATAATCTTGCCCGGGCGGCCGAGTGAGGAATATTCCCGGGGCGTCCAGTCGATTTCTCCCCCCATGGCGGCAGATATTGCCCCACCCGGACCACAGCCTTGCGCACGGCTTGTCCACCCGCACTGTCGTGACCTCCCGCTTCGGGGCGTCACACCGCCGCCGGGACCGCGGGCTCGGGAAATGCGGCGAAACAGGTGAGAACCGGGTGCGGAGACAAAGGACACGTCGGCACTTCCCCTGGGACACGCGCGGGCCAGGGCCGTGTCGGCAGGGCTAGGGCTAGGATCCGGAGCCATGGCCCTGACCATGGACGACGTGGACCGGTTCGAGGCCGCCAGGCCTCGCCTGGCGGCGATCGCCTACCGCCTCCTCGGCTCCGCGAGCGAGGCCGAGGACGCCGTGCAGGAGACGTTCCTGCGCTGGCAGGCCGCCGACGTCGAACACGTCGGGGTCCCCGAGGCATGGCTGACGACGGTTCTCACCCGGCTGTGCCTCAACCAGCTCACCTCGGCCCGCGCGCGGCGCGAGACCTATGTGGGCCAGTGGCTCCCCGAGCCGCTGCTCGCCGGAGACCCGATGCTCGGCCCCGCCGACACCGCCGAGCAGCGCGAATCGGTCTCGTACGCGGTCCTCGCCCTGCTGGAACGCCTGGCCCCGGCCGAGCGGGCGGTGTACGTGCTGCGGGAGGCCTTCGCGTACCCGCACCGGGAGATCGCCGGGATCCTCGGCATCAGCGAGGCGGCCAGCCAGCAGATCTTCCACCGCGCCAAGAAGCACGTCGCGCAGGGCAGGGCCCGCACCGAGATCGACCAGGCCGCCGCCCGGCGGGTCGTCGACGAGTTCCTCGCGGCCGCCACCAGCGGCCGGACCGAGCCGCTCGTGCGGCTGCTCACCGAGGACGCCGTCTCGATCGGCGACGGCGGCGGAAAGGTCCCGGCCCGCGCCAAGGCGTTCGAGGGCGCCCTCGCGGTGGCGACGTTCATGCGGGGCCTGTTCAAACCGAGCAAGGCCAAGCGTGCCCTGGTCGGCGGCTCACCCGAGGTCTACGCCACGACCGCCAACGGCGACCCCGCCGTCGTGGCGGTCCTCGACGGCCGGGTCATCGGCGTCCTGTGCCTGGAGGTCGGCCCCCAGGGCATCGCAGCGTTCCGCAACCAGGTCAACCCCGACAAGCTCGAACGCGCGACCCGGCGGTGGGCGGCCACCGACCACGGCGCACCCCTGCTCAACGCCTTCTGAACCCTCCTGCCCTCGTGTGACGTGCTTCACGTCCTGCTCCTGTCAGGAATCGGGGGGCTGCCCGGTTCAAGGGGCGAACCCGCCGAAGAGCCGGAGACAGGAGCCAGCAATGCAGCACCGCATCGTCGTCCTCGGAGCCGGATACACCGGAGCGATCGCCGCCGGGCGCCTGGCCAGGCGTCTGCGCCGCGAGGACGTCACCCTCGCCCTCGTCAACGCCGAGCCCGACTTCGTCGAGCGCGTCCGGATGCACCAGCTCGCGGTCGGCCAGGACCTCAGGCCCCGGCCCTTCAGCGAGATGTTCGCGGGCACCGGCGTCGAACTCAGGCTCGCGAAGGTCACCGGCGTGGACGTCGACCGCCGGGCCGTCGCCGTCGTCGACGCGAACGGTGCCGGGGAACTGACCTACGACACCCTCGTGTACGCCCTCGGCAGCGGCTGGAACCCCCAGGGCGTCCCCGGCGTCGACGAGCACGCCCACGAGATCGCCTCTCGCCCCGGGGCGCTCCGGCTGCGCGAGCGCCTCGCCCGCCTCGACGCCGGACAGCCCGTGGTCGTGGTCGGCGGCGGCCTCACCGGCCTGGAGGCCGCGACCGAGATCGCCGAGGCCCGACCGGACCTCGACGTCGCCCTCGCCGCCCGCGGCGGTCTCGGCGACCGGCTCTCGCCCAAGGGCCGCCGGCACCTGCAGAGGGTCTTCGGCGGGCTCGGCATCACCGTGCACGAGCACGCCGCCGTCACCGCCGTCGAGGCCGGCCGCGTCACCACCGCCGACGGCAGGTCCCTCCCGGCCGCGGTCACCGTGTGGACCGCGGGCTTCGCCGTCCACCCCATCGCGAGGGCCACCACCCTCCAGACCGACGACACGGGCCGGATCGTGGTCGACGGGACCATGCGCTCGGTCTCGCACCCGGACGTGTACGCCGTCGGCGACGCGGCCCTGGCGATGGGCCCCGGTGACAAGCCGCTGCGCATGTCGTGCGCCTCCGGCACCCCCAGCGCGTGGCAGGCCGCGGACGCCATCGCGGCACGCCTGACCGGCGGAAGGCTTCCGCACGCACCGCTGCGCTACTTCAACCAGTGCATCTCGCTGGGCCGCCGGGAAGGCCTGATCCAGTACGTCACCGCCGACGACCGCGCCGTCCAGGCGGCCCTGACCGGACGGCTCGCCGCCGTCTACAAGGAACTGGTCTGCAAGGGCGCGGCCTGGGGCGTCGCCAACCCGACGTTCGGGGTACCGACCCGGCGCCGCCGCGTCGTACGCGAGCCGGCGACCGTCGGCTGACCTTCTCGTCGCCGTGGCCGGTCGGCCGCGCCGGCAGGACGGTCAGTTTTCGAGAAGCGCCGCCGACCGGGCCGCCCGTACCGTCGAGGACATGAACTCCATCGACTCCGTCACCCTCGAGGTGGCCGACCCGACGGCCGCCGCACGCTTCTACTCCGGCGCCTTCGGGCTGGACCCGTCGCGGGTACGCGTACGTTCCTGCGAGGCCCCGACGACCGGCTTCCGCGGCTTCACCCTGTCGCTCGTGGTGTCCCAGCCGGGCAACGTCGACGCGCTCTTCGCCGCCGCCCTCGACGCCGGCGCCACCGTCCTCAAGCCCGCCTCGAAGTCGCTGTGGGGCTACGGCGGCGTCGTCCGGGCCCCGGACGGCACGATCTGGCAGATCGCGACGTCGGCGAGGAAGGACACCGGCCCGGTCACCCGGGACGTCGACGAGCTCGTGCTTCTCCTCGGCGTCGAGGACGTCAGGGCGAGCAAGCAGTTCTACGTCGAGCAGGGGCTCACCGTGGGCAAGAGCTTCGGCGGCAAGTACGTCGAGTTCGCGACCGCCCCGGGCACCGTCAGGCTCTCCCTCTACAAGCGCCGCGCCCTCGCCAAGGTCGCGGGCGTCCCCGCCGACGGCACCGGCTCCCACCGCCTCGTACTCTCCGGCGCCACCGACCCGTTCAGCGACCCGGACGGCTTCGCCTGGGAGCCCACCGCCCCGCTGACGGTCGCCAACTGACCCGGCCGCCCTCCCTCTCCAGATCGTTCGCCTTGCCCAGGCCCTGCGAAGTGCGCCACGGTCAGCGCACCGGGAAGCCGAAGGAGTAGCCCTTCTCCTTGAGCCAGGGGAGGACGCGGCGCAGGGCTTTGACGGTCTGGGAACGCTCGCCCCCCGCATCGTGGAAGAGGAGCGTCGGCCCGTTGGAGAGCTCCCGCTCGACGGTGGCGACGATGGCGTCCGCGCCCGGCCGCTCGAAGTCCTTGGTGTCCACGTTCCAGCCGAGCGGGCGCATCCCGTGGGAGGCGGCCAGCTTCCGGCTGTAGGGGGTGAAGGCCCCACCGGGTGCCCGGTAGTACATCGGCCGTACGCCCCCGGACGCCTTGATGATCATGCGCTCGGCGTCGAGGATCTCCTTCGACTGGTAGGCCTCGGACTTCTTGTCCATGGCGGTGTCGTGCGACACCGTGTGGTCGCACAGCCGGTGCCCGGCCGCGACCACTTCCTTCACGAGGTCGGGGTAGGCCTGCGCCTGCGCCCCCGTCACGCAGAACGTGGCCTTCACGTCGTACTCGCGGAGCAGGTCCAGCACTTGAGGGGTCCACACGGGGTCTGGGCCGTCGTCGATGGTGATGTTCACGCCGCGCGCCCCCGCGTCCGAGGCGTGCGCGATGGTCACGTCGACCGGCTTGACGGCGGCACTGCTCGGCGGGGCCGACGCGGTCGCCCCCGGTGACGAGCCGCCCACGCCGTCGGCCTGCGCGGTCCACACCGAGGCACCGACGGCGAGCATCGTCACCCCGAGTGCCGCCCCGACCACCTTGCCGTACCAACCCCGCCCGCCGCTGTGCCGCGCCATGTCCGCCCCGCTCTCCCGCAGTTGCCCCGTCGATCCCCGGCCGCATCGCGGCCACTTGTCAGGACGGGGAATGGTGGCCCCGGGATGCGTCCGTTACCGATCACGGACATTCCCGGGGAAGTTCGCGGACAACTCGACCGATCGGGTCGGCACAGCGGTCCGCAGCCGTCGGCCCGTGGCCGTCGGCGCGCCGCCGGCCACACCACGCCCCCGGTGAAGGCGGGGCGCCCGTGCGGCCGGACGGCGGCTGTCTCGTGGAACGCCGGGACGGCTACCAGGAAAGGGCGTCCGCGGCGTTGTCCTGCCAGTAGGTGACGGAGGCGGCGCTGTTGAAGAAGACACCGCCGTTCGGCAGCTTCAGGGTCTGCTCCTTGCCGGCCGCGTTGCCCTTGCGGTTGGTGAGGGTGACGCCCAGGGTCTTCTCGTTGGCGCCGCCTTCACCGTCGGGGGAGTACGTCAGGATGCCCGCGTAGGCGGACTGACCGGGCTCGAGCGTCACCACGGACTGCGGCGTGGTCTCCGGGGCCCACGGCAGCGGGGCCTGGGCGTCGGCGCCGGCCCTCAGGTAGGGGGCGCTGTAGGCGTAGCAGGGCTTGGTGCCGGTGTTGGTGGCCTTGAGCAGCAGGTGGTTGACCGGACGGGACACCTCGGTCACGGTCAGCTCGGTGTTCGCAGCGGTGCAGGTGGTGACCGAGGCGACCGAGGTGGCCTTCTTCGTGGCGGCGGAGGCGGTCTGCCCGGCGGCCTGGATGCCGACGAGCGCGAGGGCGGCGACGACCAGGGAGGAGGCGGCCGAGCGGGAGACGGAACGAGTGGTGACACGCATGAGGGGACTGCTTTCTCTGAGCACCGGGAAGGTGGTCTTCCGGTGGTGGACTGTGCCGGGCGGCCTTGTCCTGCCCGTGCCGCCCGGGGTGAGGGTGGGCGCTCCTGAAGCGCGCACCCTGACAACGGAGTTGAGCGGCGCCGGTCACCGTGTCCGGCGCGGCGCCCCGCTTGGATGACCCAAGCCTGTGCCATCTGGCGTCCCATCGGCCATTCCATCGGCAATTCTGGAACGCTGGGATGCATGAACCGGCTCTGACCTGGGCGAACGCGCCCGTCCTGGGAAGCCGAACGGAATGGAGGGCCGGTGGACGACCACGGCCCGGCCCGGGGCACGGTTCGGTGTGCGGCCCGGTCCGGCTATGGCACGGTCCGGTGTGCGGCCCGGTCCGCTTACGGCCTGTCCGGCTTACGGCCCGGTCCGGTCTGTGACCACGGACCGGTCTGTGACCACGGACCGGTCTGCGGCCCGGTCGGGCCTGCGGCTGCCCGGTCGGAGACCCGCACCACCTCGCCGCCTTGGCGCCGCTCCGGTTCCGAGGCGGCAGGACCGACGACGTGCCGCAACCGGATGGCGTCCGTACCGGCTATGGACTGGGCCGGCGTCCCCCGCGGCGGCCCGGTCCCTGCCGTCCGCTGGTCGGGGGCGTCGCGTGAAGGCCCGATCACGGGGTACTCCGCATGCGTCCGGACCAGTCGGACCGCACGTCCCCCAGCCGTGGACGGTGCTGTCCCCGTCGGGTGAGGACCATCATGGCCGCCTTCGCTGACGACGCTCTCGACGTTCACTTCATCGGCACCGCGACGGTCCTGTTGCGGTACGGCGATCTCACGCTGCTCACCGATCCCAACTTCCTGCACCGGGGCGAGCGCGCGCACCTGGGATACGGGCTCGTGAGCCGTCGGCTGACCGAGCCGGCCCTGGACGTGGCCGGGCTGCCGCCGCTGGACGCCGTGGTCCTCTCCCATCTGCACGGCGACCACTGGGACCGCCGGGCCCGGCGGCTGCTGGACCGGTCGGTGCCCGTCGTCACCACCCCGCACGCCGCCCGGCACCTGCGCACCTGGCAGGGCTTCGACCGGGCGGGCGGACTGCGTACCTGGGAGAGCTGCACCGTCGCGCGCGGCGGCTCCCAGGTCCGCATCACGTCACTGCCGGGCCGGCACTCCCTTCAGCCGGTGCTGAGCCGGCTGCTGCCGCCGGTGATGGGCAGCATGCTGGAGTTGGGCCCGCGCGACGGTGCGGTGCACCTCCGGGTCTACCTCTCCGGCGACACACTCCTGTACGACGGGCTGGACGACATCGTCCGCCGCTTCCCGGACGCCGAGCTGGCCGTGCTCCACCTCGGCGGCACCCGGCTGCCCGGTGGCTTCGTCGTGACGATGGACGGCGCGCAGGGCGCGGAACTCGCCCGTCGGCTCGGACACCGCAGGGTCCTGCCCGTCCACTACGACGACTACTCCGTCTTCCGCTCGCCCCTGGAGGACTTCCTCGCCGAAGCCGGCCGGCAGGGGCTGCGAGAGCGGATCGTGCACTGCGCACGCGGGCAGCACGCGCGCGTGGAGCCCGGGAGCCGCCCGGTGTGAACCGCCGCTCACTGGAGGCGGCTTCGACGGCCCCGCAGGCGCAAGGCGCCGGGCTCCCCCTGACCCGACGGCGTGTCAGCCCGCCCAGACCTCGGCCTCATCGGCCGGAACGGTGGTGGCCAGGCCCAGTTCCTTGCGGGCGGCGACCGACTTGTTCGGGTCGATGTCGGTGAACGCCGGGTCGTAGGCGACGTAGAACGCGTCGGCGTCGGCGGCGTCCGCGGCCTTCTTCCAGTTGCCGGCCGCCTTCGTCAGCGTCGAACGGAGCTTGCCGACCTCGGTGCCCTGGATGCCGCCCAGGCCCTTGACGTGTGCGTCGAGGGCGGCCGCGACGGCCTTGGCCTGCGCCTTGTAACCGGCCAGGTCTTCCTCGACGGCGTCCTTCTCGGACTGGTTCGCCCACAGGGCTTCGTAGACCGCGTTCGAACCGTTGAGGTACGTGAGCTGCTCGGGCTTGAGGGACTTCCCGGCGGCCAGCGAGCCGCTGAACGTGCCCTTCTCCGCGGTGTAGGTGCAGCTCACCGCGCGGTCACCCGTCGCCCAGCTCTCCTTGGTCGGGGTGTAGTAGAAGAGGGCGGCGCCCTTGGGGAGCGCCCAGGTGTCCGGGGCGTACTTCTGCGCCTCGACCGGGCAGCGGGTGTCCGCGACCGCCGAGACCCCGGCGTCACCGGGGTACTCCTTGCCCTTGTCCATCGCGAACTCGCCGACGACCTGCCCCGCGTGCGCCTCGTCGCAGGGCACGATCTCGACGGTGTACGCCGTCCCCTCGGCCTTGCCGGTCGGGTTGTAGCAGTCACCGATGTCCAGCGAGAACACCGAGCGCTGGCGCGCCACCTTCTTCGCGCCGTCCTTGGCGCTGTCGACGGCGTCGGAGACGTCCGAGCATCCCACCGCGCCGATCGCGAGCAGGGCGGCAACGGCGGATATGCCGCGAAGGGAGCGATACGGGGTACGGACGGCCATGACGTGTACATCCTCTTACTGGATCTTTATGGGCGTGCGGATCGTATGCCATCTCTGTGGCCGGGTCGTCCGAGGGCAGGCCCTCACCGCATCGCGATGTCTTTGACGTGCGACGGGCCGTCAGGGTTGTATCCGCGCCGCTCACAGCAGCCCGGGCCGAGGTGAACTCCGGGACGGGCACAGGCCCGGTTCGAGTGGTTTAGGTGGCTCGTCCGTGGGAACGCGCTGCCTCCGTGTCGCTCGCGCACCAAGAGTGATGCGCGATGAACACTCAGAATACGAACACCTCAGGCGTGAGCACGCCGTCCGGGAAGATCCCCCGTCCCGTGGACGAGGGACAGCAGCCCGCTTCCGGCACTCCCGGGGCCCCCGGCACATCGCCTCGGCCAGCGACACCGCGTGTCACCACGCCTTCGCGGCGCTCCGTGGTCACGGCGACCGGCGCCTCGGCGCTCGCCGTCGGACTCACCGCCGCCTCCGCCACCTCCGCGACCGCGCTCAGCCCTGCCACCGCGCCCGCGATCACGCCGACCGCGGCGCCGCCCGGCACCGACCCCGGGGCGTACCGGACGGTCGCCCGCGCCGTCGTCGTCCACGACGAGCAGGACAAGCCCCTGGTCCCGGGCTATGTGAAGGCCGTCAACGACGGCCTGCCGGCCAGCCGGGCGAAGGCCACGAAGAGGGTCCTGATCGTCGGGGCCGGACCGGCCGGCCTGCTCGCCGCCGACCTGCTCAACCGGGCGGGCCACGACGTCGTCGTGATCGAGGCCAACGGCAACCGGGTCGGCGGCCGTATCAAGACCTTCCGCAAGGGCGGTCATGAGAAGGGCGGGCAGCCGTTCGCCGACCCCCGGCAGTACGCCGAGGGCGGAGCCATGCGGCTGCCCGAGAGTCACCCGCTCCTCATGGCCCTGCTCGAGAAGTTCGACCTTCCCCGCCAGGAGTTCTACCTGGTGGACGTCGACCCCGACGACCCGGCGAAGAAGACCAACCGCGCCTGGATCCACGTCAACGGCGTCCGTGAGCGCCGGGCCGACTACGAGAAGAACCCGGAAAGGGTCAACGACACCTTCGGAATCACCGGCGACAACCGGAAGAGGACCGCCGCCGCCATCCTCGCCGACGCCCTCGAACCCGCACACCGGCTCGTGCGGGGCAAAGAGGGAGCAGCTCTCGTCGACGGGTGGACCGAGGTCCTCAAGAAGTACGGACACTGGTCCATGTACCGGTACCTCACCGAAGCGGCGAGGCTCGACACCAGGACCATCGACCTGGTCGGAACCATCCAGAACCTGACCTCGCGGCTGCACCTCTCCTTCCTGCACAGCTTCCTGTCCGCCGCGCTGATCGACCCCAAAACCAAGTTCTGGGAGATCAAGGGCGGTACCGCGCTGCTCGCCGACGCGCTGTACGCGCCGGTGAAGGGGAAGGTGCGGCTCGACCGGCGTGCCGTGCGCATCGAACGCGCCGGTGGCAAAGTGCGGGTGCACGCCATCTCCGAGGACTGCCAGACGGGCAAGGGGGGCACCACGGAGGTCTTCGAGGGCGACGAGGCGATCGTCACCGTGCCCTTCTCCGGACTGCGGCACGTCGCCTTCGACCCTCCGCTGTCGTACGGCAAGCGCCGGGCCATCACGGAGCTGCACTACGACGCCGCGACCAAGGTGCTGCTGGAATTCTCCCGGCGCTGGTGGGAGTGGACCGAGGAGCAGTGGAAGCGGGCCCTCGACACCATCGAGGACGGCCTCTACGACAAGTACCGGGCGGGCAAGGTCACGGACGCCAGGTACCTCGGCGCGCACAAGTCCGTGAAGGACCTGGGCGTGACGGTCCCCGACGCGTACAAGCACTGCTTCGCCGCCTTCCGGCCTGCCATGGAAGGTGAGGTCGAGGCCGCTCACATCCGCGGTGGCGGTTCCGTCAGCGACAACGCCAACCGCTTCATGTACTTCGAGCACGCCCACCCCATGGAAGGCAGCGACGGCGGCATCATGCTCGCCTCCTACAGCTGGTCCGACGACGCCCTCAAGTGGGACGCCTACGCCGACGAGGAGCGCTACCTGCGCGCCCTCGCCGGGGTGCAGGCGGTCTTCGGCCGCCGGTGCGAGGTCTTCTTCACCACCAAGTGCCGGACCCAGTCGTGGACGCGCGACCACTACGCCTACGGCGAGGCCTCCGTGCTCTTCCCCGGACAGCACACGGAGCTGTTCCCCGACATCCCCACCTCCGAAGGACCACTGCACTTCGCGGGGGACCACACCTCGATCAAACCCGCCTGGATCGAAGGCGCCCTCGAATCAGCCGTCAGGTCCGCCCTGAAGGTCCACACGGGCTGACCGGCCGCGTCGACCGCGCGGAAGGTGCGGGGGAGACGGTCGTCCAGGACCGCGGTGGCGGATTCGGGACTGCGCCGACCGCCGGCCCGTCCCCCCGAGGGAGGCGGGCCGGCCCTCCCGGCCCCAGTGCCGGTGCTCCGGCCGGCTGTGCACGGTCGGCGGCGGGGCGCGCGCGTCGAGGCCCGGCTTCCCGCGGGGCACGGCTACGAGCGCAGGGCGTCGACCGGTTCCATGCGGGAGGCCCGTAGTGACGGGTAGAGGCCGGCCAGGAGCCCCACCAGGGCGCCGGCGACCGGGGCTCCGAGGGCGAGTCGGACGTCCAGGACCGGGGTCCACTCCCGGACGGCGGAGACGATCACCACGACGACCATGCCCAGGGCGGCACCCACGACACCGCCGAGGAGCCCGATCGTCGTCGACTCCACCAGGAACTGGCCGGCGACCTGACGCCGCGAGGCCCCGAGGGCGCGGCGCAGCCCGATCTCGCCGATCCGCTCGATGACCGTCACCAGCGTCACATTGGCGATGCCGATGGCGCCGACGACCAGCGAGACCAGGCCGAGGACCAGGAACAGGCCGTTGACGTCGCCCTGCACCCCCTTGCGGGCCTTGGCCGGGTCGGCCGGCGCCCGCACGGTCAGGGAAGCCTCGGCTCCGGGGGCCAGCGCGATCGGTGCCTGGCGGGCGACCTGGTTCGCCGCGCCGAGCGAGGTGTTGATCAGTACCCGGGTCACGGTCCCCAGGCCCATCCGGTCCGCGGCCGTCGTGGGCGGCAGGATCATCGCGGTGGCGAGCTGCTGTTCCCGCTCCACCGAGCCGAGGATCCCGATCACCGTGTACGCCTGGCCCTTCAGGAAGACCGCGGGAGCGGTCTCCACCGAGCCGATGCCGAGGAGCCGTGCCGCCTGGTCGCCGAGGACGGCCACCCGGTCGCGTCGGGCGATGTCCCCGTCGTCGAAGAAGCGCCCGGCGGTCATCCCGCCCCGTACCGCGGCCGGCAGCGTGGGGGACGCGGCGACGACCGCCATGGTCTGACCGCTGACCTCACCGGGAGCGACCACGTCGTTGGCACGCACCTCGACGCTCGCGGTCTCCTGGGAGTCGGCGATCGCCGCCGCCGACTCGACCCCGGCCAGCCGGCGCACCGCGTCGACACCCGACCAGTCCACCAGCGGACCGGAGCCGGCCGCCGCCACGGAGGGCACCCCCACCGTGACCGAGGTGGCGGTCAGGGCGTCGAACCGGCCCACGATCTGGTTGCCCGCCGTGGACGAGATGCCGATGGTGATGACCAGGGTGGCGATGCCGAGAACGGTGCCCAGCGTGGTCAGGGCGGAGCGCATCGGGCGGGCCAGCACCCCCGCCAGCGCCTCGGACCACAGGTCCCTGAAGTCCATCCAGGGGCGCTCGACGGATCCTCCGGCCGGTGCGGTGCCCACGGACGCCGCGGCGTGCGGGACGCGTGTCCGGGACCTCATGGGTGCTCCTCGGCGAGTCGTCCGTCGCTGATCCTGACCCGCCGGTGGGCCCGCCCGCTGACCGCCTCCTCGTGAGTGATCACCACCAGGGTCATGCCCTGCTCGCCGAGTCGGCCGAAGAGATCCAGCACCGACTCGGTGTTCTCGCTGTCGAGGTTGCCGGTGGGCTCGTCGCAGAGCAGCAGGGCGGGTTCGCTCATCAGCGCCCGGGCGATCGCCACCCGCTGCCTCTCACCGCCGGAGAGCCGGTCCGGCCGGAAGCCGGCCCGGTGCGCCAGGCCCACCCGCTCCAGTGCCTGCCGGGCCCTGGCCGCGCGGCCGGCCCGGCCGCGCCCGGGGCGCGGCCGGCGGTAGGCCTCGGCCAGCATGACGTTCTCCTCCACGGTCCGGTACGGCAGCAGGTGGAAGGACTGGAAGACGAACCCGATCCGGCTGCCGCGCAACGAGGTGCGCTCCAGGTCGCCGAGCCCGTTGGTCTCCACTCCGTCGAGCCAGTAGGCGCCCGTGGTGGGGCGGTCCAGCAGCCCCAGGGTGTTGAGCAGCGTCGACTTGCCGGAACCGGACGGGCCGACG
The DNA here is from genome assembly GCF_031845825.1 of Streptomyces lancefieldiae. Classification (NCBI taxonomy): domain Bacteria; kingdom Bacillati; phylum Actinomycetota; class Actinomycetes; order Kitasatosporales; family Streptomycetaceae; genus Streptomyces; species Streptomyces lancefieldiae. The sequence continues at coordinate 60,701 of NZ_JAVRFH010000026.1, read as the reverse complement.
ATCGACAGGTGCTCACCGCGCCGGACGGTCAGGTTCACGTCGCGCAGGGCGTGCACCGGCGGTTCGGAGTCGAAGGTCCGGCCCACGGCGACCAGCTGGATGACCGTGTCCGCGTCGGGCGTGACGGAGACCGGCGGACCGGTCACCGGAGGACCGGTCACCGGCGGACCGGTCACCGGCGGACCGGTCACCGGCGGACCGCTCATCGCCCGACCACCACATGGTCGCCGGGGGCCAGGGCGGCACCGGACGACGGGGTGACCTCCACCTGACCGTCCGCGGAGAGGCCGGCCTCGACGGGCACGTCCACCACCTTGCCGCCGCGCACGACCTGTACCCGGGCCGTCTTGTCGGCGGAGGTGTGCAGCGCGGCGACGGGCACCGTCAGCACCCTGCCGTCCGACGAGCCCACCTCGATGGTGATCTTCGCGGATTCGGCGGCGTTCTTGGTCAGTTCCCCCGCCGGTACCGAGATCTGCACCGGTACGGGAGCCGAGGTGTCGTCGCTCCCGCCGTCCGAGGCCCCCTGCTGCTTGTCGGCGTCGGTCGCATCGTCCTTCGGCACGTCGTCGCCGAGCGCCACCACTTCGCCGTCCGCCTTCGTGCCGTCGGTGGTCTCCACCCGGGCCCGCATGCCCTTGTGGAGCAACGTGGCGTCGTCGGCCGGGACCACGGCCTGCACCACGACCTTGGAGCTGGTCACCGTGGCGACCGGTCCGGAGGGGGTGTCCCCCGTCTTCACGGACACCTTGTCCAGCCGGGCCGGCAGTTCCGGCAGGAAGACCACCTCACCGGCGGGGACCTTGGTCCCGTAACCGGCCTGGAACGCGGAGAGCGCGGCGTTGGCCGCGTCCAACTGCTGCTGTGCCGACTTGAGCTGCAGCTTCGCGGCGTCCCCGCCGGTGCCCGGGCCGCCTTGGGAGCTGCCTCCAAAGGCGCTGCCGGATCCCCCGGAGCCACCGCCGGGCTCCTCCAAGCCGCCGGTTCCCCCGGATCCGCCGCCCGGGTCCCGGGCCGCGAGGAGGGACTGCTGCGCGGTGGTCACCGCCGCTTCGAGCGTCCCCAGCTGCTGCTTGTCGGCGACGGTGGGCTCCATGGCGCGGTAGCCCTTGCTCTTGTACCAGCGGTTCACCGCCGCGGCGTCCGACTGCCCGTACGTCCCGTTCGCCGAACCGGGGTTGAAGCCCAGCCGGGTCAGCGCCCGCTGGAGCTGCTCGACGTCGTCCCCGGAGGCGCCGGGCCCCAGCGTCCGGTACATCGGCACGGTGCCCCGCAGCACCAGGACCGGCCGCCCGCTCACCTGCATCAGCACATCGCCCTCCTTCACCTCCGCCCCGGCTGCCGGTGTCTTGGTGACGCGCTGGGCGACGCCGTCGCCGGCCCCCGCGTCGCCCGCCCCGGCGTCCGGAGAGCCGACGGGCCCGGCCAGGGTCACGCTCTGCGGCGAGGCGAACTCCACCGAGCCCTGGGCCACCACACTCGCGGTGAGCGAGCGCCGCTCGACCGTGACGGTGACGGGACCGGCTTCCGGCGGCCGGTGCGCGGCGGCGGCGTCCGCGGGCGACTGCATCCGCGATCCGGCGAACCAGCCGCCCGCTCCGACCAGTCCCACCGCGACGACGACGACCGCCAGCTGTCCGGACCGGGTGCCGATCAGCCTGCGGAACTGCCCGGGACGGGTGCCGGCCGGCTTGGGGCGCCGCCTCACCCGGCACCGCCACCGCTGGTCGGGGCCTTCAGGAACTTCGGGAAGTAGGCGGCCCGGAACTCCTTGCCGCACTCCAGATCCCGCATCGCCAACTCGATGTCCTTGGTGAGCAGGGGGAGGGCCTCCTCCTTGCTCAGCGACTCCCGGGTCTTCCCGTCCTCGTCGACGGCGGGGACGGCACCGGCGCCGGCCGGCGCGGACCCGAGCGCCTGGAGCTTGACCATCTCCCCGACGCCGGTCGGCTGCGTGGTCGTGACGGGGATGCCTTCCTTCCTCAGGCACGAGGTGTACGACTGCGCCAGCGCGACCAGCTTCGGATCACCGTTGAGCGCCTGCGCGTTGGCCTGGTTCCGGTTCGCGGTCTCGGTGCCCCGTTCCTGGGCCGACGCGGAGCCGTAGACCTTCTTGTCGGCCTCACCCAGACAGCCGGTCCAGTTCTTCTCACCGGCCTTCGGGTCGGGGAAAGCGCCCAACGCCTCGTTGTACGCGGTCTTCTGCGCGGGAGTGAGCGTGTCCACGTAGTCCGCGTTGGGCGTCCGGTCCGAGTCCTGCCGGGCGGCCGCACTGCCCGACGCGCCGGCGTCACCGGGGTAGACGATGCCCGCGTAGATGCCGAAGCCGTACTTCTGCCGGTACTTCTTCGTCAGCTCGTAGTCCGCCCCGTCAGTGGTCCAGGAGGCGGCGGGGTCTTCGGGGGCCACGGGGGTGTAGGGGAATCCCTGCTTCTTCATGCAGGCCGCGATCGCGTTCTCCAAGAGGTACTGCTTCTTGAGATCGGCGTTCGCGTCGGCGGGAACGTCGAGCTGTCCCGACGAGCCGGCCGTGGTCTTCTCACCGTCCGACGCGTGGGACTCCGAGCCGGTGTCGGTGTCGGCACCGGTGCCACAGGCCGCCAGCAGCGGCAGCAGGCTCACGGCCGCCGCCGCGGCCAGTCTCCGGACAGTGCGGGATCGAGTCATGTGCTTCCATTCCGATCGGGAGGGAGTGAGGGGGAGGGAGTGAGGGAGGGTTCTGCCTGCGGGCGCGGGAGACCGCGGGGTTCACAGTGGTGCCGGCAGTTCATGGCCCCGGGTTCGGTACATGACCGAGCCGTAACGGCCGTCCGCCGTGACGACCGGCCTCGGGGGCCGGCCCCGGTCATACGGACGGCCCGGTGACGAAGTCACCGTTCTCGTCGTAGGGCCAGGCGTTGGCGACACATCCGTGCAGGCCCTTGATCTGCTGCATCATCACGGGGGCCAGTCGCCCGGCGCCCCCGCAGGTCACGTGCTGGTGACCGAGGAAGTGCCCCATCTCGTGGTTGATGATCAGCGCTCGGTAGTCGTGGATCGGCCCGTCGAAGTTGGGTGATCCCTTGACCCAGCGCTTGAGGTTCACCACCACCCCTCCGGGGACCTCGCAGTTGTATTCGCCCCCGGTGTCCTGCTGGATGCCCGCCCAGCACAGGGCGTCCGCCGTCGCCGGGGTCGCGATCCTCACCGTGAGGTCGTGCGGCGATCCCGCGCTCACCAGCTGGAACGCGTTGTCCGGGTCGCGGGTCCAGCCGCGCGGGGCGGCGAGTATCTCGGCGATCTCGTTCGCCGCCTGGGACGGCGAGATGTCGAGGCCGGACTCGACCTCCACGACGTAGCGCAGCGGGCGGGAACCGCGGCCCACCGTCTCCCCACTGGCCTTCGCGGTGACGAACGTCCCGCTGCCCGACGCGGGGACGTCGATCTCGGTCCGGCTCGCGGACGGGGACGGGGAGGGGGAGGGGCCGGCGGGCGGCGAGGCCGAGGGCGTGGGAGTGGTGGGGGGAACGTGCGTGCTCCGCGGGTGCGGCGCACCGCTCGACGCGTCGCTCCGCCCGCCTGTCAGGAAATACGCCGCCGGGCCCAGCAGGCCGACGGCCACCAGCAGGCCGAGCAGCAGGCCCCGGCCCCGGCGGCGCGGCCGTCCCCGGCGATGGGAGGTCCGGCGCCGGCGGCCGGCGCGGTGAACGGCCGGGGTGCTGCCGGTGCGGGGTGCGGATCGCCGCTGTCGTGCCGAGTGCATGGCAGCTCAATCTGGTGATTCCAGATGATCGCCATGAGCCGGTGCCGTCACGGAAGGATAACGGCGCCGCGCGCTCCTCGACCCGTGTGATCGTTGTGTAACGGCGGTCGGAGAGGGACCTTCCCCAGGACGGTCACGTCACCCGGTCTGCTTACACTGCCGCAATGCCACGGGTCCTGATCGTCGAAGACGACCTAGATGTCCGCAGGGCCGTCCAACTGGGTCTGCGGCACCAGGGGCATGAGGTCTTCGCCGTGGAAACGGGTGAAGAGGGGCTGGAGCAGCTCCGCCCCTTCCGGCCGGACGTCGTCGTACTCGATCTCATGCTGCCCGGCATGTCCGGCCTGGACGTGTGCCGTCGGATCAGGACCCGCGACCAGGTGCCGATCATCATGGTGACGGCCCGGGGGGACGACATCGACGTGGTCGTGGGCCTGGAGGCCGGCGCGGACGACTACGTGGTCAAGCCCGTGCAGGCCCGGGTGCTCGACGCACGGATACGGGCCGTACTGCGCAGACACGACGCGTCGCTGCCGGACGGCGCCCGGCCCCGGGCGGAGACACACGGCGAACTGGTCATCGACCGGGCCGGGCTCGTGGTGACGCACCGCGGCGAACCCGTCGCCCTCGCTCCCTCCGAACTCCGGCTGCTGTTGACCCTGTCGGCCTCGCCCGGCCAGGTGTTCAGCCGCCAGCAGCTGCTGGAAGCGGTCTGGGAACACAGCTACCACGGCGACATACGGCTCGTGGACGCCTGCGTGAAGCGACTGCGCAACAAGCTCGGCGAGGGCCGCAATCCGCGTTACGTGCAGACCGTACGCGGATTCGGTTACCGCTTCGGCACCTCATGAGCGACCGGACATCCGCTCGGACGGGGAAGACCGCCGGAGCGCGGAGAACCGCCCGGGCGCGGAGAACCGTGTCGGCACGGAAGACCGGACGCCTGCGCGAGGCCGAGCACCTGCCCGACACCGCCACGGCCGAAGAGGCCCCCGTCACCGTACGGGGAGCCGGACCGCTGCGGTTCTTCCGGGCGGCCTTGGCACGCCTCCCGCTCCCCCTGCGCGGCCTGCGCCCCCGCCTGCTGACGTCCTTCGTCCTGGTGGCCATGGCCAGCTCCCTGGGCACCGGGGCCCTCGCCTTCCGCGAGGCGCGCACGGGGGTGCTCCAGCAGAGCCAGGACTCCGTCATCAACCAGTTCCGTACGAGCGTCGACGCCATCGCGCCCGCCATCCCCCTTGCCCCGGATCAGTCGGACCTCCAGTTCGCGGTGGACCAGGTGCTGTACGCGAACCGTTCGTCGGGGTGGCGGGTCATGGCCACGTACGGCGGCCACCGCGCCTATGCGCCGAGCGCCGGTTTCGTGGAGCTGAGCCCCGAAATGCTCCGGTCCGTGCGGGACCGACGTGTCGCGGTGTTCCAGCGGATGAACGTCGACGGGCGCCCGCGTCTCGTCGTCGGCATGCCCGTCACGTACACCTCGGGCGAGGGCTCGGAGACCATGCTCTCCGGGGTGGTGATGTACCTGGAGGTCCCGCAGACCACCGAGGAGGGGTACGTCGAGGCCATGGTCCACGGCATCGAGCGGGCCACCCTGGTGGCCCTGTGCCTCGCCGTCGTTCTGGCGCTGCTCGCCGCGAGCGGCGTACTGCGTCCCGTACGGGCGCTGCGCCGGGCGACGCGCCGGATGGCCGCGGGGCATCTCGACGTCCGGCTGGACGTCACCGGCTCCGACGAACTGGCCGACCTCTCCCAGTCCTTCAACGAGACGGCGGCCGAACTGGAGCGAACCGTACGGGAGCTGCGCCGCCTGGAGGCCCAGGGGCGCCGCTTCGTGGCGGACGTCTCCCACGAGCTGCGCACGCCGCTGGCGGCGATGTCGGCGGTCACCGACGTGCTGGACCTCGAGGGGGAAGGGGAGACCGGTGAAGCGCTGCGGCTCATCAGCGAGGGCACGGGCCGGCTGAGCGGACTGGTGAACGACCTGATGGAGATCTCCCGCTTCGACGCGGGGGCGGCCGAACTCAACCGGGACGAGATCGACCTGGCCGAGTCCGTACGGCGCACCCTCGTCTCCCGGGGGTGGCAGGGGCAGGTGGAGACCCGGCTGCCCGAGCCGGGTGTGCTCCGCGCGGCCGTCGATCCGCGCAGGATCGACGTGGTGACGGCCAACCTGGTCGGCAACGCGCTACGGCACGGAGGGCCGCCCGTGCGGCTGACGTTGGGGGCGTGGGAGGAGGAGGCGGGCGTGGCGTGGGCCGTCATCGAGGTGACCGACAACGGGCCGGGGATCGCCGAGGAGGCCATGCCGCACATCTTCGAGCGGTTCTACAAGGCGAGCACCTCACGGACCAGGAGTGAGAGCAGCGGACTCGGTCTGGCCATCACGGCGGAGAACGTGCGCCTGCACGGAGGTCGCGTCCGGGTGGCGAACCTCCCGCGGGGCGGCGCCGCGTTCACGGTCGAGCTCCCGCTGCGCGGCGCCGACACCGATCCCCATGCCGGCGGGGGTGCCCGGTGAGGGGCCCGCGGGTGCCGGCGCTGCTGCTCGGGCTCACGGCCGCGGTCACGCTCGCGGCGTGCGGAGTCCCTCCGTCCGGTGTCATCGAGGCCGGTGGACCGGCGAGCGGCATGTCCTCCCCCAGCTCGGGGCCCTCGTCGCCCGCCACCATCTCCGTCTTCTTCCTGCGGGACGGGGAGCTGACGGCCTATCCCCGCCCGACCGACGACGCCGGGGACCTCGAGGCCGTCGTGCGTCTGCTGTTCGAGGGACCGACCGCGAGCGAGGCCGCGACGGCCACCACGGAGCTGCCCCGCCTGGCGGACGCGTCGCCGCTGACGACCGGTGACGACGGCATCCTCTCCGTCCGACTCCCCGAGGGCGCGGCTCCGCCGAGCCACCGGGCCATGCTCCAGCTCGCGTGCACGGTGGCGCAGGTGTCTCCGTCGTTCGCCGAGCCCCCGGTCGGCGCGGAAGCCGGCGGCGATGCCGGAGCCAGGGCCTCCGTGCCCAGTTCCGCCGTGCCCAGCAGGGTCCATGTGATCGGGGACGGATGGACGATGACCCAGTCGGACTACGTGTGCCCCCTCGCGCTCGATCCGCGGGAACGGTGACGACGCGCCGTTCAGCGGCCTCAGCCCACGTGGACCCGGGGACGCCGGGAACGGTCGGGCTCGGCCTCGCGCAGGACCTCGCGGGTCACCGGGGCGACCTCGCCCTGGCCGAAGAGGAAGAACCGGAGGAAGTTGGTGAAGGGGTTGCCCTCGGTCCACTCGAAGTAGATGTGAGGGGTCTGGCCGGTGAGGTCGCGGGCGTGGAGGAGGAAGGCGGCCAGGGCGTTGGAGACCGAGGAGCTCTCCAGGGTCAGGACGCGGTAGCGGTCGTGCATCACCTGACCCCGCACGGTCAGGCCGGCCTCGAACTCCGAAGGATCGGTGACGGTCACCTCGACGAAGACGAAGTCCTCCTGGGAGGGGACGTCGTTGTCCGCGCGGATCTGCTCGATCTTGTCGCGGTACTCGGCGGCGTCCCGGTTGTCGGGCTCGTTGGCGATGAACCGGATCTTGCGGCTCGCGATGTCCCTGACGAAACGTTCCGCCGTCGTGTCCAGCTCGACATCGGTCACGCGGAGCTCGAAGGCGCGGGCGAGGCGGGACAGGAAGGAGACCAGGACGATGGCGGCGATGAAGCAGGCACCGATCTTGACGCCGTCCGGACGTTCGATGACGTTGAGGACGGTGGTGTAGAGGAAGACCGCCGAAATGGCGGCGAAGGCGACGGTCCAGCCCCGCTGCCGGGCCTTGCGGGCGGCGATGGTCACCGCGATGGCCGCCGAGCTGATCAGCACCAGGACGCCGGTGGCGTAGGCACCGCCCTGGGCGTCCACGTCGGCGTCGAAGATCCAGGTGACGAGGAACCCGACGAGCGTGAAGACGATGACCATGGGGCGCACCGCGCGGGCCCAGTGCGGAGCCATGCCGTAGCGCGGCAGGTAGCGGGGCATCAGGTTGAGCAGCCCGGCCATCGCGGAGGCGCCGGCGAACCAGAGGATGGCGATGGTCGAGACGTCGTAGACCGTGCCGAAGCCGTTGCCCAGATACTCGTGCGCCAGGTAGGCCAGCGCCCGCCCGTTGGCCTCGCCACCGGATTCGAACTCCTTCTCCGGGATCAGCACGGTGGTGATGAAGCTGGTGCTGATCAGGAAGGCGCTCATGATCAGGGCGGCCGTGGTGAGCAGCTTCTTGGTGTCCCGGATGCGGCCGGTGGGCTTCTCCTCCGTGTCGGACGCGTCGCCCCGCACGTGCGGCATCACGGCCACGCCGGTCTCGAAGCCCGACAGGCCCAGTGCGAGCTTCGGGAAGACGATCAGTGCCACGCCGATCATGACGAAGACGTTCCCGTGCTCGGCGGTCAGGGCGCTCGACCAGTCGGTGACGACGTGTCCTTCGGTGGTGACGTGCCACAGGCCTGTGATGACGACCACCACATTGAGCGTGAGGTAGGCCCCCACCAGGATCACGGCGACCCCGATCGCCTCCAGGAAGCCCTTGAGGAAGACCGCGCCGAGCAGGGCGATCAGTATCAGGGTGATGAGCAGCTGCTTGTCGTGCAGGGCGTCGGCCAGGTGGGGGTTCTCCACGAGGTGGGTGGAGGCGTCCGCCGCCGACAGGGTGATCGTGATGAGGAAGTCGGTGGCGGCGAAGCCCAGCAGTGTGAGGACGAACAGCTTGCCCTTCCAGAACGTCAGCAACCGCTCCAGCATCGCGATCGAGCCCTGGCCGTGCGGGCTCTCCTCGGCCACGCGCCGGTACACGGGCAGCGCACCGGCCAGGGTGACGACCACCAGCACGACGGTGGCCACGGGGGACAGCAGTCCCGCCGCAAGGGCGGCGATGCCGGGTTGGTATCCGAGTGTGGAGAAGTAGTCGACGCCGGTCAGACACATCACCCGGTACCAGGGCCGGCCCTTGTGCGGTGGCTCGGGCTGGGCGTGCGGTCCCTGGATGCCGCCGTCCTTCCCCATGTCGGACAGCCCCTCCAGCATCCATGCCCGCAGGCGACGGCGCGGCGGGTGTGCGGTGCTGGCCATCGGTGCGTTCTCTCCTGATGTGCGGCTACCGGACATGAGGCTGGGGCTGAGACCCGGCCATCACACGGATGGCCTGATCAGCGTAAGCAGAGAGTGACCCATGGGCCTGCGGAAGAGTTGTCCGGCCGCGTCAGGTTTCCGTTAGAAGGCGGGTGCCGGGTGTCCGGTGCCGCGGCGAGAACTGATCAGTACGGTGCTTCCGGGCGATTGCGCCGCCCGGGGGACAGCGGGACGCCGGCCGTCGGAGAAGCGTCAAAAGAGTCGGTCTGTTCGAAGGCGGCTCAGAAAGTGCTGTCCGAGGGCGTTTCAGGTCTCGTGTGGAGGATCTCGCGGGCCTGGTCCGCGGCGCGGGCGATGCTCTCGGAGACGAAGGAGACGAAGCGGGCGATGTTCTCCAGGCGGGCGGCGGCCGGGGTGTCGGGGCCGAGGATGCCGACGCCCTGTCGGGCGACCTCGCCGAGGTGGGCGGTGGCGCGGGCGCTGGCCATCATGGATTGGTACATGACGTCGTCGTCGACGACGTAGCGCTCGCGGCGGCGTTCGTCGCGTTCCCGGCGGACGAGGCCCTGGCTCTCGAGGAACGCGACCGCCTTGGAGACGGATGCCGGGCTGATCCCGAGGCCCCCGGCGAGTTCGGAGGCGGTGAGGCTGCCGGCGTCGGTGGTGTAGAGGCCGGCCAGCACCCGGGCCGTCATCTTGGGCAGGCCCGACTGCATGAAGACGGTGGTGAACATCTCCTCGTACTCGCGCACGGCTTCGGCGTCGCGTCCGTGGGCCTGCGGGGGCGTGCCGGGGTTCCGGGGCGCGGCCTTTCTGCGGCGGTGGGCGCGGTGTTCGGTGGCGCGGTGGGCGAGATCGGCGCGGTAGGCGGTGGGGCCGCCGTTGCGCATCACCTCACGGGTGACCGTCGAGGTCGGGCGCTCGAGGCGCCTGGCGATCTCCGCGTAGGCGAGCCCGTCGGCCAGTCCCAGGGCGATCTGCTGGCGTTCCTGCTGGGTGAGCCTGCCTCCCGGCATCGTGGCCTCCTTCGGCGTGCGTGGTGTCCCAGGGTAGCGTTCACCTCCAATTCATTGCAACGCGTTGGCGCGATTGTTGCGTTAGATGTTGAGGCTGTTGCAACGAATTCACTGCATCTACCTGCGCTGATAGCAGACGTATGCAATGAAGTGATTGCCGAATCAGGAAAGGCAACGTAGCGTTTTTGATGTCGGAAACACACGGAACAACGAGCCGAGGAGCGCACGATGCAGAAGTTCGACACCCCCACCCCGGTGACCGCCGTCCTCGACGTCCCGGCCGGCCGCGTCCGGTTCATCGCCGCCGACCGGTCCGACACCACAGTCGAGGTCCTCCCCGCGAACGCCTCGAAGAGCCGCGACGTGAAGGCCGCGGAGCAGATCAGGGTCGAGTACGGGGACGGCGTCCTGCGCATAGACGCCCCGGCGGCGGAGAACCAGGCCTTCGGCCCCTCCGGATCGGTCGAGGTGACCGTCCAGCTGCCCGCCGGCTCCCACGTCGAGGCGAAGGCGGCCGACGGCGAGTTCCGGGGCGTCGGACGGCTCGGCGAGGTCTCCTTCGAGGGCGCGCAGGGCTCGGTCAAGCTCGACGAGGCCGCCGGCGCCCGCCTCACCCTCCAGTCCGGTGACGTCTCGGTCGGCCGCCTGGGCGGCCCCGCGCAGATCAGCACCCAGAAGGGCGACCTCCGCATCGCCGAGGCCGTGCGCGGCACGGTCACGCTGCGCACCGAGTCCGGCGAGATCTCGGTCGGCGCCGCCCGCGGAGTCTCCGCCTCCCTGGACGCCGGCACCTCCTACGGCCGGATCCACAACGCGCTCAAGAACACCGAAGGCGCCGACGCCGCCCTGACCATCCACGCAACCACCGCCTACGGCGACATCAGCGCCCACAGCCTGTGACGAGGGGCACCCCGCCGCGATCCCGTCCGTTCAGCCGAACTTCGCAACAGATCCGAAGGAGCACCTCACCATGTCCCTCACTCCCGCCGACCACGACCGCCCGGAGCTGCGGAAGGCCATCGAGGAGATGGTCGAGTCCGGCTTCACCGGGGTGACGATGCGCGTGCACGACGAGCAGGGCGAGTGGGTCGGCGGCGCCGGGGTGCGCAAGCTGGGCGAGACCGCGGAGCCGCCGACGGACGGGCACGTCCGGATAGGCAGCAACACCAAGACCTTCACCGCGACCGTGGTGCTGCAACTGGTGGCCGAGGGCGCGGTCGGACTGGACGCCCCGGTGGCCGATCACCTGCCCGGGTTCGGGCTGGACCCGGGGATCACGGTGCGGATGCTGCTGCAGCACACCAGCGGGGTGTTCAACTTCACCGGCGAGTACTACGACGACGGGACGTTCGCGCCGGGGATCCCCGCCACGACCGCGGGCCGGGAGTGGGTGGACAACCGGTTCAGGACCTACCGGCCGGAAGAACTGGTACGGCTGGCCCTGTCCAAGCCGGCACGGTTCGAGCCGGGGACGGACTGGAGCTACTCCAACACCAACTACGTGCTGGCCAGGCTGCTGATCGAGAAGGTCACCGGCCGTTCGCTCGCCGAGGAGATGCAGCGGCTGATCCTGGGACCGCTCGGACTGACGGGCACCGTGGTGCCGGACACCGACCCGGAGATCCCCGAGCCGCACACCCACGCCTACTACCGGTACGAGGACGCCGGCCGGCAGGAGACGGTCGACGTCACCCGCCAGAACCCCTCCTGGATCTCCACCGGCGGAGACATGATCTCCACGACCCAGGACCTCCACACCTTCATCTCCGCGCTGATGGGCGGCAAGCTCCTGCCGGCCCCGCTGCTGGCCGAGATGTGCGAGCCGCATCCCCAGGCCGGCTACGGCCTGGGGGTGTTCGTGCAGGACGCGGGCGAGAACGGCGGCACCGTCATCACCCACAACGGTGGCATGGCGGGCCACGCGGCGCTGATGTACAGCACACCCGACGGCAGCAGGACCCTGACCGCCGCGCTGAACTACGTCGACGACGCCGCACTGTCCATGGCAGAGGCGTTCCAGAAGGCGACGCAAAGGCTCGTCAAGGAGGTGTTCGGCGGCGGTGCGGCCGGGGCGGCTCAGTAGACGGGGGCGAACGGCATGGCCCTGCACTCCGACAGCTCGTCCTCTCTCACGGCCATCCGCACAACCGCAGCGCCGACGGACGGCATCCGCATCACTGGAAGAGTGACTTGGTCAGGGCACGCGGAGGGCACGCCACCCGAGAATTGGACTAGGCAACAAGCAAGGCCCAGGTCGATGACCTGGGCCTTCTTCGTGGAGCGGGTGACGAGAACCGACCTCGCGCTCTCAGGTTGGGAAGCGACGGCGTTTGCGTGGCCGTATAGCTGCTGACCTGCAAAGTTTCGTATTGCGACCGCATGCGTGAGTGCGTGGTGGCACCGCTGTCGACCGTGGTTGTCCACTCTTACGGGCACGCTGTGGGCACGGGCGCGACCAGCAGTCGGGCCGCACAGCGCGCAACGCCTGCACCGGACGGACCGCATCGTCTCTGGGACTGGCCTGGAGGGCACGTCGCGACTGCGTACACCAGGAGCCGACATGTGGACCGGCCAATGTTGGTGACGTACTCTTCGATGTACATCACCAACATTGCCCGGGAGGTGCGGTATGTCCGTGACTCAGATCGACATCGACGACGACGCCCTGGAGCGCGCCATGGCTCTGGCCCACGTCCGGACAAAAAAGGAGGCGGTCAACCTCGCTCTGCACTTCTACGCTGAGCAGCAGGAGCGTGCGGCGCGCATCAGCCGTCACTTCGAGCGTGCCCGTGAGTGGGGTGCCGTCGAGGATGCCGAGCGTCTGCACAGGGCGGAGAAGCACAGCCGGTGATTTACCTGCTCGATACGTCCGGCCTGGTCCGGCTGCTCCGCGATCCAAAACTGCAATCGGCCTGGTACGACGCGATCGATGCCGGAGCCATCGCATCCTGCTACGTGCAACGCACCGAGTTCCTGTACAACGCCCGGAGCGGACGGGAGTACGACGAGATCGCGGAGATGTTCACAGACCTCTACCCCGACGTGTCGGTGCCAAAGAACGCGGGGCGTTGGATCGGTGCGGTGCAACACCGCATGGCTCGGGCGGGGGAGCATCGCAGCGCCTCGGCGGTGGACCTCATCATCGCCGCCACCGCGGCCCACCATGGCCTGGCTGTCCTCCACGACGACGCCGACTACCGGGCGATTGCCCGGCACGCCTCCGACCTGACTGAGCACAACGTCCACGACATCGCTTGAGGCGCCTTGCCGGCCGACAGGTACAGCGCGGGCACGCTGTGGGCACGGGTCGTGATGACCGGTGGGCAGAGCACGTGCACGAACGGCACCGTGCTCGGCCGGGCTCGGTCGGGGGCCTGGTCAGGGGGAGCCTTCGCGCGTGCACGGATCTTCAGGGGAAGCCCGTCTCCGCCACAAGGCCGAGGTCCGCGATTCCCTCCGTCGCAGCGGCCGGCGCTCGGCCCCTTGGCTCAGTTGCCGGCTTCTGGGCCGTACCACTGGAGCGCCTGGCCGGTGACGGCGGCGATGCGCTCGAAGTCCCGGTCGCGGTGGAGCAGCGCTCGGCGCCCGCGACGCTGTTCGCGCCGCGGGCTGGGGCCTTCGGACACGGGGGGCGCACTTACGGGAGGACGACGTCGCGGCCGGGTCCGCCTTCGAGGGCGTCCTTTCCGGTGCCACCGCAGACCAGGTCGTCGCCGCCCTCGCCGTCCAGTGTGTCGTTGCCGGGGCCGCCGAGGACGATGTCGCGGCCGTCCCCGCCCATGGCGTGGTCGTCGCCGGGGCCGGCGTGCACGGTGTCGTCACCGCCGTAGCCCTCGATCATGTCATCGCCCCGGCCGCCCCACATCTGCTGGTCGCTGCTGTCACCCATCAGGTGGTCCATGCCGTCGCCGCCGTGCAGGGCGGCGGGTCCCATGACCATGTCGTTCCCCGCGCCGCCCAGCACCGTGCGGGCGGTGTGGGCGTGCAGTTCGTCGTCGCCGGGGCCGCCGCTGACGGTGCCGATCCCGGGGGTGAAGGCGGCGATCGTGTCGTTGCCGTCGCCGAGGAAGACGTCGATCCTGTCGGGCCGGGGGCTGTCGGCGGGCAGTTCGCAGACGACGGAGGTGCTGTCCTCGGCTCTGGAGTACGCACAGTGGTCGCCCGGTTCGAGCGGGACCACGTCGCTGAAGCCGATCCGCCGGATCCCGTCGCTGGTGTACATGGAGAATATGTTGAGGTTGTTGGTCTGCCCTGCGGCGGCGGTGAAGTCGATCGACTGAGTTGCCCAGTCGGCTCCGACGCGGGCCTTTGCTTCGGTGGCAGTGGCAGTGGCAGTGGCAGTGGCGGCGGCTGCCGGGCCGACGGCGAGGCCGGCGGTGAGCAGGGCCACGGCGACCGCGCTGACGGCGGCTCGGTTTCGGGTCATGAGACCTCATCTCGGTCGAGTGACGGTGGGCCGACCTGCTGGGCGTGGTGCTGCCGGGGACCGGGCGGACCCGGTCGTGAAGGCAGTCTCTCCTGCTGGTCCGGATCTGCAAGACCGCGGACTGACGCGGCGTCATGGCAAGTCGATGCCCCTCCGGATGTGGTGGTGGGCCTTTTTTGGTCAGGCATGTCCCTGGTGTCGACGTGGCACGCTCGCCAGCTGAAGTCCTGTGCACCAAAGGCGAGTTGACCGCAGCACTCGGCGGATGGGATGGCCGGAGGCGCGGAAGGCGGTCACCCGGGTGCGGGCGGAGGAGCTTCGCCGTCAGGCGGAACGAATCGCGTCGGACTCGACGAGGCGCAGGCGGTGTTGGAGCGTCGGGTGATCGACCGGGTAGAGCTCGTCGAGGTCCTGGCCGCTCCCGAAGTGACGAAGTGCCCGCGACGGGTGCGCGGGGCGGTATCGGCGGGGGAACCACCATCAGGGGGAACTGGCGACGTCCGAGCCGCACCCATGCCGCCCGCTCACCGCGGGGCAGCCCTGTCCGCAGCCCTGTCCGGAACAGCCGTGTCGGCAAACGTAGAACGGACCTGGGTGTGATCAGCCAGGTTGCTTCTCCATGGCCTGGCTGACGGTCCACCGCGAGTTCCGGCACCTGGTCCGCGAGCGTCTCGGGGCTCCGCGGAGGCGGCCCCGAGTGAGTTGTGGCGCGTCCGGCTCACGGCAGATTGCCGGCTCGTTGCCCACCGCTGTGATCAACTTTGTGCGTTTCATTGACATTTCACCCAGGAGACCTACCGTTGGGAGCGCTCCCACTACAGCCTTGCAACTGGAAGGAGTTCCCCCCACATGCGCACACAGAGTCCGTTAACCGGGCGTTCGCGGTCGTCCCTCCGTCGCCCTCTCCAGGCACTCGTCATGCTGTTCGCCGTGGTTGTCGGCGCACTGACCTGGTCGGCCCCCGCCCAGGCCCACGGCACCATCGTCGGTCCCGCCTCCCGGGCGTACCAGTGCTGGAAGACGTGGGGCAGCAACCACACGAACCCGGCCATGCAGACCGAGGACCCCATGTGTTGGCAGGCCTTCCAGGCCAACCCCGACACCATGTGGAACTGGATGAGCGCGCTCCGCGACGGCCTCGGTGGCCAGTTCCAGGCGCGGACCCCCGACGGGACGCTCTGCAGCAACAACCTCTCGAGGAACGCCAGCCTGAACAAGCCCGGGCAGTGGAAGACCACCACCGTCGGCAACAACTTCTCGGTCCACTTGTACGACCAGGCGTCCCACGGTGCCGACTACTTCAAGGTCTACGTGAGCAAGCAGGGCTTCGACCCCAAGACCCAGACCCTGGGCTGGGGCAACCTCGACTTCATCACGCAGACCGGCCGTTTCGCCCCGGCGCAGGACATCACGTTCCCCGTCCAGACTTCCGGCTACACCGGACACCACATCCTGTTCGTGATCTGGCAGGCCTCGCACCTCGACCAGGCCTACATGTGGTGCAGCGACGTGAACTTCGGCTGAGCCGGGGAGCGCCGCACACGGCACCGGCCTCTGCCGGGCGCCGGTAACCCGCCGCCCGGCCGGCCGAGCTCGTCGGGGCAGGGGGCCCATGCGGTCACCCTGCCCCGACGGGCTTCCCGCGCTTCCGGTGCTGTGACCGAAGACCTTTGCCGGGCCGAGCCGGATTGGAGGGCGCTTCGTGTGGAACGGTGCCATGACGCGGTGCGCCGTGCCTGCCGACGTAAAACAGACCGCCTCGTGATCGTCGCGCAGTCCGTCGGCCGGGACGAGCCGTTAACAACGGGGCCGCAGTCGCAGCTGGCCGAGTCGAACGCGGTCAGACCGCCTGGATGGCTGCTGGGATTCGCGCCTGCGACTCGTGCCGCTCATCCATCCGACTGTGTGCGCACCATCGGTGCGCTGGTTGTCGCCGCCCCTCCCGGGACGCCCGTCCTCCTGTACGCGACCGCGCCCACCATGGCGGTGGTGGGCATGTCACGCATCGCCGCCGTCCACGTCGCCACCCCCAGCGAGGTCTGGTCGGCTCATCGGAGGCAGACGGGGATTACCCGGCGGGAGTACGACGCCTATATGAGCGGCGCAACGCAGGCGAGCGGCCTCATGATGGAGAGTCCTGTCGCCTTCGATGAGCCGGTAACGCTCAATGCGTTGCGCTCCGCCGGGTCCTTCCACCCTCCGCAGAGCTACCGCTACATGAAGGGCGACGAGCTCCGACAGGTGGCCGTGGCGGGGCCTGTCGTGGGCACGGCTCTTCGCGAGGCACTGGGAGACCTGGTGCCCGCCTAGCGGTTCAGCACTTCCCCGAGCACGTCGTCCACCGGGGTGGCGCTCACGCCGAGGATCTTCTCGGTTTCGGAGTAGTCGATGACGAACGGCCGGCCGGGCTTGGTGAGTACTTCGTGCATCTCCGCCCAGAACGGCTCGGTGAACGCCAGCAGGGTCAGGTCGCGTTCGGTCAGCTCTTCCATCCGTGGTTCCGGGGCACCCGCGAGATCGGCGAGTCGCCCGGCCAGTTCCCGCACCGACAGGGTCGAGGTGGGGGCGTGCCAGGCACGGCCGTATGCCTGCTCGTTGCGGCTCGCGGCGACCAGCGTGCGTGCGGTGTCGCCGATCGCCGAGTAACTGTGCGGCACGTCGAGTTCCTGCGGCACCAGGGCCAGTCTGCCTTCCAGGACTTGCCGCTGCACCATGAGGCTGAACACCGAGAAGGCGCCGGCGCCGTAGAACTGGGCGGCCCGCACCTCGGTGACCTTCACCCCCGAGGCGGCGGCTTCCTCCCAGACCCGCGCCCTGGCCCGCCCCTTGGGGCCGGTCGCCGCCAGGGGGAAGTCCGGCCTGATCGGCCCGCTCACCGGACCGTAGGCGTAGAGGTTGCCGAGCATGACGTACGCGGCCCCGGCCCGCCGCGCCGCGCCGAGGAGCGATGCCGACAGGACCGGGAACTGCTCCGGCCAGCGGTGGTACGGCGGGGCGGCCGTGGTGAAGAGGGTGTCCGCCCCCTCTGTCAGTTCGGTGAGCCGATCGGTGTCGGTCGCGTCCGCAGCGACTCTGTCGACGAGCGGGTGGTCGGGCCCGCCGCCGGTCCGGCTGATCATCCGCACCCGCTCGCCGTCTTCGGCGAGAAGAAGAGCGGTCTTCGACGCTGCGGCCCCACGTCCCACGATCACATGAGATTTCATGCGGACCACGGTGCCGCTCCCCGGCCTCGTGGAATAGTGGCCACAATGCCAACCATCCGGAGGTTCTGGCCATGCACCGCGTCGCCGCAGTCGTCGTGCCGCCGGTACTGAGCTTCGACGTCTCGATCCCGCTCATGGTGTTCCACAACGTGGAGCACTACGACGTGCGTGTGTGTACCGCGCGCCCCGGCCCGACGCCGACCGTCGGCGGCCCCGACATCGTGGTGCCGGACGGTCTGGACGCGATGGAGGATGCCGACACGGTGATCGCCGTGGGCAGCGGCGGCGAGCAGGCTCCCGCGGAGGTTCTCGACGCCCTGCGGAAAGCCGCCGCCACCGGCGCCCGCATCGCCTCGCTGTGTACGGGGGCGTTCGTACTGGCCCAGGCCGGCCTGCTCGACGGGCGCCGCGCCACTACCCACTGGGGACTGGCCGACGACCTCGCCACTCGCTTTCCGGCCGTCGATGTCCAGCCCGACCTCCTCTTCGTCGAGGACGGCGGCATCTTCACCTCGGCGGGGGCCGCGGCCGCCATCGACCTGTGTCTGCATCTGGTCAGGGTCGACCACGGCGCGGCGGCCGCCAACACGGCCGCGCGGCTCGCGGTCGTCCCTCCCGTACGGCCGGGCGGCCAGTCCCAGTTCATCGAGACCCCGCTGCCGCCGGAACGCGGTACCTCACTCGCTTCCACCCGCGCCTGGGCGCTCGAACGCCTCGATCGCCCGCTCACCCTGGCGGACCTGGCCGGTCATGCCAGGACGAGCGTGCGCACCCTCACCCGGCGCTTCCACGCGGAGACCGGCCTGAGCCCTCTCCAATGGCTGCTGCACCGGCGCGTCGACCGGGCCAGAGAGCTGTTGGAGACCACCGAGCTGCCCATGGACCAGGTGGCCGGGAGAAGCGGTCTGGGCAGCGCGGACTCCCTGCGCAAGCACATGGTCGGCCGGGTCGGACTCACTCCCACTGCCTATCGCGCGAGCTTCAGCCGGCAGGTCGACCACCCGGCCAGGGGCACGTGACGAGCCGCTGGTGCTGCGCCCGCCGCCAGCGGGGCCGAAGCACCGGACGGGGCTTCAACGCAGGGCGTGGCGGATCTTCAAGCGTCCGTACCCCATGACCCCGGAGATCCGAATCGTCGGCCCGCCGGGCCGGGGGCGCCGCGGAGCCTTGTACCGCAGGTCCTTCCATCCCGTGCTCAGTCCTTCGACGTCGACCACCGCGTCCCGGGGCACAGTGATCCTGGCCCCGCCGGTTCCCAGTTGCAGCTCGATGTCGACGACCGGGTGCTCGATGATCGCCCGGGACAGGTCCAGGCGCACCCTTCCATAGGCTGACCCGACCTTGAGAACGCGAGGCACCCGCCACGCGCCACGCCGCTTGATCCGTCCACCGGCGGCGGCGATCGTGGCCGTACTCGCCGGTTGCTCCTCCGGGAGTGAGGCCAGAGCGGGCGCGAGTTCGCTCTGCGTCTTGGCGCTGAGCACCTGGTGAAGGCGCTCGTCCAACACCTCGTGTGCGATGAGCCCTTCCGCGTACGACTCCTGCAAGCGTCGCACGGCTGCCTCGCGGTCGTCTTCACCGATCAGCGACGGCGATTCTTCCGGTAAGGAGGTCACGGGTTCACCGTACTGCCGAGTCGGCGAGGTGAACCCGTCAAGGCAGGCCCGGAGGACGAGCGCCACCTGTCCCGCAAACCACCCTTCGCGTATGCGACTTGGTGGCCCTTTGCACAACGTGAGGTGCGGGTCACACAAATTGCGTCTCGCGATGGGGGACGCGGGGTCAGGTTGATGCCTGCTGGGGCGTCCGAATGGTGCTGGTGCGACCGCCTGGACTCGACTTAGGGCACGCTGAGGGCACGTCGCCCCCTGATTGGACTAGACAACAAGTAAGGCCCAAGTCGCTGACTTGGGCCTTCTTCATGGAGCGGGTGACGAGAATCGAACTCGCGCTCTCAGCTTGGGAAGCTGATGTTCTACCATTAAACTACACCCGCGTAAGACGCCGACCGAGGTCGGTGCCTGGACGCTCGCTCACTCTACCCCATCGCAGGCCCCCGGTGTTCGCGCCGTGGGGCCTGCGGGGGTTTCGGGGGGTGGGACGCGGCTGCGTCGGGGCGGAGTTGGGGCGTACGGTGGGGGCGTCGGGGAGGGTGCGTGTGAGGGCGGAGTGCCGCCTGGAGGGTCGTCTCTTTTATCCCGTAGTGTGGCTTTTGTCGTCAGGGTAGTAAGCCAGACGAGGCTCTTGGGGAAGGGACTTGAAGGACTTGATGGAGCGCACCCTCGTCCGCTGTGCCGATGGGCACGTGTTCACCGCAGCCACATTCCCGATGCAGCAGGCCGAGCGACTCGGCCCCGGTCGGCTCGTCCGATGTCCGCGGTGTGCGCGGCTGCGGAGTGCCGTGCCGGTGGGTTCGCAGAAGCGGTAGCACATTCCCGAGCGGGTTCAGGCGCGCGGCGCGGCGGCGGTTGTCGCTGTTCCGCGCGCCTTGCGTATCCTCGGTGCGTGCTTCTCTCAGACAAGGACATCCGGGCCGAGATCGACTCCGGGCGGGTCCGCATCGATCCCTTCGACGACTCCATGGTGCAGCCGTCGAGTATCGACGTGCGCCTCGACCGCTACTTCCGGGTGTTCGAGAATCACCGGTACCCGCACATCGACCCCTCCGTCGAGCAGGCGGACCTGACCCGGCTCGTGGAGCCGGACGGGGACGAGCCGTTCATCCTGCATCCCGGCGAGTTCGTGCTGGCCAGTACGTACGAGGTCGTCTCGCTTCCCGATGACCTCGCCTCGCGGCTGGAGGGGAAGAGCTCGCTCGGGCGGCTCGGGCTCGTCACGCACTCCACCGCCGGGTTCATCGACCCCGGGTTCTCCGGGCACGTGACGCTCGAGCTCAGCAATCTCGCCACCCTGCCCATCAAGCTGTGGCCGGGGATGAAGATCGGGCAGCTGTGCATGTTCCGCCTCACGTCGCCGGCCGAGCACCCGTACGGGAGCGAGCGGTACGGGTCGCGGTACCAGGGGCAGCGGGGGCCGACCGCCTCCCGGTCCTTCATCAACTTCCATCGGACCCAGGTATGAGCCGGGTATGAGCAGCGAGAACGCAGGCGGGACGCGGGTATGAGTGACGTTCGGGAGAATCTGACCTACGAGCAGTTCGGTGTGGCCGTGCGCGCGCTGGCGCAGGCCGTCGCCGACGACGGGTACGAGCCCGACATAGTGCTCTCCATCGCCCGCGGCGGGGTCTTCGTGGCCGGCGGGCTGGCGTACGCCCTCGACTGCAAGAACATCCACCTCGTGAACGTGGAGTTCTACACCGGCGTCGGTACCACCCTCGAGATGCCGGTCATGCTGGCGCCCGTGCCGAACGTCATCGACTTCTCCGAGAAGAAGGTCCTGATCACCGACGACGTCGCCGACACCGGCAAGACGCTCAAGCTGGTGCGGGACTTCTGCCTCGACACCGTCGCCGAGGTCCGCAGCGCCGTGATCTATGAGAAGTCCCACTCCCTCGTCCAGTGCGAGTACGTGTGGAAGCGGACCGACGAGTGGATCAACTTCCCGTGGAGCGTCCTGCCGCCGGTCGTGCGGCGGGACGGGCAGGTGCTCGACGCCTGATCGGCGAGGACGCGGCAGGTGACGCGGCCACGTGAAGGGCCCCCGGCGCGCGACGCCGGGGGCCCTTCACGTGCCGGGCACGGGGAGCTAGAACGTGCCCAGCTTCACGATCGACAGCAGCGCGATCAGCTGGATCGCCGAAGCGCCGAGCGCCTTCGGCCAGGGCAGGTCGTGGGAGCGGCTGACCATCAGGGTCAGCAGGGCGCCGGCCGCGACCCAGGTGATCCAGCCCAGGATCTGGACGAAGGGCGCGTCGCCGCCGGCGAACATCGCGACGACCAGGCGGGGCGCGTCCGTGATGGACATGATCAGCATGGAGAGGCCGACGGTGGGCTGCCAGGCGCCGTCGCCGCCGAGCTGCCGGGCCAGAGTGTGGGTGACCACGCCCAGGATGAACGCGCTCAGGACCATGGCCACGGCCGTGGTCAGGACGATCGGGACCGCGTTCGACAGCGTGGCGTTGATCGCTTCCTCGCGGGCGCCGTCGAAGCCGAAGACCGCCAGCAGGCCGTAGAGGAACGTCACGATGAGCGCCGGGACCCACATCGCGTAGTCCCGCATCTGGAGGAAGGTCTGGTTGGGGGCGAGGACGACGCCCTTCAGCAGGTCCTTCCAGTGCAGACGGGGGCCGACCGGGCCGGGCGGTGCGGCGGAGCCGGCGCGGTAGGTCCCGCCCTGGTTGTAGGGGTCCTCGCCGACCGTGAACGCCTGGGTGTGGCCCGGGTTGTTGGCGGCGTACGGGTCGTGCGGGGCCTGCGGGGCGTGCCCGCCGTGCGGGTGGTGCGGGCCGCCCTGGGGGTAGCCGCCGCCGTCGCCGAAGTACTCCGGCTCCCCGTGCCCGCCGCCGTGCCCCCCGCCGTGCGCCTGCGGCCACGGGGAGCCGCCGGGGGCGCCACCCCCGTACGGCTGCTGCGGGTACGGCTGCCGAGGCGCGGCGGGGCCGCCGTACGACGGTCCCTGGGGCGCCTGCTGTCCGTACGGAGGGTGTTGCGGTCGCGCGTGAGGAGCGCCGTTGTCCCGGCCGCGTCCGATCCTGAATCCAGCCACGCCTTCGAACGTACCTGGTCCCGGAGAGTGACGTGCGGGGCCCGGCCATTCGGGGCGTCCTTTGCGGCCGAGCTGTGACATCCCTTACGGGAGTTGACCGGGACGCCCCTTAGGGGCCGGGTGTCCCCGCCCGGCCCCGGCCGCCCGGCAGTTGGCGGAACGGCGGCGGCCCCTGACCGCTGGGGGTCAGGGGCCGCCGTTCGCCGGGCTGCCGGGCGGGGCCGGTTACTTCACCGGCTCGGGCTCCGGTGCGCTTTCCGCCTCCGTCTCGCCGGCCGGGTCGGCCGGGGTCCTGACGGAGTCCAGCAGGAGCTGGGCGACGTCCACGACCTGGATCGACTCCTTGGCCGTGCCGTCGTTCTTCTTGCCGTTGACGGAGTCCGTGAGCATGACGAGGCAGAACGGGCAGGCGGTGGACACGATGTCCGGGTTGACGGACAGGGCCTCGTCCACGCGCTCGTTGTTGATGCGCTTGCCGATCCGCTCCTCCATCCACATCCGGGCGCCACCGGCGCCGCAGCAGAAGCCGCGTTCCTTGTGGCGGTGCATCTCCTCGTTGCGGACGCCCGGGACGGCGGCGATGATCTCGCGCGGGGGCGTGTAGATCTTGTTGTGGCGGCCCAGGTAGCAGGGGTCGTGGTAGGTGATGATGCCCTCGACCGGGGTGACCGGGGTCAGCTTGCCCTCGTCCACCAGGTGCTGGAGCAGCTGGGTGTGGTGGATGACCTCGTAGTCGCCGCCGAGCTGCGGGTACTCGTTGCCGAGGGTGTTGAGGCAGTGCGGGCAGGTGGCGACGATCTTCTTGGCCGACCTGGGCTTCGCCGACTCGGGCACGACCTTGCCGTCGTCGTCCATCTCCTCGCCGAAGGCGGCGTTGAGGGACATGACGTTCTCCATGCCGAGCTCCTGGAAGAGGGGCTCGTTGCCGAGGCGGCGGGCGGAGTCGCCGGTGCACTTCTCGTCGCCGCCCATGATGGCGAACTTCACGCCCGCCATGTGGAGCAGCTCGGCGAAGGCCTTGGTGGTCTTCTTGGCGCGGTCCTCCAGGGCGCCGGCGCAGCCGACCCAGTAGAGGTACTCGACCTCGGTGAGGTCCTCGATGTCCTTGCCGACGACCGGGACCTCGAAGTCGACCTCCTTGGTCCACTCCAGGCGCTGCTTCTTCGCCAGGCCCCAGGGGTTGCCCTTCTTCTCCAGGTTCTTGAGCATCGTGCCCGCCTCGGAGGGGAACGCGGACTCGATCATCACCTGGTAGCGGCGCATGTCGACGATGTGGTCGACGTGCTCGATGTCGACGGGGCACTGTTCGACGCAGGCACCGCAGGTGGTGCAGGACCACAGGACGTCCGGGTCGATGACGCCGTTCTCTTCGAGGGTGCCGATCAGCGGGCGCTCGGCCTCGGCGAGGGCCGCCGCGGGGACGTCCTTGAGCTGCTCCTCGGACGCCTTCTCCTCGCCCTCCGTCGTCTTGCCGCCGCCGGCCAGCAGGTAGGGGGCCTTGGCGTGCGCGTGGTCGCGCAGGGACATGATCAGGAGCTTGGGGGAGAGCGGCTTGCCGGTGTTCCAGGCCGGGCACTGCGACTGGCAGCGCCCGCACTCCGTGCAGGTGGAGAAGTCCAGCAGGCCCTTCCAGGAGAACTGCTCGACCTGGGAGACGCCGAAGACGTCGTCGTCACCGGGGTCGGTGAAGTCGATCGGCTTGCCGCCCGAGGTCATCGGCAGCAGCGGGCCCAGCGCGGTGCCGCCCTTCGCGTCGCGCTTGAACCAGATGTTCGGGAAGGCGAGGAAGCGGTGCCAGGCCACGCCCATGTCGGTCTTCAGGCCCACCGTGATCATCCAGATGAAGGAGGTCGCGATCTTCAGGCCGGCGAAGAAGTAGGTGAGGTTCTGGAGCGTGGAGAGGTCCATGCCCTCCAGCCACGACACCACCGGGTACGAGATGAAGAAGGAGGCCTCGTAGCCGTCCACGTGGTGCTGGGCGCCCTCGAGCGCGTGGAGCATGAAGATGCAGACGCCGACGATGAGGATGACGGCCTCGACGAAGTACGCCTGGCCGAAGTTGGAACCGGCGAAGCGGGACTTGCGGCCCGGCTTGTTCGGCTTGCTCACCTGGCGGATCGCGATCAGGACCAGGATGCCGAGCACCGTCATCGTGCCGATGAACTCGACGAAGACGTTGTACGGCGCCCAGTCGCCGATGACGGGCAGGATCCAGTCGGCCTTGAACAGCTGGCCGATGGCGTTGACGATCGTCAGCAGCAGGGAGAAGAAGCCCACCGCCACGAACCAGTGCGCCAGCCCGATGATGCCCCAGCGGTTCATCCGGGTGTGGCCGAAGAACTCCCTGGCCACGGTGACGGTGCGGTCCACGGGGTCGTTGGTCCGTGTTCCGGCCGGCACCGGCTGGCCCAGCCGCATGTGGGTGTAGATCTGCAGGACGGCGCGGCCGAACAGTGCGACGCCGACCACGATCAGGACCAGCGACACGATGATCGCGGCGAGTTGCATTTGGGGGCTCCTCGGGCCTGCGAGGTTACGAGGGGGCGGTATTACTAAGCGGTAACTTATTCAGTTCGTCTGAGACTACCCCCATCCTCCGCCGCACTGTAGTCGGACGTGCGGTGATCTGCGTCGCTGAGGCAACCCTGACCGGCGGGCCGATCGCCGCGCGCCACCTGCCGGTCGGCGGGCCCGGCGCCACGCCGGTCTCGCCGCGCCGTTCGTCGCAAATCATGATATTCGGCATATCTTGTGCCCGTGCTCTACGGGATCGCTGCCGTCACCGCCTCGTTCGCCACCGCCGCCGCCTCCTTTCTCCTGGCCGCCCTGATCGCCGCGTCGCTGAGGGTGCCCGCCCTCCGCCTCGGCCTCCTGGACCGGCGACGGCAGCGGCCCGTCCCCCTGCTCGGTGGCGTGGCCGTGGTGCTCGTCACCGGACTGGTCGTGTGGGCCGGCGACTGGACCGGCACCGTGCCGCTCGGTTCGGGGGTCGGCCGGCTGCTCGTCGCCGGGGCCGCCGTCGGCGCGCTCGGCCTGGCCGCGGACGTCTGGCGGCTGCGGCGTCGGTGGCTGGTCGCCGGTACGGCCGTGGCGGCGGCGTGCGTGGTGCCGTACGGCGAGAACGGACCGCTGGCCGGAGTGCTCGCCGCGGTCTGGATCACGTCGGTCGCCACCGCCTTCCGGGGGCTGGACCACGCCGACGGGGTGGCCGGCACGGTGGGTGTCGTGACCGCCTTCGGTGTCGGCGCCTGCGCCGCGGCGGAGCTGATGGACGGGCTGGCGGTACTGCTGAGCGCGCTGGCCGCCGCGCTGGCCGGGTTCCTGCTGCACAACCGGTATCCCGCGCGGATCGCGCTCGGGGCGTGCGGGTCGCTCTTCGCGGGCTTCCTGCTCGCCGGGGCGGCGGTGTTCACCCGGGCGGGGCACGATCCCCGGGCCGGCGTCGGGGTGCTGTTCGCGCTGACCGCGCCCGTCGTCGCCGACGCCGTCCTGGTGCTGCTCTCGCGCCTGCTGGCCGGGCGGCCACCGCTGCGGGGCGGGCCCGACCATCTCGCCCATCGCCTGCGGCGGCTGGGCCTCACCCCGCAGGGCGCGGTGGTGGTCCTCGGCGTGGTCTCGTTCTGCGGGGTGCTCGCGGGCGTGCTCGTCCACATCGGATGGGCGAGGGACACGACGCCGCTGTGGCTGGCGGGCGGGGTGGCCCTCGCAGTGGTGGCGCTGTTGCGGGTGCGGGTGTACGAGCCGCGGCGGACGAGGCCGGACACCGGCGTGGTCCGTGTGCCCGCGGCGGGCGCGGGCGCCCGTGGGGTCACGACGCCCGGAACGGGCGGAGGCGCCCGTGTGGTCGGTGTGCCCCGGGCGGGGACGGACACCCGGAGTCGCGGGCGCCGGACGGGGCAGGGCACCGGTGTGGGCATGGGCACCGGTACGGGTGCGGGGACGGGCACCCGTGCGGTCGCCCGTGGCCTCCGGGCGGGGGTGGACGCCCGCGTCCGCGCGCCCCGGGCACAGTCGCAGCCGCAGTCACACTCGCAGTCGCAGTCGCAGTCGCAGCGGCAGCCTCGGGAGCCTCTCGAGACAACCGGTGCCCCCGCCCGGGCGTCCTTCCGGGCAGCGATTTTCCCGGTTCGTCAGGCCCGGAGTGACGAGAACACGCAGGTCAGCGCGCCGTTGCGCGTAAGGAACGGATAAGAGTTGAGCCTGCTCGACTCACCTCTGTTGACCCAGCGGTGGGCGTCATGCACACTTGAGCCTGTTCCACTCAAGTCAGCTGGAGGTTATTCACCATGGCACGTGCGGTCGGCATCGACCTGGGCACGACTAACTCCGTCGTCAGCGTTCTGGAGGGCGGCGAGCCCACCGTCATCACCAACGCCGAGGGCGCCAGGACCACGCCGTCCGTCGTCGCCTTCGCCAAGAACGGTGAGGTGCTCGTCGGCGAGGTCGCCAAGCGCCAGGCGGTCACGAACGTCGACAGGACCATCCGGTCGGTCAAGCGCCACATGGGCACCGACTGGAAGATCAACCTGGACGGCAAGGACTTCAACCCGCAGCAGATCAGCGCCTTCGTGCTGCAGAAGCTGAAGCGGGACGCCGAGTCCTACCTGGGCGAGAAGGTGACCGACGCGGTCATCACCGTCCCGGCGTACTTCAACGACGCCGAGCGCCAGGCCACCAAGGAGGCCGGTGAGATCGCGGGCCTCAACGTCCTGCGCATCGTCAACGAGCCGACGGCCGCCGCGCTGGCGTACGGCCTCGACAAGGACGAGCAGATCATCCTCGTCTTCGACCTCGGTGGCGGCACGTTCGACGTCTCGCTGCTGGAGATCGGCGACGGCGTCGTCGAGGTGAAGGCCACCAACGGTGACAACCACCTCGGTGGTGACGACTGGGACCAGCGCGTCGTCGACTACCTGGTCAAGCAGTTCCAGTCCGGTCACGGCGTGGACCTGTCCAAGGACAAGATGGCCCTCCAGCGCCTCCGCGAGGCCGCCGAGAAGGCCAAGATCGAGCTGTCCTCGTCCACCGAGACCTCGATCAACCTGCCCTACATCACGGCCTCCGCCGAGGGCCCGCTGCACCTGGACGAGAAGCTCACCCGCGCCCAGTTCCAGCAGCTGACGGCCGATCTGCTGGAGCGCTGCAAGACGCCGTTCCACAACGTCATCAAGGACGCCGGCATCCAGCTGTCCGAGATCGACCACGTCGTCCTCGTCGGTGGCTCCACCCGTATGCCCGCCGTCGCCGAGCTCGTCAAGGAGCTGACCGGCGGCAAGGACGCCAACAAGGGCGTCAACCCGGACGAGGTCGTCGCCATCGGCGCCGCCCTGCAGGCCGGTGTCCTCAAGGGCGAGGTCAAGGACGTCCTGCTCCTCGACGTCACCCCGCTGTCCCTCGGCATCGAGACCAAGGGCGGCATCATGACCAAGCTGATCGAGCGGAACACGACGATCCCGACGAAGCGCTCGGAGATCTTCACCACCGCCGAGGACAACCAGCCCTCCGTGCAGATCCAGGTCTACCAGGGCGAGCGCGAGATCGCGGCGTACAACAAGAAGCTCGGGATGTTCGAGCTGACCGGTCTGCCGCCGGCGCCCCGCGGCGTCCCGCAGATCGAGGTCGCCTTCGACATCGACGCCAACGGCATCATGCACGTCACGGCGAAGGACCTCGGCACCGGCAAGGAGCAGAAGATGACCGTCACCGGCGGCTCCTCGCTGCCGAAGGACGAGGTCGACCGCATGCGCCAGGAGGCCGAGAAGTACGCGGAGGAGGATCACGCCCGCCGCGAGGCCGCCGAGTCCCGCAACCAGGGCGAGCAGCTCGTCTACCAGACCGAGAAGTTCCTCAAGGACAACGAGGACAAGGTCCCGGGCGAGGTCAAGACCGAGGTCGAGGCCGCCGTCGCCGAGCTGAAGGAGAAGCTCAAGGGCGAGGACACCGCCGAGATCCGCACCGCCACGGAGAAGGTCGCCGCCGTCTCGCAGAAGCTGGGCCAGGCCATGTACGCCGACGCCCAGGGTGCGCAGGCCGCCGGCGGCGAGGCTCCCGGCGCGGGTGCCGGTGCCGGTGACAAGGCCGACGACGACGTCGTCGACGCCGAGATCGTGGACGACGAGCGCAAGGACGGTGCCGCGTGACGGAGGAGACCCCGGGCTTCGAGGAGAAGCCCGACGTCCCCTCCGGCGCCACCCCTGACGACGCCGAGCCGCAGGCCGCCTCCGAAGAGGGGGCGGCCCCGGCCGGGGACGCGAGTGAGAACGCGGGCCTGGTGGCCCAGCTGGACCAGGTGCGCACGGCGCTGAACGAGCGCACGGCGGACCTCCAGCGCCTCCAGGCCGAGTACCAGAACTACCGCCGCCGGGTGGAGCGGGACCGCGTCGCGGTCAAGGAGGTCGCCGTCGCGAACCTCCTGTCCGAGTTGCTTCCCGTGCTCGACGACGTCGGCCGCGCCCGCGAACACGGCGAGCTGGTCGGCGGCTTCAAGTCCGTCGCGGAGTCGCTGGAGACCACGGTCGCCAAGCTGGGCCTCCAGCAGTTCGGCAAGGAGGGCGAGCCCTTCGACCCGACGATCCACGAGGCCCTGATGCACTCCTACGCACCGGACGTCACCGAGACGACGTGCGTGGCGATCCTGCAGCCCGGGTACCGGATCGGCGAGCGCACCATCCGCCCCGCGCGGGTGGCCGTGGCCGAGCCGCAGCCGGGAGCGCAGACCGTCAAGGCCGAGGAGCCGGCCGAGGCGGCCGACGACAAGGAGAACGGTGGCCCGGAGGAGGGCTGACGTCACGGAGTACAGGCAGTACGCGTACGCAGGAGAGGAGGGACGTCGGGGATGAGCACCAAGGACTTCATCGAGAAGGACTACTACAAGGTCCTCGGCGTCCCCAAGGACGCCACCGAGGCCGAGATCAAGAAGGCGTACCGGAAGCTCGCACGCGAGAACCACCCGGACGCCAACAAGGGAAACGTCAAGGCGGAGGAGCGCTTCAAGGAGATCTCCGAAGCCAACGACGTCCTCGGTGACCCCAAGAAGCGCAAGGAGTACGACGAGGCCCGCGCCCTCTTCGGCAACGGCGGTTTCCGCCCGGGGCCGGGCGCGGGCGGCGGCGGCACCTTCAACTTCGACCTGGGCGACCTCTTCGGAGGCGGCGCCCAGGGCGGGGGCCAGGGTGCCGGCGGTTTCGGCGGCGGGCTCGGCGACGTCTTCGGGGGCCTGTTCAACCGCACCGGTGGCGGTCCCGGCACCGGCACGCGGACCCAGCCGCGGCGCGGTCAGGACATCGAGTCCGAGGTCACCCTGAGCTTCACGGAGGCCATCGAGGGCGCGACGGTCCCGCTGCGCATGTCCAGCCAGCAGCCCTGCAAGGCCTGTTCGGGCACCGGCGACAAGAACGGCACACCACGCGTGTGCCCGACCTGCGTCGGCACCGGTCAGGTCGCCCGGGGTTCGGGCGGTGGCTTCTCGCTCACCGACCCGTGCCCGGACTGCAAGGGCCGCGGCCTGATCGCGGAGGACCCCTGCGAGGTCTGCAAGGGCTCCGGACGCGCCAAGTCCTCGCGGACGATGCAGGTCCGCATCCCGGCCGGGGTGTCGGACGGGCAGCGCATCCGGCTGCGCGGCAAGGGCACGCCGGGCGAGCGGGGCGGCCCGGCGGGCGACCTGTACGTGGTCGTCCACGTCAAGGACCACCCCGTCTTCGGTCGCCGGGGCGACAACCTCACCGTCACCGTCCCGGTCACCTACGCCGAGGCCGCCCTCGGCGGCGAGGTCCGGGTGCCGACCCTGGGCGGTCCGCCCGTCACGCTGAAGCTGCCGGCGGGCACGCCCAACGGCCGGACCATGCGCGCCCGGGGCAAGGGCGCGGTCCGCAAGGACGGCACCCGCGGCGACCTTCTGGTCACCGTGGAGGTGAGTGTTCCGAGGGACCTGTCGGGGAAGGCTCGTGACGCGCTGGAGGCGTATCGCGAGGCGACCGCGGAGGAGGACCCGCGGGCGGAGCTGTTCCAGGCCGCGAAGGGAGCTTGAGGAGATGGACGGTCGTCGACGCAACCCGTATGAACTGACCGAGGACACCCCGGTCTACGTCATTTCGGTGGCGGCCCAGCTCTCCGGCCTGCACCCGCAGACCCTGCGCCAGTACGACCGCCTCGGCCTGGTCTCCCCGGACCGGACGGCCGGCCGCGGCCGGCGCTACTCGGCCCGCGACATCGAACTGCTCCGCCAGGTGCAGCAGTTGTCGCAGGACGAGGGCATCAACCTGGCCGGCATCAAGCGCATCATCGAACTGGAGAACCAGGTCGCCGCGCTCCAGTCCCGGGTGGCGGAGCTGGCGGACGCCCTCGACGGCGCGGCCACGGCGATCCGCCAGCGCGAGGCGGCGGTGCACGCCTCGTACCGGCGCGACCTGGTGCCGTACCAAGAGGTACAGCAGACCAGCGCCCTGGTGGTGTGGCGGCCCAAGCGGCACGGTCAGACCGCGGACTGACCAGGCGGCACAAGGGAAAACGGCATCGGCAGGCCCGGAGGTTCAACCGAACCTCCGGGCCTGTTCGCAACGTTGCTGTCTCATTGGTCTAGTACTTCTTGACGATTTCGTGAAGACGGCGTTGGCTTCCTTCACCTGGGTCTCAAGCACCACCCGTGTGTGTCGGAAGGTAAGCGCAAGTGAGCAGCCGTGCCCGTCGTATCGCCATATCCGTGGCCGCGTCCATGATGACCCTTTCGCTGGCCGCCTGCGGGGCGCTCGGCGCGTCGGAGAGCAGCGACGGGGCGAGCCCGACCAAGGGCAACGACATCACGGTGGGCCTGCTGCTCCCGGAGAAGGACAACACCCGCTACGAGCAGTTCGACTACCCGTTCTTCAAGGCGAAGCTCGCCGACCTCACCCGTGACCAGGGCGACGTCAAGTACGCCAACGCCGAGGCGAGCGCGTCCAAGCAGGCCGAGCAGTTGCAGCAGATGGTCGACGACAAGGTCGACGTGATCGTGCTGGACGCGGTCGACTCGAAGGCCATCGCGGCCGGCGTGCAGAAGGCCAAGGACGCCGGCATCCCGGTCATCGCCTACGACCGGCTGGCCGAGGGGCCGATCGACGCCTACATCTCCTTCGACAACGAGCTGGTCGGCGAGGTCCAGGGCCGCTCCCTCGTCGAGGCGCTCGGTGCCAAGGCCGACAGCTCCGACAAGATCGTCATGATGAACGGTTCGTCCACCGACCCGAACGCCAAGCAGTTCAAGGCGGGGGCGCTGTCCGAGCTGAGCGGCAAGGTGACGGTCGCGCAGTCCTTCGACACCAAGGACTGGAAGCCGGAGAACGCCGAGGCGAACATGACCGAGGCGATCGAGAAGATCGGCAAGGACAACATCGCGGGCGTCTACTCCGCCAACGACGGCATGGCGGGCGGCATCATCGAGGCCCTGGAGGCCGCGGGCGTCACCGACCTGCCGCCGATCACGGGACAGGACGCGGACCTCGCCGCGGTGCAGCGCATCGTCACCGGCGAGCAGTACATGAGCGTGTACAAGTCCTACCCGCAGGAGGCGGAGCACGCCGCGGAGATGGCCGTGGCGCGGGTCCAGGGCCGGGACATCCAGTTCGAGGCGCTCGCCCGCGAGAAGGTCGACAGCCCCACTCACAAGGGCATCCCCGCACAGCTGGTCCCCGTCGTCGCCCTGACGAAGGACAACATCAAGGAGACCGTCGTCGCCGACGGCTTCTACAAGGTCAGCGACATCTGCACGGCCAAGTACGCGGCGGACTGCACGAAGATCAAGCTGAAGTAGTCCCGGACCGGGGCGTACCGGGCCGGACGGGGCCGGGCCGGTCCCGGCGGTGCTGCCCCGGGCTTCCCGGTGTGCTGCCCGGGCATACCGGACGCAACGGGTGCCTTCCGGTCGCCCTGCCGTGCGGAGCCGTGTTGCGGAGCCGGTCCGGGCCGCGCATAGTTGCGCTGCGGAAAGAGCCGGAACCAGGGGTGGGATGGGCGATGGCCGGGCACGGGGCTCAGGAGCATCCACACGGTGCCGACCGGCTGTGCGCGGCCGGGGACCGCGTGTACTCCCGGGCCGTACGGCGCGGGCGCGTGCCGCGCCGGGACGCGGAGCCGGTGCCCTGCCTGCTGGAGCTAGCCCTGCTGCACCCCGACCCCGACGACATGGACTGGCTGGTGCCGACCTCCCCGCAGGAGGTCATGACCCGGCTGCTGCGCGGGGTCCACGACGAGGTCCGCTCCAGCCAGCGCCGGGTGGGTTCGGCGGTGGAGGCCTTCGAGTGGTACGCGGTCCTGGGCCGTCAGGTCCAGACGCCGACCGGGGCGGAGGGTACGGCGATCCGGGTGCTGGACGGGCTGTCCCGGATCCAGGCCGCGATGGACGAGGCGACCCAGGCGTGCACGACCGAGGTGCTCACCGTCCAGCCCGGCGGCATCCGGCGTGAGCACGAGCTGTCGGAGGGGCTGCACCGGGCGCTGGCGCTGCGCGGGCGCGGGGTGCGGATGCGGGACCTGTACACGCACGTGGCCCGGCACGGGCAGGGCCTGCTCACCTACCTGGAGCTGATGGGCGGCGCGGTGGAGGCCCGCACCCTCGACGAGGTCATCGACCGCCTCATCCTCTTCGACCGCACGGTGGCCTTCATCCCCGCCAACACGGACCGCACGATGGCCCTCGAACTGCGCCACCCCGCGCTGATCGCCTACCTGGTCACGGTCTTCGAGCGGCTGTGGCGCCTCGCGATCCCGCTGACGGCCCCGCTGCCCGACACCGGCATCGAGGGCATCTCCCACCGCGAGCAGTCCATCGCGGCGCTGTTGGCGGAGGGGCACCAGGACGCGGTGATCGCCGAGCGGCTGGGCATCAGCGTGCGGACGTGCCGGGCGCACATCGCCCGCCTGTCGGAGACCCTGGGCGCGGCCAGCCGGACCCAGCTGGGGGTGCGCATAGCCCAGGTCGGCCTGGACGGCTCGCCCCCCGTCAGCGTTCCTGGTCGAGAATCCCCGACCGCCCGATGAGGTAACCGAGCTGCGCCCGGCTCTCACTGCCGAGGTTGGCGGCGAGTTTGGCGATGTGGACGCGGGCGGTACGGACGTTCATGCCGAGGCGGTCGGCGATGTCGGCGTCGGTGTGGCCCTCTGTGAGCAGGGCCGCTATGGCCCGTTGGCGGGGGGTGATGCCGTTGAGGGTGGGCTGGTGGACGGCCTGTGGGTACATGGGCGTGGCCAGGCGCCACAGGCGGTCGAAGGTCGTGGTCAAGTAGGCGACGAGGGCCGGCTGCCGGACCTCCAGCGCGAGACTGCGGTCGGTGTTGGCGGGGATGAAGGCCACCGTGCGGTCGAGGAGGATCAGGCGGTCGGTGACCTCGTCGAGGGTGCGGGCCTGGACGTCACCGCGAAGCTGTTCGTAGCGCGCGCGGATCGGCGGCGCGTGGCGCAGGGTGTGCTGGTAGAGGGCGCGGATGCGGCCGCCGCGGTCCAGCAGGTCCTGGTCGCGCCGCAAGGCGGCCTCCGCGAAGCCGACCTTGGAGGGCGCGTAGCTGTTGTGGGGCTGGATGGCGAGGATTTCGGTGGCGTCGGCCATCGCCTCGTCCAGGATGTGGCTGATGCGTTCCTTCTGGCTGTGGACAGTGATCAGCGGATCGGCCGGCGAGACGTCGTACCGTCCACCGAGCCGCATCAAGCGCTCGAAACTCTCGGCCAGTCGTTCCGAACGCCGCCGTTCGTCGGCGACCCGGTCCGCCGAGGAGCGGAGGAGCCTGTGCAGGGCCACGGCCGGGGCCACCGGCTCCAGCCAGTCCAGGTCGTCCAGGGCCGGCCGCAACAGGCCGTGGGCGGCCAGGCAGGGCACTGAACGCGCCTCTGACGCGCGCAGCCGCCCTTCGCGCAGGGCGAGGGCATAGAGCTCGAGACCCGCCTCACAGGGCTCCTCGCTTGCGTGACGGTGTGTTTCCCCGGTCACGAGTGGTCCCCTCCTTGGCCGCCCTGCGCCTTTTCGAGGATCCCCGACTGCGCGATCAGGTAACCCAGCTGGGCGCGGCTGCCGCTGCCCAGGACAGACGCCAGTTTCGCGATGTGGGCGCGGCACGTGCGCACGTTCATGCCGAGCCGGCGGGCGATGGCCTCGTCGACGTGGCCCTCCACGAGGAGCTTGGCTATGGAGTGCTGGATGTCGGTGATGCCGTCCGGGGCCGTCTCGTAGGGCGCGCCGGCGGTGAGTGGAACGGCTCGGTTCCAGATGAACTCGAAGACCCTCACCAGGTAGCGGACGAGGCCGGGGTGACGCAGCTCCAGGGCGACCTGCCGGTCCTCGCGGACGGGGATGAACGCGACGGTCTCGTCGCAGATGATGAGGCGCTCCACGAGCTCGTCGATGGTGCGGTATTCCACTTTGCCGTCGGTGAACTGGTCCGCGTAGGCGAGTCTGTCCGGGCTGAACCGGGCGGTGTGCTGGTAGAGGGTTCGGATCCGTACGCCACGCTCGATCAGGGGCTTGTCGCGTTCGAGCCCTTCCAGCAGCCGGTTCTCGGGACGGCGGTGGCCGCTGGGCTGGACCGTCAGCATCTCGGTCTGGCACTGCGCGGTCGCCAGGTCGAGTGCCGCGTTGATCCGGTCGAGGCCTTCCAGCACCGTGATGGAGTGAGCGGGGCTCGTTTCCTGGGTGCTGATGTCCATGAACGGTTCGAAGAGCTCGGCGAGTTCGATCGACAGCCGGCGTTGTTCGGTGATCTCTCGTTCGATGGGATTGAGCCGTTGGGCGAGAGCGACCGACGGCGGAACCGGACGCAACCACTGGGCGTCGTCGGGATCGGGGTGGAGCAGGGCGAGATCCATCAGGCACGGAGCGGCCTCGACGTCGGTCCTCGGTATGCGTCCAGCCCTGAGGGCGTGCGCGTACAGACGGCTGCCTTCTGGGCACAACTCGGTTCCCGTATGGGGATGATCCCTCTTAGTCCATTTTGCTACCAAATCTCCACCCCCCAGGGTCCTGAACGTGCAGGAACATGATGCACCGATTGTGTGGCCATGACGTGCCCGAATGAGCCATCGTCTTATCCGACGGGGGAATGAGGCGACCATCAAGTGAGGACGAAGCCGACTATGCGTATGAGAATGCTTCGCTCGGTGCTTGTTACCGCCTTCTCCACCGTTGTGGCCTTCGGTGTGCTGGCCGGCCTCGGCGTGGAGAGCGGTGAGCCCGACGCGGGTGGCGTTCACTCAGTGGCGGTCGCGGGCCCCGGCGGTGAGCCGGCGGCTGTCCCGGCCGACAGTGTGTGGGACTGATCGCGATGACCACGCCACCCGACGACCGTTCCTTCCGCCGCGAGATGGCCACCGCCTACCGCTCCGGCTGGCACTTCATCGATCTGGTCACCGCGATTCCCCATGCCGGGGATTCGCTGATGGTGACCGTCTTCGGTGAGCCGGTCGTCGTCACGCTGGACGAGGACGGTGACGTACGGGCGTACCGGTGTCTGCGGCGCCCCAGGGGGGCGCCCCAGCCCGTGCGGTGTGCCATCCGCTACGGAATGATCTTCGTGAACCTGGACCAGAGGGATCACCGGCTCGTGGAGCCGGAGATCTCCGAAGTGAGGACCATCTCAGCCACCCCCCGCAGCGCCTGACGCGATTCCCCCGTCGTAACACATCGCTCAGGTGCTTCCCCCCGGCAGCGGCGTCACCGTGACCTGAACACGGTGACGCCGCTGTCGTTTGCGGCGACCTGTCGCGGTATCGCCCGTTCCCGGTCCGGCCGAAAAGTCCCTCGCGCGGCGCAGGCCGGCCACGGGGCGGGCTTCGGTGGCACCGGACGCCGGTGACCCGACCCGCGTCGCTCCCTTGAGTGGAATAGACTCAACTTTGTGTACGTTGACTGAGTCAGCACTGGGAGACGCGGCCGGACCGCCGACGGCCGACGCTAGGAGGGAAGCCAGAACGTGGACGCCGAGCTGACCAACCGGAGCCGGGACGCCATCAACGCGGCCAGCAACCGGGCCGTGACCGAGGGGCACGCCGACCTCACCCCCGCACACCTGCTCCTGGCTCTGCTCCAGGGGCAGGACAACGAGAACATCACCGACCTGCTCGCGGCCGTCGAGGCCGACCTCGCGGCCGTGCGCTCCGGCGCCGAGCGCATCCTGGCGGGGCTGCCCAGCGTGACCGGGTCCACGGTCGCGCCGCCGCAACCGGGCCGTGAGATGCTCGCCGTGGTCGCCGACGCCCAGGCCCGCGCCAAGGAGCTCGGGGACGAGTACCTCTCCACCGAGCACCTGCTCCTCGGCATCGCCGCGAAGGGCGGCGCGGCCGGTGAGGTACTGGAGGGGCAGGGTGCCAGTGCGAAGAAGTTGCAGGAGGCCTTCCGCAAGGCGAGGGGAGGGCGCAGGGTGACCACCGCCGACCCCGAGGGTCAGTACAAGGCGCTGGAGAAGTTCGGCACCGACCTCACCGCCGCCGCCCGCGAGGGCAGGCTCGACCCGGTCATCGGGCGGGACCAGGAGATCCGGCGGGTGGTGCAGGTGCTCAGCCGCCGTACGAAGAACAACCCCGTGCTCATCGGCGAGCCCGGCGTCGGCAAGACCGCCGTCGTCGAGGGGCTCGCCCAGCGGATCGTCAAGGGGGACGTGCCCGAGTCGCTGAAGGGCAAGCGGCTGGTCGCGCTCGACCTGGGCGCGATGGTCGCCGGGGCCAAGTACCGGGGCGAGTTCGAGGAGCGGCTGAAGACCGTCCTCGCCGAGATCAAGGACTCCGACGGGCAGATCATCACCTTCATCGACGAGCTGCACACCGTCGTGGGGGCCGGCGCGGGCGGCGACTCCGCCATGGACGCCGGGAACATGCTCAAGCCGATGCTCGCGCGCGGCGAGCTGCGCATGGTCGGCGCGACCACGCTGGACGAGTACCGCGAGCGGATCGAGAAGGACCCCGCCCTGGAGCGGCGCTTCCAGCAGGTGCTGGTCGCCGAGCCGACCGTCGAGGACTCCATCGCGATCCTGCGCGGGCTCAAGGGCCGCTACGAGGCCCACCACAAGGTGCAGATCGCGGACAGCGCGCTGGTGGCGGCCGCCACCCTCTCCGACCGGTACATCACCTCCCGCTTCCTGCCCGACAAGGCCATCGACCTCGTCGACGAGGCCGCCTCCCGGCTGCGCATGGAGATCGACTCGTCCCCCGTCGAGATCGACGAACTCCAGCGCGCCGTCGACCGGTTGAAGATGGAGGAGCTGGCGATCGGCAAGGAGACCGACGCCGCCTCCCTGGAGCGACTGGAGCGACTGCGCCGCGACCTCGCCGACAAGGAGGAGGAGCTGCGCGGCCTCACCGCCCGCTGGGAGAAGGAGAAGCAGTCCCTCAACCGGGTCGGCGAGCTGAAGGAGAAGCTCGACGAACTGCGCGGGCAGGCCGAACGCGCCCAGCGCGACGGCGACTTCGACACCGCGTCCAAGCTCCTCTACGGCGAGATCCCGGCCCTGGAGCGTGACCTGGAGGCCGCCTCCGAGGCCGAGGAGGCGTTGACGTCTTCCGCCTCCGGCGGGGGCGCCAAGGACACCATGGTCAAGGAGGAGGTCGGCGCCGACGACATCGCGGACGTCGTCGCCTCCTGGACCGGCATTCCCGCCGGGCGCCTGCTGGAGGGCGAGACGCAGAAGCTGCTGCGCATGGAGGACGAACTCGGCAGGCGGCTCATCGGCCAGACCGAGGCGGTCCGGGCCGTGTCCGACGCCGTACGGCGCTCGCGGGCCGGCATCGCCGACCCCGACCGGCCGACCGGGTCGTTCCTCTTCCTCGGTCCGACCGGCGTCGGCAAGACCGAGCTGGCCAAGGCCCTCGCGGACTTCCTCTTCGACGACGAGCGGGCCATGGTCCGCATCGACATGTCGGAGTACAGCGAGAAGCACAGCGTCGCCCGGCTGGTCGGCGCCCCGCCCGGGTACGTCGGGTACGAGGAGGGCGGCCAGCTCACCGAGGCCGTGCGGCGGCGCCCGTACACGGTCGTCCTGCTCGACGAGGTGGAGAAGGCGCACCCCGAGGTCTTCGACATCCTGCTCCAGGTGCTGGACGACGGGCGCCTCACCGACGGGCAGGGCCGCACCGTCGACTTCCGCAACACCATCCTGGTCCTCACCTCCAACCTGGGCAGCCAGTACCTGGTCGACCCGTTGACCGGGGAGGCGGAGAAGAAGGAGCAGGTCCTGGAGGTGGTCCGGGCGTCGTTCAAGCCGGAGTTCCTCAACCGGCTCGACGACCTCGTGGTCTTCTCGGCCCTGAGCAAGGACGAGCTGAGCCGGATCGCGCGGCTCCAGATCGACGCGCTCGCCCGGCGACTCGCCGAGCGCCGCCTCACCCTGGAGGTCACCGACGACGCCCTGGCCTGGCTGGCCGACGAGGGCATGGACCCGGCCTACGGCGCCCGCCCGCTGCGCCGCCTCGTCCAGACCGCGATCGGCGACCGGCTCGCCCGGGAGATCCTCTCCGGCGAGATCAAGGACGGCGACACGGTCCGCGTGGACCGCTTCGGCGACGACCTGATAGTGGGACCGGCGAGCGGCAAGACGCTGTAGTCCCCGGCGCGCGGCGCACGGCCCGTCATCGCTGCGGGGCCCCTGCGGGGTTCCTGTGGGGTTCCTGCGGAGTGGCGGGCCGTCCGTGCGTGACGCCGGGCGGGGGCGCTGCGTGGCCCGGGCGGGGGCGGGGCCCGCCCTGTGGATCGCGTGCGGGTGGCGGGACGCGCCCGGGCCCTCCCGCCTGGGGGGCGTCCGTGGGCGGCCCCCCAGGGGTGCGGGCGCGGACCGGGTGCAGTCCGGCCCGAGTCGGGGCGCCCGTGCGTAGTCCCGTGCGGCAGCCCCCGGCGTCACACGGTGAACGACGCGAAGCGCACCAGCGCCGTGCCCGCGCCCTCGTACACCACCCGCACCTGCACGGCATGGGCGTCCGCACCGGCCGGCAGGCCCTGTCCGGGGCCCGGATCCAGACACAGATCGGCGTCCTCGCCCGGGCAGAACGCCGTCCCCGGGGCGGGGGCGTCCGGGTAGGTGTGTGCGAGCCAGCCCTGGACACCCGTGCGGGGCATGCGGAAGGCGGCGCTGTAGTGGGTGTCCTGGAAGCCCTGGCGCAGGCACGCCCCGACCGGCCGGGCACCGTCCGGGAGCGCGGCCCCGCCGAAGGCCAGGGCCTCGGAGCAGGGGACGGCGTCGGCCCGGCCCTCGTCCCGGTCGTCCGAAGCCCGTAGGAGGATGCTTGCGAAGGCGACGAGCAGGGGGAGCAGGACCAGCGCCGGCAGCGTCACGAGGGCCGCGAACAGCCCCCGCCTGGTCCGCCCGCGCGGCCCCTCCGGGCCGCCCCCGGGCAGCGCCGCCGGATTCCGTGTCCGCCTCATGGCTCCCGCCTCCGCTCGCCGACCTCCACCCGACCGGCCGGATCATGTCAGCCCAGGGCTGACAGGCCCCCGGCGGGCTTGCCACGCCCCTCCCCGCATGGGGGAGGATGGCCAGATCCGTACGAAGGGAAATTCACGGTGAGCATCGACCCGTCCTCGATTCCGAACTTCGGGGGCCAGCCCGAGCCGCAGCCCCAAGGACCGGCGGGCCCCGTCGTCCCGGATCAGGATCTTGTGAAGCAGCTCCTGGAACAGATGGAGCTCAAGTACGTCGTCGACGACGAGGGTGACCTCGCGGCGCCGTGGGAGCAGTTCCGTACGTACTTCATGTTCCGCGGCGAGGGTGACCAGCAGGTCTTCTCGGTGCGGACGTTCTACGACCGGCCCCACCAGATCGACGAGAAGCCGCAGCTTCTGGAGTCCGTCGACGACTGGAACCGGCGCACCCTGTGGCCCAAGGTGTACTCCCACACCCATGACGACGGCACGGTCCGCCTGATCGGCGAGGCGCAGATGCTGATCGGCACGGGCGTCAGCCTGGAGCACTTCGTCTCCTCGACGGTCAGCTGGGTGCGGGCCGCCATCGAGTTCGACCGGTGGCTCGTGGAGCAGCTCGGCCTGGAGCAGGAGGTCAACGAGTCGGAGAAGCCGGAGGACGAGGACGGCGAGTAGTCCGCCGCACGTGAGGAGAGCCCGCACCCGGCGGTGACCGGGGGGCGGGCTCTCGTCGTGTTCCGGACCGGGCGGACCGTGCGGTCCGGGGCAGGGCTCAGCCGGCCAGCGTCTTCAGCCGGCGCACCGCCTCCTCCAGAACCGGCGTCCGCTTGCAGAACGCGAACCGGACGAAGGGGGAGCCGGCCTCCCGGTGGTCGTAGAAGACGGCGTTGGGGACGGCGACGACGCCCGCGCGTTCCGGCAGGGCGCGGCAGAAGGCGAAGCCGTCGCTCTCGCCGAGGGGGCGGATGTCGGTGGTGACGAAGTAGGTGCCGGCGGGGCGGTAGACGCCGAAGCCCGCCTCCTCAAGGCCCGTCACGAGCAGGTCCCGCTTGGCCCGCATGTCCTCGCGGTACGCGGTGAAGTACGCGTCGGGCAGCGCGAGGGCCTCGGCGACGGCGTACTGGAAGGGACCCGAGGCCACGTACGTCAGGTACTGCTTGGCCGAGCGGACCGCCGTGACCAGCGCGGGAGCGGCGGTGACCCAGCCGACCTTCCAGCCCGTGAACGCGAACGTCTTGCCGGCCGAGCCGATGGTCACTGTGCGCTCGCGCATCCCCGGGAAGCTCGCCAGGGGGATGTGGACCGCGGTGTCGAAGACCAGGTGCTCGTAGACCTCGTCCGTCACCACCAGCAGGTCCCGTTCCACGGCCAGCTCGGCGATCGCCGCCAGCTCGTCGCGGGACAGGACCGTGCCCGTCGGGTTGTGCGGGGTGTTCAGGAGCAGCAGCCGGGTGCGGTCGGTGACCGCGTCGCGCAGCTCGTCGAGGTCGAGGCGGAAGGCGGCGCCCCCGTCCGCGGAGTGCGGGCGCAGCGTCACCGGCACCCGCGTGCCGCCCGCCATCGCGATGCAGGCCGCGT
Organism: Streptomyces lancefieldiae; assembly: GCF_031845825.1. Classification (NCBI taxonomy): domain Bacteria; kingdom Bacillati; phylum Actinomycetota; class Actinomycetes; order Kitasatosporales; family Streptomycetaceae; genus Streptomyces; species Streptomyces lancefieldiae. The sequence continues at coordinate 19,616 of NZ_JAVRFH010000026.1, read as the reverse complement.
ACGAGTCGTAGTACGGCTCCAGCGCGACGACCTCGTCGCCGGGCTCCAGCAGGGCCAGCAGGGAGGCCGCGATGGCCTCCGTGGCGCCGGCGGTGACCAGGACCTCGGTGTCCGGGTCGTAGGACAGGCCGTAGCGGCGGTGCTGGTGGTCGGCGACGGCGGTGCGCAGCTCGGGGACGCCGGGCCCCGGCGGGTACTGGTTGCCGCGCCCGTCGCGCAGCGCCCGTACGGCGGCTTCCCGGATCTCCTCGGGACCGTCGGTGTCCGGGAAGCCCTGGCCCAGGTTGATCGCCCCGGTCCGCACGGCCAGGGCGGACATCTCGGCGAAGATCGTCGTCCCGAACTCGGCGAGCCGGCGGTTGAGGAGGGGGCGGGCGCTGGAGCTCATGGGGGTCATGGCGGCCATCCTGCGCCGAAGCTCTGGAGTTCCTCAACTCTGCTTTGGGGCGTGGCGGCGAAGGGCATCTCCCGTTCACGCACCGAGCTTCACGCACCGAGCTTCACGCACCGAGCTTCACGTATCGAGCTTCACCTACAGAGCTCCATTCAGAGCGAGGCACCCAACGGGGGGCGCTTCGGGGGACCTTCCGGGCGTGCGCCCGGGAACGGAAGGAGGGTGACGCCATGCTGACCGGCATCATCCTGATCGTGGTCGCAGCCCTGCTGATCAGGGCAGTCGTGGTGAGCCGGCGCACCTCCCGCCCCGTCCGGGCGGGGCGCGGCCGGGGGTCGCGGTCGTCGAGCCCGGGCGGGGGCGGCGGCGACAGCGGCAACAACAGCTGGTGGGCCGGGGGCGGGGACGGCGGATCGTCCTCGGACGGGCACCACTCGGGCCACTCCTGCGGCGGCGGCTCGTCCTGCGGAGGCGGGTCGTCCTGCGGGGGAGGGGGCGGCGGATGCGGTGGAGGCAGCTGACACGGGGCAGCTGAGCTCCAGCCAGGGGGAACCGCCTCCCCGCCACGGGGCCCGGCGCCTGGGGCCGGGCCCCGCATCCCACCACGAGCGCCCGCCGGGTAACACACCCGGTGGGCGCTCCCGCACACCGGCGCACGCTGAGCGGAGAGGGTGTGCGCCCCGGTTGAACAGTTGAGCTGTGGAGCCCTCTGAGGGATGGAAACGTTACGAAGTTGGGTAAAAAAGCTGTGGCGGCGCCATAGTTCGTGATTCCCTCTCCATCACCAACGCAGCCCCTCGGACGGCCTGTTGACCCCCCTCCTGATTGTCCGACTGGGTTGACCGGGCCGCATCCCCGACAGTGTCCGGGGTGCGCAGGCCCCACACCTTCCTCTTCTTGTGTGCTTGCGGAGCCGATCCATGCTCACGACCCTGAAAACCGCCTACACCGATACGCGCGCCGCAGATCTCGCCTGGGCCCTGGGGCGGGAGCCGCTGCCCGCGCTCGCCAGTCTGGACCTCGAACTGTCGAGCGCGAAGCTGCAGTTGAGACTTCTCGGCGCCTCCCATCAAGTCCTGCTCGAGGAGGAGCGGGGCGGCTGTTCGGAGACGGTGGCGTGCATCCCCGGTAGCAGTACCCCGCTTCCGCTGGGTGTCGCCAAGCGCGTGGGCGACTGGGAGTACGAGTTCGCCGCCCGGGTGGAGGTGCTGACGCCGGGCTCCTTCGCCGGCCGCGCCCAGGAGCTGCTCGCCCTGGTCGCCGACCACCCGCACGGCCTCGCCGGTGTCTTCCCGGGCAGTCCGCACGCCTTCACGGCGCTGCTGGCCCACCGGCACGAGGGGCAGGTGCACTGGCGTACCTGGCACGCCTACCCGCAGGACGGCCAGCTCGTGTCGACCCGGACCCGGGTGGGTGTCCGGGTGCCGACGTCGCAGCTCAGTCCGTCCGGGGTGTGAGCGGGCGGACGCGGGGTCGAACCCCGGGCCGGTGGCGGGCTAAACCTGCACCGCCCGATGGAACGTCACTTTCACTCGCGTGGGTGACGTAGCGCAGCGCGGAAGTGACGTAACGTCACTGCGTGATCGAATCGCACGCGCCCGCCCCGTCCGGCTCCCGGCCGTCCTGGGGCGGCCCCGGCGCCCCCGCCGGCCCTGGCGCCCCCACCGGCCCCGGAGGGCCCGCGCGGCTGCCCGTACGGCCGGGCACCGGACGGTTCCTCGTCCTGGCGGGCGTGTTCGTCTGCGCGGCGTGCGGGCTCGTGTACGAACTGGAGCTCGTCGCCCTCGCCTCGTACCTGATCGGCGACTCGGTCACCCAGGCGTCCGTCGTCCTGTCCGTCATGGTCTTCGCCATGGGCCTCGGCTCGCTCGCCGCCAAACGGCTGCGTCGCCTGGCGGCGGCCGGCTTCGGCGCGGTGGAGGCCGTCCTCGCCCTCGTCGGCGGCTCCAGCGCCATGGCGCTGTACGCCGTCTTCGCCTGGACCGGCGGCTGGGGCGGCCTGTGGGCCGACGGCCCGCGCGTGATCCTGGTCGCCTTCTCGCTCATCATCGGTGTGCTGATCGGCGCCGAGGTGCCGCTGCTGATGGAGCTGATCCAACGCGTCCGCCGCCAGGACCCGGGCGGCGCCGTCGCCGACCTGTTCGCCGCGGACTACGTCGGTGCGCTCGTCGGCGGCCTCGCCTTCCCCTTCGTCCTGCTGCCCTTCCTCGGCCAGCTCACCGGCGCGCTGCTCACCGGGACCGTCAACGCGGTCGTCGGCGCCGCCCTGGTCCTCGGGCTGTTCCGGCGGGACCTGACCCGCCGGGCCCGCCGACTGCTGCTGACCGGCAACGCCGTCGTGCTGGCCCTCCTCGCCACGGCGACCGTCCTCGCCGACGACTTCGAACGCGCCGCCCGGCACGCCGTGTACGGCGGGGACGTCCGCGTGGCCGTCCAGACCGACGTGCAGGAGGTCGTCCTCACCGGCGACACCGACGGCCGGCCCCTCGACCTGTTCCTGGACGGCCGGCTCCGGGTCCGCGACAGCGACGAGCGGCGTTACCACGAGGCCCTGGTGCACCCCGCCATGAGCGGCCCGCACGCGCGGGTGCTGATCCTCGGCGGCGGTGACGGCCTCGCCGCGCGGGAGGTGCTGCGCCACCCGGACGTGCGGCGCGTCGACGTCGTCGAGATCGACCCCGACCTCGCCCGGCTGGCCCGGCACGACCCCGGCCTGTCCGCGCTGAACGAGCACGTCTACGGCGACGCCCGCATCCACGTCGTCACGGCGGACGCCTTCCGCCGACTGCGCTCGACCTCCACCGCGACGTACGACGTGGTGATCTCGGACCTGCCCGACCCGGGCATCACGGCCAGCACGAAGCTGTACTCGCAGGAGTTCTACGGACTGCTCCGGCGGGTGCTCGCCCCCGACGGGCGGCTGGTGGTCCACGCGGGACCGGTCTCCGCCCGGCCCCGCGCCTTCTGGACGGTGGACGCGACGCTCCGCGCGGCGGGTCTGCGGACCGCCCCCTACCAGGTCGGCGCCCGGGACACCGGCTTCGCGCCGGGCCCCGACCGCACGGCCGCCAACCCCCACGCCCCCCGCGACTGGGGGTTCCTCCTGGCCGCGCGCACGCCCCCCACCCTGCGCCTCGACCCGGCGGCCCCCCGCCCGCACACCCTCACGCCGCGGTCCCTGACGCGGAACGCCCACTCCGCGTACCGCACCCGGATCCCCGGCCTGCCCCCGTCGACGCTGGTGCATCCGCGGTACTGAGCCCGCCCGTGCCGGGCGCCGGAACCGGCGGGTGACTTCGGGCCGGCGGGGGGTGCGGCGGGCGCCCGCTGGGTAGGGTGGCCAGACATGGAGCATGAGGTGTTCGTTCCGGTTCCGGCCGAGCGGCTCAGGGACGTGCTGGCCGACCCCGTCCGGGTCGCCCGGGCGGTTCCGGGCCTCCAGCAGGACGCCGGCGCCGAGCCCGTCGCGGGGCGTCTGAAGGTCCGTATCGGCAGTCACTCCATCACCTACCGGGGCTCCCTGCGCCTGTCCGCGCGGGACGACGGCACGTACGCCGTGGAGGGCGACGCCACCGAGTCGCGCGGGACCGGCACGGTCAAGGTGGCGCTCACCCTCCGCGTCGCGGACGCCGACGACGGCTGCACCCTGGCGCTCGCCGGGACGGCCGCGGCGGACGGACGGGTCGCGGAGCTGCCGGCGGACGCGGTGACGTCGGCCGCGACCCGGCTGCTGACCCGCTTCGCGGAGAACCTGGGCACGGCGGCGCAGCAGGAGCGTGAGCAGGGCCGGGAGCGGGAGCAGGGGCGGGAGCAGTCCGAGGCTCAGGCGGAGCCGCGGCACACCTCCGTCTTCGACACCGAGGTCCCCCCGTCCTCCCTCGCGGACCCGGACCAGGACGAGGACCAGGACCCCGGCAGGGACACGGACGACGGTGTCGAGGACCAACCGGGCGGCCCCGAAGCCCCACAACCCCCCGAAGCCCCAGAACCCCCCGCCGAGGCCGCGCACGCGCGCCGCACGATGATCGGCCGCAGCGCGGAGGAGGTGGACCACGCCCCGCCGCGCGGCCGGTACGCCCCCGTCCCCGCGCCCCAGGCGGCCGGGTCCGCCACGCCCCTGCGCTGGGCGGCCCCGGCGGCCGCGCTGGCCGTGGCGTCGGCGATCGTGGTGGGCCGGGCCCTGCGCAGGCGCCGCTGAACCGCCGACGGCCGGTCGGACGGGGCGCCCTTGATCACCCCAGTAGGGTCATGGCGTGAGTAACGAACCCATCACGCTGACCGCGGGTGACGCGGAGGCGACCGTGCTGCCGGACAACGGCGGCCGGATCGGCGGGCTCCGCGTCGGCGGCACGGAACTGCTCCGCCAGGGCGAGCGCTACGGCTGCTTCCCGATGGTCCCCTGGTGCGGCCGCATCCGCGAGGGCCGCTTCCGGGACGGCGCCCTCGTCCACCAGATGCCCCTCAACTCCCCGCCGCACGCCATCCACGGCACCGCCCGCGACGGCGCCTGGCGCACCGCCCGCGTCAGTGCCGACGAGGCCGTCATCACGTACGACCTCGTCGACCCCTGGCCCTACTCCGGCCGCGTCACCCAGGTGATCGCGCTCGCCGAGGACGCGCTGACGCTGACGATGTCCGTGGAGACGTACGAGTCGTCCTTCCCGGCGCAGATCGGCTGGCACCCGTGGTTCAACCGGACCCTCGGCGGTGCGGACGGCGCGGCCGGCGCAGGCGTGGGGATCTCCTTCGACCCCGCCTGGCAGGAGGAGCGCGGCGACGACCACCTGCCCACCGGCAACCGCGTCGACCCGAAGCCGGGCCCCTGGGACGACTGCTTCGGCATGCCGGACGGCGTCGACGTCACCCTCACCTGGCCGCGGCGGCTGGAGCTGAAGGTGACCAGCCCGGAGCAGTGGGCCGTGGTCTACGACGAGCAGGAGGCCGCCGTCTGCGTGGAGCCGCAGACCGGGCCGCCCAACGGCCTGAACACCCTCCCGCGCCTGGTCACGCCCCTGGAGCCGCTGGAGGCCACGACGACCTGGAGCTGGACCCGGCTCTAAGCTGGTGCGCATGACGGACGTCAACGGAGTAATGCCGCCAGGCACACGCGCGGCGCTGCTGCAGCAGATCAAGGACAAGGCCGTGGTGCACGGCAAGGTGACCCTCTCCTCGGGGCTGGAGGCCGACTACTACGTCGACCTGCGCCGCATCACCCTGGACGGCGAGGCCGCACCGCTGGTCGGGCAGGTGCTGCTGGACCTGACCGCCGACCTGGAGTTCGACGCGGTGGGCGGGCTGACCATGGGCGCCGACCCGGTCGCCGCCGCCATGCTGCACGCCGCCGCCGCGCGGGGCCGGAAGCTGGACGCCTTCGTCGTCCGCAAGGCGGCCAAGGCGCACGGGCTGCAGCGTCGCGTCGAGGGCCCGGACATCAAGGGCCGCCGCGTCCTGGTCGTCGAGGACACCTCCACCACCGGCGGCTCCCCGCTCACCGCCGTCGAGGCCGTGCGGGAGGCCGGTGCCGAGGTCGTGGCCGTCGCGACGATCGTCGACCGCGCGACCGGCGCCGCCGAGAAGATCCAGGACGGCGCCGGGGTGCCGTACCTGTTCGCGTACGACAAGGACGAGCTGGGCCTGGACTGAGGGCCCGGCCGGGACGGCACCGGGTCCGCTCGGAGTATCCCGTCCCGTCTGGAAGGATGGGGCCGACGATGACGTCGCCCCCCAGTTCCAGGTCAGGGTCGTAAGCACGTACCACGCCCACCGCACATACAAGGAGCGGACAGATGCCCATCGCAACTCCCGAGGTCTACAACGAGATGCTGGACCGGGCGAAGGCAGGAAAGTTCGCCTACCCGGCCATCAACGTGACCTCCTCCCAGACGCTGCACGCGGCCCTGCGCGGTTTCGCGGAGGCGGAGAGCGACGGCATCGTCCAGATCTCCACCGGCGGCGCCGAGTTCCTGGGCGGCCAGCACAACAAGGACATGGTGACCGGCGCCGTCGCCCTCGCCGAGTTCGCGCACATCGTCGCCGAGAAGTACGACGTCACCATCGCCCTGCACACGGACCACTGCCCGAAGGACAAGCTCGACGGGTACGTCCGTCCGCTGCTGGCGGTCTCCGAGGAGCGCGTCAAGGCCGGCCGCAACCCGCTGTTCCAGTCCCACATGTGGGACGGCTCCGCGGAGACACTGGCCGACAACCTCTCCATCGCCGAGGAGCTGCTGGAGCGCGCCCGCGCCGCCAAGATCATCCTCGAGGTCGAGATCACCCCGACCGGCGGCGAGGAGGACGGCGTCTCCCACGAGATCAACGACTCGCTCTACACGACGGTCGACGACGCGGTCCGCACCGTCGAGGCCCTCGGCCTGGGCGAGAAGGGCCGCTACCTGCTCGCCGCGTCCTTCGGCAACGTGCACGGCGTGTACAAGCCGGGCAACGTCGTGCTCCGCCCCGAGCTGCTCAAGGAGCTGAACGAGGGCATCGCCGCCAAGTACGGCCGCCCGGCCGGCAGCAAGCCGTTCGACTTCGTCTTCCACGGCGGCTCCGGCTCCACCGCCGAGGAGATCGCGACCGCGCTGGAGAACGGCGTGGTCAAGATGAACATCGACACGGACACCCAGTACGCCTTCACGCGTCCGGTCGTGGACCACGTGTTCCGCAACTACGACGGCGTCCTGAAGGTCGACGGCGAGGTCGGCAACAAGAAGACCTACGACCCGCGCACCTGGGGCAAGCTGGCCGAGGCCGGCATGGCCGCGCGCGTCGTCGAGGCCTGCGGCCACCTGCGGTCGGCGGGCCAGAAGATCAAGTAACGGCGGTCGCGGTACGACGGGCCCGGCATCCCTGGGATGCCGGGCCCTCGCACGTCCGCCCCCGGCATGGCGCAGACTTGTCCCCATGCCCATTCACGAGAACCTCCTCGGGGGACCGCCCCCGACCCACCTCCCCGACGAGCCCGGCCCGCGCGAGCTGCTGGCGGGCGGCACCTCGCCCACCGACGTCGCCGCGCAGTACCCGACGTCCTCGCTCGCCTGGGCCCGGCTGGCCGACGAGGCGTTCGAGCGGGGCGGCGTCGTGGAGTCGTACGCCTACGCCCGCACCGGCTACCACCGCGGCCTCGACGCCCTGCGGCGGAGCGGCTGGAAGGGCCACGGGCCGGTGCCGTGGGAGCACGAGCCCAACCGCGGCTTCCTGCGCGCCCTGCACGCCCTCGCCCGCGCCGCCCAGGCGATCGGCGAGAAGGAGGAGTACGAGCGCTGCACGCAGTTCCTGAAGGACTCCTCGCCGACGGCCGCCGAGGTGCTGGGCTGAACCGGGGACGGACACGCCCTGGCCCGTCTGCCGCGCGCGCGTGGTGCGCAGGCGGGCCTTGCGGTTTCCTGGGACGATTGCGGAGGATGCCGTTGGGGACCGGGGCCCCGTGCCGGTAACGGCAGGGCGGACCGCTACCCGTAGTGCACAGCAGGAGACAGCGATGTCCCACGAGGCCCCGAATCTCGACTTCGAGGGCAGCACGCCGTACGAGGACTACGTCAAGGCGGACGTGCTCACCCACCTCCAGCACACCCTCTCCGACGATCCCGGAGAGATGGTCTTCCTGGTCACGACCCAGGTCATGGAGCTGTGGTTCACCGTCGTCGTCCACGAATGGGAGACCGCCGCCCGCGCCCTGCGCGAGGACCGGATCCAGGTGGCGACCGACGCCCTGAAGCGTTCGGTGCGGGAGCTGGAGGCGCTGAACGCCTCCTGGACGCCTCTCGCAGGGCTCACGCCCGCCCAGTTCAACTCCTACCGGAGCGCCCTCGGTGAGGGTTCCGGCTTCCAGTCGGCGATGTACCGCCGTATGGAGTTCCTGCTCGGCGACAAGTCCGCGTCGATGCTCGTCCCGCACCGCGGCGCCCCCCGCGTCCACGCCGAGCTGGAGAAGGCGCTGCACGAGCCGAGCCTGTACGACGAGGTGATCCGGCTGCTCGCCCGGCGCGGGTACGACATCCCGGACGCCGTGCTCCGGCGCGACGTGACCCAGAAGTACGAGGCGGCGCCCGAGGTGGAGGCCGCCTGGACGGCCGTCTACTCCGGCGACCAGAACGGCGAGCTGGCCCGCCTCGGCGAGGCGCTCACCGACGTCGCGGAGCTCGTGTGGCGCTGGCGCAACGACCACCTGGTCGCCACCCGCCGCGCGATGGGGTCCAAGACCGGCACGGGCGGCTCGGCCGGGGTGGCCTGGCTGGAGAAACGGGCCCGGAACAACGTGTTCCCCGAGCTGTGGACGGCACGGTCGTATGTCTGAACCGAAGAGTGCGGCCGACCTCCCGGGTGAGGCCGAGAAGCTGGACGCCGCCGACGAACTGGCGGCACTGCGCGAGCGGTTCGTCCTGGACGACGTCGTCTACCTGGACGGCAACTCGCTCGGCGCCCTCCCGGCCGGCGTCCCCGCGCGCGTGGAGGACGTCGTGCGCCGCCAGTGGGGCGAGCTGCGCATCCGGTCGTGGGAGGAGAGCGGTTGGTGGACCGCGCCCGAGCGGATCGGCGACCGGATCGCCCCGCTGGTCGGGGCGGCGCCCGGACAGGTCGTGGTGGGCGACTCGACGAGCGTCAACGTCTTCAAGGCGGTCGTGGCGGCCGTGCGGATGGCGGGACAGGGCCGGGACGAGATCCTGGTCGACGCCACCACCTTCCCCACGGACGGGTACATCGCCGAGTCCGCGGCCCGGATGACGGGCTGCGCCCTGCGCCCGGTGGCCCCAGACGAGGTGCCGACGGCGCTGGGCGAGCGCACCGCCGCCGTCCTGCTCAACCACGTCGACTACCGCACGGGCCGGCTGCACGACCTGCCCGCGCTCACGGCCGCGGTGCACGCGGCGGGGGCGTACGTCGTCTGGGACCTGTGCCACAGCGCGGGCGCCCTGCCGGTGGGGCTGGACGAACACGGCGTCGACCTGGCGGTCGGCTGCACCTACAAGTACCTCAACGGCGGCCCCGGTTCGCCCGCCTACCTGTACGTGCGCCGCGACCTCCAGGGCCGCTTCGACTCCCCGCTGCCGGGCTGGAACTCGCACGCCGAGCCCTTCGGCATGCGACCCGGGTACGCCCCGGCCCCCGGTGCGGTACGCGGCCGGGTCGGCACGCCGGACATCCTCTCCATGCTCGCCCTGGAGGCGGCCCTGGAGGTGTGGGACGAGGACGCGGTCTCGGTGGCGGCGGTGCGGGCCAAGTCCCTGGCGCTGACGGACTTCTTCCTGCGCTGCGTCGGGGAGTACGTCCCGGACGGCCGGGTCGAGTCCATGACACCGGCCGCGCACGCCGAGCGGGGCAGCCAGGTCGCGCTGCGCTGCGACGATGCCGGGGACGTCATGAAGCGGCTGATCGAAGGCGGGGTGGTCGGGGACTTCCGCGCCCCGGACGTGCTGCGCTTCGGCTTCACCCCGCTGTACGTCGGCTTCGCGGACGTGGAACGGGCGGCGCGGACGCTGGCGCGGACCCTCGGGCGACGGGGCTGAGGAACCGGGACGGGCTCCGGCGCGTGAACGCGGGTATGGATGATGTGGATCACCGGACTCGTGGCTGCGCCGGGTGCCTGATCGCCGGCGTGGGCGCCTCGACCGCGCTGCTGGCCTGGGCGCCGCTCGCCCGCTCCAGCGTCACGGGCGGGTTCGAGGGGACCTACCGGGATCTCAGTGTCCTGTACGTCGACCTTCCGCTCGTCGTCCTCGGCGGCGGGCTCCTGCCGACGGTCGTGTGGTCGCTGGGCCTGCGCCTGCTGGGCCGGCCGTGGGCGGCGGCGCTCATGGCCGTGGGCACGCTCGCGATGGGGGTGTGGGGGCTGACCGCCTGGTGGACGCCGGACGGGCGGCCCGAGTTCACGGGGTAGGCCGCCGGGCCCCTGGCCTCGGGCCCCGGCCCCCTGGCCCTGGCCCCCGGCCCCCGGCTTCGGCGTCTGCTGAGCTGGCTGTCCCTCACACTCCCTGTACCTCACACTGCGTGACATCCCCATGTCCCTGCACGTCACCGGCCTGATACCGTCCCGCCAACGGCCGATTCCTTTTCCCCGGTCCGCCAACACCGTTCCTTCGCTGAGAGGTTGAGCATGCCGGACGCCGCCGCAGAACCGGGCACCGCTGCCGCGCGGGCCGCCGCGGAGGAGAAATCGGCTTTCTCGCACCCGGCGGTCGACCCCGACGGCACGGCGGCGTACGGCGACCACCCCGACCAGGTGATCGACTTCTATGCGCCGCGCGGAACGGGGGGTCCGGGCGGCGCCGCTCCCGTCGTGGTGGTCCTGCACGGAGGTGCGTGGCGGGCCCCCTACGACCGGCGCCATCTCGGTCCGTTCGCCGACTTCCTGGCCCGCCGGGGCTTCGCCGTGGCCAACGTGGAATACCGGCGCGGTGCGCAGGGCGCGGGTGCCGAGGGCGTCGCTGCGGGTGGGGGCGCGGTCGGGCCCGTCGCGGGGCGCTGGCCCGACACCTTCGACGACGTGGCCGCCGCGCTGGACGCGCTGCCCGCGCTGGTACGGCAGCAGCTGCCGCAGGCCGACGCGCGCCGTGTGGTGCTCACCGGCCACTCCGCCGGCGGCCATCTCGCCCTGTGGGCGGCCGCCCGGCACGTACTGCCCGCCGATGCCCCCTGGCGCCTGGACCGTCCGGCGCCGCTGCGCGGTGTGGTCGCCCTCGCGCCGATCGCCGACTTCGAGGTCGCCGACGAGCTCGACGTGTGCGGTGGGGCGGCGCGGCAACTCCTGGGTGGCTCGGAGTCGTTCGCCGAGCGGCGACCCTACGCCGACCCCGCCCTGCTGCTGCCCACCGGGATCGCGACGACCCTCGTCCAGGGCCGCGCCGACCTGGACGTTCCGCAGGCGGTCGCCGAGGCGTACGCCGACGCGGCGGCGAAGGCCGGGGAGGTGGTGGGGGTGACGCTGCTGGAGGACGTCGGCCACTTCCCGCTGATCGACCCGGCGGCGGACGCGTGCGCGGTGGTGGCGGAGGAGATCGCCCAGTTGGCCTGGTGAACGCTGGAGCCGGGTCGGGGTGTTGGGGGCCGGTGCCACCGGCGCTGCCGGTGCGGCCGGTGCAGTCGGCACTGCCAGGCGCCCCCGGTGGTACCCGTAATACCTGAGAGCTACCCCGCAGGTGAGTTCCCTGGCGGGACGCGGGTTACCCGTCCCGATTCGTAACTTCCCTTTCAGACAAGCCCGATGGGCGGGCGAGCTGGAGGGGAGGGTCCATGAGGCCCGGTACGACGGCAGGTTGGCGGCGGCGCGCGAGCAGATGGTGCCGCGCCGGTGGTGCCGCCCTCATCGTCGGCTCCGTGGCGTTTCCCCTCTCCGGCGCCGCGCGGCCCCAGATCCCCGCCCCGGCTCCCGCCGCGCTCGCGGCCCCGACCGCCGGGACCCTGGACGAGACGTACGCCGCCAACCGGGCCAACGCCGCCGAGGCGTCCCGGATGGCCGCCGGTCACGGCGACCGTCACCGCGCGGCGGCGGACCGTTCGATGGCCGACCCGTCCCGCCGCCTCCTCGCCTTCGACGGCCGGGGTGCCGGACTGGCCACCGAGGTCTTCGGTGACCTGGCGCGCGCCGACCGCGTCGCCGTCCTGGTCCCGGGCTCCGACACCAGCCTCGACACATACGGCCGGTTCCGTGCCGCCGCTCTCGCCCTGCACCGGCAGCTCGCCGCCCAGGCACCCGACGGGACGCACACCGCGGTCGTGGCCTGGCTGGGCTACGAGACGCCGGGCACCATCAGCACCACGGTCGCCACGACCGACCGCGCCGACCGGGCCGCTCCGAAGCTGCGCGCCCTGGTCGACGACCTGCGCGGGATCACCGCCCCCGGCACCCGCCTCGCCCTCCTCTGCCACTCCTACGGCTCGGTCGTCTGCGCCCGCGCCGCCGACGGCCTGGACGTGGCCGACATCGCCCTGGTCGGCAGCCCCGGCACCGGCGCCGGCACCGTCGCCGGCCTGCACACCGGCGCCCGGGTCTGGGCGGCGCGGGGGGCCGACGACTGGGTGGAGCACGTTCCGCACCTCAGCGCCGACCTCTTCGGCACCACCGTCGGCTTCGGCACCGACCCGGTCTCCCCGGACTTCGGTGCCCGGGTCTTCGACGGCGGCGACGGCGGCCACAGCGACTACTTCGACGCCGGCTCCCTCTCCCTGACGAACCTGGCCCGGATCGCCCTGGGCGAGATCACGGAGGTGACCTCATGACGGACTTGGCACGAGCACCGCGGGCGGCTCGGCGGACCTCGGCGACTCGGGAGGCCCCGGCGACTCGGGAGACCCCACCGGTCCGGGCCATCCCGGCGTCCTCGGCGGCCGGGGAGGCCTCGGCGTTCCCGGCGACTCCGGCGGCCCCGGCGTCAGCGCCCCGGACGCCCCGGATGACCCGGACGCCCTGGACGGCCCTGGCGGTCCGTGAGACCCGGGGATCGCGACACCGTCCACCGCGTGGCCCTCTGCACGCCCTGCGCCGCACCGCCGACCGGATCGACGACGCCACCCCCCGGGAGCGGGACCGGGCCGTCGACGCCCTGCGTGCGTTCGCCATCCTCGGCGTGGTCCTCGGCCACTGGCTGGTGACGGCCCTGGTCGCCGACGGCAACAGCCTGCACGCGGCCAGCCCCCTCCAGGACATGCCCTGGCTGGCCCCGGTCTCCTGGGCCTTCCAGACCCTCGCCGTGTTCTTCCTGGTCGGCGGCCATGTCGCCACCCGGGGCCACGCGTCGGCCCGTGCCCGCGGCACGTCCTACGGCCGCTGGCTGTCCGCCCGGCTGTCCCGGCTGTTCCGCCCGGTCGCGGCCGTCCTCATCCTGTGGACGGTGACGGCGACGCTGCTGCTGCTGACGGGCGCGGAGTTCGTGACGGTCCACACGCTGGTGAAGCTGGCCCTGTCTCCGCTGTGGTTCCTCCTGGTCTTCGCGGTACTGACCGCTGCGACGCCGCTGCTGGCCCGGCTGCACCCGCTGTGGCCGCTGGTCGTCGTCCTCCACGTCGACCTGTTGCGCTTCGGTTTCGGCGCCCCGTCCTGGCTCGGCTGGATCAACCTCGCCGCCGGCTGGCTGGTCCCCTATGCCCTGGGCGCCGCCTGGACCCGCGGCGAACTGGACCGCCGCCGCGCCGGCTGGATCCTGCTCGCCGGAGGTACGGCGGCGACCGCGGCCCTCATCACCTGGGCCGACTACCCGGCGTCCATGGTCGGTGTCCCGGGCGCCGCTGTCTCCAACCTCAATCCGCCGACGCTGGCCGCCGTGACCTTCGGCCTGGCGCAGTGCGGACTCGCCCTGCTGCTGCGCGAGCGGCTGCGCCGCGCGATGCGCCGGCCCGTGGCCTGGGCGGCGGTCGCGCTGGTCAACCTCTCCGCGATGACGATCTTCCTGTGGCACCAGACGGCCCTGATGGCGACCACGGCCACCGGCCTCCTGGTGGGCCGCCTGCCCGGCCTGCACACGCTCCCGGGCGGCCTGGACTGGGTCGCGGCCCGGCTCGCCTGGCTCCCGGTGTTCGCGCTGGTCCTGACCGGCTGCTGGGCCGCCTTTCGCTCCTGCGAGCGCGGTCGCGGCCGGCGCCGCTCCCGGATCGTCCGGACGCATCGCCCGACGGAGCGCGCGACGACGGCGGGGCGCCCTGCGTCAGCGACGGGGCGCGCTGCGACGACGGCGGGGGGCCGTCATGTCTAGGGTGGAGCGCGTGATGCGATGGGGGAGCCGACCGGGGGCCGCGGGCCGGGTCGAGCGCGTGCTGCGGGTGCTGCACGACGATCTGTGGACCTGGCGGGCGGACCCGCTGCCGCCGTCGGTGTGGCTGCGCTGGTTCCCGCACGGGATCGTCTGTCTGGCCGCCCTGGGCGTGCTGCTCGGTGACGCGGCCCAACTCAACGACAACGCCGGGGTCGACCCCGGGTTCGCCTTCCTGATCGCCCTCGCCCAGGCCGGCGCGATGGTGTGCGCGCTGTGGCGGCCGGTCGCGGCGTGGTGGATGTCGATGGCGGCCATGCTGGTGGGTGCCTTCGCCGTGCGGGCCGAGATGGTCGCGGAGGGCTACAAGTTCACCTGGCCCTGGACGGCCGCCGGGATCATCGCGCACCTGTTCGTCCTGCTGCTGCTCGCCCTGCGGGTCCGTACCCGGGTGACCGTGGAGGTGCTGGCCCTGACCGCCCTCAGCACCTACGTCATGCAAGGCCTCGTGGGCGGGCTGAGCTACCAGCCGACCGGCCAGCTGGCCGCCATCCTGTTCGCGGTCGTCGTGGTGCTCGGCACCGCCCTGCGCGGCCGCCGCGAGGCCCGGAGGGAACTCGAGCAGCAGACGTCGCTCACCGCCGAGGAGAGAGCCCGGCGCACCCTGCTGGAGGAGCGCAGCCGCATCGCGCGCGAGCTGCACGACGTGGTCGCCCACCACATGTCGGTGATCTCCATCCAGGCCCAGGTCGCCCCCCACCTCGTCGAGAATCCGCCGGACGAGCTGAAGGAGAACCTCGCGGGCATCCGGCAGAACGCGCTGGAGGCCCTCACCGAGCTGCGCCGGGTGCTCGGCGTGCTGCGTTCGGAGCACCCCGACGTGCCGGAGTCGTCCACCGCCACCGCCATCACGGGCACCGCCCCGCACGCACCGCAACCCACGCTCGACCGGCTCGACGCGCTGGTGGAGAACACCCGGGCAGCCGGGCTGACCGTCACCACGGAGGCGAGCGGGGTGCGCAGACCCCTGCCGCCCGGCGTGGAGCTGTCCGCGTACCGGATCGTGCAGGAAGCGCTCAGCAACGTCCTGCGGCACGCACCCGGCGCGACCGCCCGCGTCCACCTCACGCACCTTCCGATCGGACTGCGCGTGGTGGTCTCCAACACCCGCCCGTCGCGGACCCCGCCACCGTCGCAGGGGGCGGGCCACGGGCTGCTCGGCATGCGGGAACGGGTGGCGATGCTCGACGGCAGTCTCACGGCGCAACCACTGCCGGACGGCGGCTACCAGGTCGCCGCCTTCCTGCCGTCCGACACCGCCGCCCTCACCGACGGCGATCAGCCCACCGACCACTTCACCGAGGACGACACCCCATGACGAGCGGCACCATCCGAGTACTGATCGCCGACGACCAGCAGATGGTCCGGCAGGGTTTCACCGTGCTGCTCAACACCCAGCCCGACATCGAGGTGATCGGGCAGGCGGTGGACGGCCTGGACGCCGTGGCCAAGGTCGCCGAGCTGGCCCCGGACGTCGTCCTCATGGACATCCGCATGCCCGAACTGGGCGGGATCGAGGCCACCCGCCGCATCACCGGGGCGACTCCGGAGATCAGAGTGCTGGTGCTGACCACCTTCGACCTCGACGAGTACGTGTACGAGGCGCTGCGGGCCGGCGCGTCCGGGTTCCTGCTGAAGGACGCGTCCGCCGACCAGCTCGCCGAGGCGGTCCGGGTGGTGGCGGCGGGGGACGCGCTGCTCGCGCCGGGCATCACCCGGCGGCTGATCGCGGAGTTCTCCCGGCTGGACGACCGGCCCCGCGCCCCGCTGAAGGCCCGCGTCGGCGACCTGACCGAGCGGGAGACCGAGGTGCTCGCCCTGATCGCGCAGGGCCTGTCGAACGCGGAGATCGCCCAGCGCCTGGTGGTCGCCGAGCAGACGGTGAAGACCCATGTGGGCCGGATCCTGGTGAAGCTGGGCCTGAGGGACCGTACGCAGGCGGCGGTGTTCGCCTACGAATCGGGACTGGTGCGGCCGTCCGGGTACTGAGCGGGGCCGGACCGTAGTACTTGAGACGGATACCGAGGGACCCCTCTCAGTGGTGACGACGGTGTAGTACGGCTGCGCCTACCGTTGCCAGCGTGACCGAGACGACCCAGACGATGACGGCGCACCCCGGAGACAGAGGCGGGCCGCGCAGCCCCGAGTACCGGCTGGCCATGGACGCGCTGAGCGGACTGCGCGAGGACCTGTTCCACGACGCCTTCGCCCACCGTCCGCTGCCCCACGTGGCCCCGGACGGCCCGCTGGTCCGCCGCCTTCCCGGCCGGATGCGGCCGTACGCGGACCGGATCCGGCTCGGGGTGGTGGCCGCCCTGGCGCTGCTGTGCTTCTACGCCGGGTCGGCCACCGGTGGTTACTCCGACCATCCGCTGGGCCTGCTGACCGGGGCTCTGTGCGCCGTCCCGGTGCTGGCCACGCTGGTCCGGCCGGTCGGCGCGTTCTGGCTGTCGATGGCGGCCACCCCGGTGGTCGCCGTGCTGGGCGGCGGCTGGGACGACTGGCCGTGGGGACCCGGCGCGTTCATGTGCCACATGACGGTCCTGGTGCTCGTGGCGATACGCACCCGGCCCCGCGCGGCCGCGTGGATGTGGGCCCTGACCGCGGTCTACGGATTCGTCACGGAGACCCTGTCCGGCATCGGACCCTACAACGCCAACTCCGCCCCGCTGCTGGTCTTCTCCGCCTTCGCCCTGCTCGTGATCTCCGTCTGGCACATCCGGCGCGACGCCCGGCGGCAGGTCACCGCCCAGGAGACGGTCACCGCGCATGAGCGGTCCCGGCGCACCCTGCTGGAGGAGCGCACCACCATCGCCCGCGAGCTGCACGACGTGGTCGCCCACCACATGTCGGTGGTCGCCATCCAGGCGGAGGCCGCGCCCTACCGGGTGGAGAACCCGCCGGAGGAGCTGGAGCGCGCCTTCGTCACCATCCGGGAGAACGCGGTGGCGGCCCTCACCGAGCTGCGCCGCGTGCTGGGCGTCGTCCGCGCCGAGGACTACGAAGCCCCCGACGCCCCGCAGCCCACCCTCGCCGACCTGGACGCCCTGCTGGCCAACGTGCGCGACGCGGGCCTGACGGTCGACAAGGCGGTGACGGGCGCGGTGCGTGAACTGCCGCCCGGCGTGGAGCTGTCGGCGTACCGGATCGTGCAGGAGGCGCTGAGCAACTCGCTGCGGCACGCGCCCGGCGCGTCCGCCCGCGTCGAACTCTCCTACGTCCTGGGCGGCCTGGGCCTCAGGGTCGTCAACGGCTCGATGCCCGCGCCGTCCCTGATCAAGCCCTCGCCCGGCGCCGGGCACGGCATCACCGGTATGCGCGAGCGCGTCTCGATGCTGAACGGCGAGATGACGGCCGGCCCCACCGAGGACGGAGGTTACGAGGTGGCGGTGTTCCTGCCGGTCACGGCGGCTCCCATCGAAGGTGAAGCATGACCGGCCGCACCATCCGCGTACTGATCGCCGACGACCAGATGATGGTCCGCGAGGGCTTCTCGGTGCTGCTGGGTGCGATGCCGGACATCGAGGTCGTCGGCGAGGCGGTCAACGGCCGGGAGGCCGTGGCGAAGGTCCGCGAACTCGCCCCGGACGTCGTCCTGATGGACATCCGCATGCCGGAGCTGAACGGCATCGAGGCGACCAGGGAGATCGTCGCCGCCGACGACGCGGCGAAGGTCCTCGTGCTCACCACCTTCGACCTCGACGAGTACGTGTACCAGGCGCTGCGCGCGGGCGCCTCCGGGTTCCTCCTCAAGGACGCCTCGGCCCGCCGGCTCGCCGACGGCGTGCGGGTGGTGGCGGCCGGGGAGGCCCTCCTCGCCCCCTCGGTCACCAAGCGACTGATCACCGAGTTCTCGAAGCTGTCCGACGGCCCGCGCCCGATGTCCTCGGCGCAGGGGGCGTACCGCGACCTGACCGAACGGGAGACGGAGGTACTGGTGCTGATCGCACAGGGCCTGTCGAACGCGGAGATCGCCGAGCGCCTGGTGGTCGCCGAGTCGACGATCAAGACACACGTCAGTCGGGTCCTGGTGAAGCTGGGCCTGCGGGACCGCACCCAGGCCGCGGTCTTCGCCTATGAGGCCCGCCTGGTCACGCCGGGCTGACCGGCGCCGACCCGAGTCGTGCATCCGCCGACGGCCCTGGTCCGCGTGCGGGCCAGGCCTCTGGGCACCTGCCCCGCCGACGCCTTATCGTCCGTTCATGACGGCTGAATCCGACCTCGCGTTCGACCCGTGGGACCCGGCGTTCGTCGCCGACCCGTATCCCGCCTTCGCCGAGCTGCGCGCCCGGGGCCGGGTGCTCTACTACGAGCCCAGCGACCAGTGGCTGGTCCCGCACCACGCGGACGTGGCGGCGCTGCTGCGCGACCGCCGCCTGGGCCGGACCTACCAGCACCGCTTCACGCACGAGGACTTCGGCCGCACCCCGCCCCCGCCGGAGCACGAGCCCTTCCACACGCTCAACGACCACGGCATGCTCGACCTGGAGCCGCCGGACCACACCCGTATCCGGCGCCTGGTGTCCAAGGCGTTCACCCCCCGCACGGTGGAGCGGCTGAAGCCGTACGTGCGCGCCCTCGCGGACGACCTGGTGGCCCGGCTGGTGGCGGCGGGCGGCGGTGACCTGCTGCGGGACGTGGCCGAACCGCTCCCGGTCGCCGTGATCGCCGAGATGCTGGGCATCCCGGAGTCCGACCGCGCCCCGCTGCGCCCCTGGTCGGCGGACATCTGCGGGATGTACGAGCTGAACCCGTCCGAGGAGACGGCGGCGAAGGCGGTCCGCGCGTCCCGCGACTTCTCCGACTACCTGCGCGCACTGATCGCGGCCCGCCGCGAGGAGCCCGGTGACGACCTGGTCTCGGGCCTGATCGCGGCCCACGACGAGGACGACGACCGGCTCACCGAGCAGGAGATGATCTCGACCTGCGTCCTGCTCCTGAACGCCGGTCACGAGGCCACGGTGAACGCGACGACCAACGGCTGGCTGGCCCTGTTCCGCGCCCCGGACCAGCTGGCGGCCCTGCGCGCGGACCACTCGCTGGTCCCCTCCGCGGTGGAGGAGCTGATGCGCTACGACACCCCGCTCCAGCTCTTCGAACGCTGGGTGCTGGACGAGATCGAGATCGACGGGACGACGATCCCGCGCGGCGCGGAGATCGCGATGCTGTTCGGCTCCGCCAACCACGACCCGGCCGTCTTCACCGACCCCGACCGTCTCGACCTCACCCGCCGCGACAACCCGCACATCTCCTTCAGCGCCGGCATCCACTACTGCATCGGCGCCCCACTGGCCCGCATCGAACTGGCGGCGTCCATGACGTCCCTGCTGGAGCAGGCCCCGACGCTGCGCCTGGCGATGGTCGGGATGCTCGGGCTGATCGCCGCGCTGTACGTCGTCGCGTCGGTGCTGCGGCTCAGCGGCGAGGAGTCGTCCGGGCGGGCGGAACCGGTGCTCGCCGGGGCGGTGGGACGGCTGCGG
>NZ_JAVRFH010000269.1:0-647 GCF_031845825.1 Streptomyces lancefieldiae | reverse complement strand
CGACCTGCCGGCCGCCGACGACATCGCCGACATCGTCTCCAGCGCCGGCACCGATGGCGCCGCCATCTACGCCACCCTGCGCAGCCGTGCCGAGAGCCTGGCTGCCGAGCAGGCCGCCGACGACCAGGCGCGCGCCAACGCCGCATCCGAGAGTCTCGTAGTGCCCGTCAGCTTGCTGTCCATGGTGCTGCTGGTGTTCTTCGGATTCCCGGCCTTCGCCCGCATCTTCGCCATCTGATCCACGCAAGGAAGGCAGCATCATGACCGGAAACCTGAACCTGCGGATAGCAGTCCACGCCCACGCCGCCGTGCTCCACCTCGCCGAGCGACTCGGCCGGCACCTGGACGAGCTGCGCGAGGAAGACGACCGCGGCAACAACGACGTCTCGATGATCATGTGGATCGTTGCCGTGGTCGTTTTCGCCGGCGCCGCCATCGCCGCGTTCAAGATCCTCGGACAGGGCAAGCTCGACGGCATGACGGGTCTGTGACCTGTGATCCGGTGCCCCAGCTGGCTCCGCCGCCAGGCGAGACGGCTGCGTCAGGACGACGGTGACGCATCGCTGGAGATGCTCATCTGCTTTCCCGCGGTCCTGATGCTGCTGTTCCTGGTGGTGGACGCCTGCAACATCTACTACGCCAAGACC
>NZ_JAVRFH010000268.1:0-647 GCF_031845825.1 Streptomyces lancefieldiae | reverse complement strand
GAGAAGCAGGACGGCACCGGGAACATCTCCTACGACCCGGCCAACCACGACTTCATGGTCCGCACCCGCCAGGCCAAGATCGACGGCATCGACGTCCCCGACCTCGAGGTCGACGACCCGACCGGGGACGCGACGCTGCTCGTCATCGGGTGGGGGTCGACGTACGGACCCATCACCGCCGCCGTGCGGGACGTCCGACGCGAGGGCATCGAGGTGGCCCAGGCCCATATCCGTCACCTCAACCCCTTTCCGGCGAACCTCGAAACGGTCCTGCGCCGCTATGAACACGTCCTCGTCCCCGAGATGAACCTGGGCCAGCTCGCCACCCTGCTGCGGGCCAAGTACCTGGTCGACGCGTGCAGCTACGACCAGGTGAGTGGAATGCCCTTCAAGGCGGGACAGCTCGCTCACGTGATCCGGGAGGTCCTCAATGTCGCCTGACGCCTTGAGACTCGTGCCCAGGGCCGAGTCCAAACAGTCCGTGAAGGACTTCAAGTCCGACCAGGAGGTGCGCTGGTGTCCGGGCTGCGGTGACTACGCGATCCTGGCCGCGGTACAGGGCTTCATGCCCCAGCTCGGCCTGGCGAAGGAGAACATCGTCTTCGTCTCCGGCATCGGCTGCTCCTCCCGCTTCCCGTACTACATGA
>NZ_JAVRFH010000267.1:0-650 GCF_031845825.1 Streptomyces lancefieldiae | reverse complement strand
GAGAAGCAGGACGGCACCGGGAACATCTCCTACGACCCGGCCAACCACGACTTCATGGTCCGCACCCGCCAGGCCAAGATCGACGGCATCGACGTCCCCGACCTCGAGGTCGACGACCCGACCGGGGCGCACACGCTGGTACTGGGCTGGGGTTCGACGTACGGGCCGATCACCGCCGCCGTGCGGCGGCTGCGGGCGGCCGGCGAGTCGATCGCGCAGGCGCACCTGCGCCATCTGAACCCGTTCCCGCACAACCTCGGCACGGTCCTCAAGAGGTACGACAAGGTGGTGGTCCCCGAGATGAACCTCGGGCAGCTCGCCATGCTCATCCGGGCTCGGTTCCTGGTCGACGCCCGCTCGTACAACCAGGTCAACGGCATGCCGTTCAAGGCGGAGCAGCTCGCCACGGCGCTGAAGGAGGCCATCGATGACTGACGCCAACGCGCTGCTCCAGCTCGTCCCCAAGGCCGAGGGCAAGCAGTCCATGAAGGACTTCAAGTCCGACCAGGAGGTGCGCTGGTGCCCGGGCTGCGGTGACTACGCGATCCTGGCCGCGGTACAGGGCTTCATGCCCCAGCTCGGCCTGGCGAAGGAGAACATCGTCTTCGTCTCCGGCATCGGCTGCTCCTCCCGCTTCCCGTACTACATGA
>NZ_JAVRFH010000266.1:0-652 GCF_031845825.1 Streptomyces lancefieldiae | reverse complement strand
AGCTTGTTCTTTAACCTTGGGCTGGCCCCTGCCGTTTGGCCCGCTCGCGGGCCAGTGGCAGAGTGAGCCGGATGATCGGACACCTGTACACCGTCGTCATCGACTGCCCCGACCCGGACGAGCTCGCCGGTTTCTACGAGAAGCTGCTGTCGCTCTCACGGCAGGCGGACACCGGCGACTTCGTCGTGCTCCAGAACGCGGCGGGTGCCCCGGTGGTCGCCTTCCAGCGGGTGGACGACTTTCGAGCGCCGCGGTGGACGGATTCCGCGCGTCCTCAGCAAATGCATATCGACGTGATGGTCACGAACCTCGATACGGCTGAGGCCCAGGTGCTGGCCCTCGGTGCGACGCTGCTGGATGGTTCGGATAAGCCGATCGGTTACCGCGTCTACGAGGACCCCGTCGGCCATCCCTTCTGCCTGATCACTCCTGAGGGAGCCTGACCTGCCATTTGCCGGCGTCGAAATGTGCCTCGAACTGGGTCACTGACCTGGGCATTCGGCAAACGCTGAGGCGGCCTTCGCCTGATCATGTACTCCGACCAAGGTGCACCGATCAGAACGAAGGCCGTGAGGGTGAGTCTCCTGCCTGAAGCCGTTCCTGGGGAAGCGTTTGCGGAAGCGTCACGCTTCCGGGACGAGTTGTACGAGTG
>NZ_JAVRFH010000265.1:0-658 GCF_031845825.1 Streptomyces lancefieldiae | reverse complement strand
CCCTGCGCGCGGTGGTGATCACCGAAAGCCTCACCGGCGGAGCGCTCCCCGAGGCGTTCTCCGGCCTGGAGGACCGCCGCTACGCGCATCTGCTGGACGAGCAGACCCCGATCGAGATCATCGAGCTCACGGTGCCAGCCAACCGCGCGCCGGCGCTGGCGCTGGAACTGGCCGCCGTCCTCAAGCCGCGGCTGTTCTACGCGCATCTGCTGGACGGCGAGCGCATGCTGGTCGCGTTCCCGCACACCGTGGTCGCCATCCGGCGCGGCGATGCGGCGACCATCGCCCACGCCCAGGCCGTGGGATCCCTCTTCGGCATCCCCGACGAGCAGATGCGTTTCGCGGAGATGTTCGACACCGACCACCCCGACGCCCCCGCACAGCCGGAGGCCACGACCCGGTGACGTCCCACCCGTCCTCCAGTGCCCCGCTGGCCGTTGTCACCGGCGGCAGCGGGGCACTGGGCACCGCGATCCGCAGCCGCCTGACGGAAGAGGGCTGGCGCATCATCGCCACCTACCGCACCCGCCCGCCCGAGCCCGTCCCTGCCGAGGGGCACACCACCTGGGTCCGGTTCGACGCCGCCGACGACACCTCCACCGGGGCGCTGCGCGAAGCCGTCACCGCCCAGCCCGGCCGGCTGCACGCGGTGTTCGCC
>NZ_JAVRFH010000264.1:0-664 GCF_031845825.1 Streptomyces lancefieldiae | reverse complement strand
GGCGGCCGGACCGGGGTGCGGGCGATCACCTGCGAGGGCCTGGAGCTGACCGGGCTGATGAAACCGTTCGACCTGGAGATCTATTACGGGGAGCGCGTCGCGGTCCTCGGCTCCAACGGGTCCGGCAAGTCGCACTTCCTGCGGCTGCTGGCGGGGGAGCCGGTGGCGCACACGGGGGAGTGGAAGCTCGGGGCGCGGGTCGTGCCCGGGCACTTCGCGCAGACCCACGCGCACCCGGAGCTGCTGGGGAAGACCCTGGTGGAGATCCTCTGGTCCGAGCACGCGAAGGACCGGGGCGGGGCGATGGGGGTGCTGCGGCGGTACGAGCTGGAGCGGCAGGGGGACCAGGCGTTCGAGCGGCTGTCCGGCGGGCAGCAGGCGCGGTTCCAGATCCTGCTGCTGGAGCTGGCCGGGACGACGGCGCTGCTCCTGGACGAGCCGACGGACAACCTGGACCTGGAGTCGGCCGAGGCGCTCCAGGACGGTCTGGAGTCGTACGACGGCACGGTGGTGGCCGTCACCCACGACCGGTGGTTCGCGAAGTCCTTCGACCGGTATCTGGTCTTCGGCTCGGACGGGGTCGTACGGGAGACGCCGGAGCCGGTGTGGGACGAGCGGCGGGTCCAGCGGGCGCGGTGACCCCGGCGGCCGGTGGGGCTGGGAC
>NZ_JAVRFH010000263.1:0-672 GCF_031845825.1 Streptomyces lancefieldiae | reverse complement strand
CCGCCACGGACCTGTCCGCAGACGAGGCCCGCCGCCTCGCCCTCCGCGCACAGGGCTTCCTCGGCGCCCCCGACCGCCGCTCCGGCGTCCGCGGCGTCCTCCGTCACCTGGGCGCGGTACAGCTCGACACCATCTCGGTCCTCGCCCGCTCCCACGAACTCATCCCGTACGCCCGCCTGGGAGCGGTGGGCCGCAGAACGGTCGAGGACGCCTACTGGACGGACGCACACGCCTTCGAGTACTGGTCCCACGCCGCCTGCATCCTCCCCATCGAGGAGTGGCCCCACTTCGCCTTCCGCCGCCGCGCCTACCGCAACCGCCCGCACTGGAACCACCACCTCCCCGACGGCGCCTACGACCAGGTGATCAAGCAGCTCCGCACCGAGGGCCCCCTCACCGCGACGGACCTGGGCGGCGCGAAGAGGACCAGCGAGTGGTGGGACTGGTCGGGCACTAAGGTCGCCGTCGAGCGGGCGCTCATGTACGGCGAGGTGGTCTGCGTCGAGCGCCGCGGCTGGAAAAGGGTGTACGACCTGGCCGAGCGAGCGGTCCCGGCCGCACTGCTGCACGACGAGCTGGACGACACCGAATGCCTGCGCCGCCTGGTGCGCCTGGCGGGCCGGTCCCTGGGCGTCGGCACGCGCGCGGACATCGCGGACTACCACCGCCTCA
>NZ_JAVRFH010000262.1:0-695 GCF_031845825.1 Streptomyces lancefieldiae | reverse complement strand
CGTGATCAGGTGCGGGGCGGGCTCCAGCTCGATGCGACAGTAGTGCCTGCTCGGGGGTCGGCAGTTCCGCGCCGGACCGCAGGCGAGGCGCCCCCTGTGACTGAGCGCTTCACGTTCCCGCACATCCGGGCGTGCGACATCCGCTCCGCCCTCTCAGAGCTGCCGGAGCTGCGGGAGCTCGCGGCCGATGCCGGGCGGTACGGGCCGTTGTGGGAACTCGCCGAAGGGCTGGACGCGCTGCCGCGCGGGATCGCGATGCACCCCTGCGGCGTGATCCTCTCCAACACCAGCCTCCTGGACCGGCTGCCCGTACAGCCCACCCCCGACGGCGAGTACCCGTCTTCGAGGGTGACGATGCGGATACACTTCCACCCCGCCGAGCGGACCGAGGAGCTGTACAGGCAACTGCTCACGGTCGTCGACGGGATCACCTCCCGCGTCGAGCCCCTGCCCGCGGACTGGTCGGCGTGTTCGCCGGTGCCGCCCACAGCACCCTTCGGCTCGAAGCCGAACCAGGCGTTGAGCCCTCGCGCACCGAGGCGACGGGGCGCCAGCTTCGGTATCCCGCTCCCCTGCCCACTGGTGGCAGATCGCCAGTACCAGCGCGTCGCCGCTGTCACCGTCTCGGCGAGCGGCACGCCGTGCTTCGCCAGCTGCCACCGACTCAGAAGCACGTCATTACGGCGTAATAATTC
>NZ_JAVRFH010000261.1:0-713 GCF_031845825.1 Streptomyces lancefieldiae | reverse complement strand
AGCGTTCCCACACCGGTGATGAGCAGGACGAACGTCATCGACAGCTGGTCGAGCTGGAAGGCGATGTCGGCCTGGAAGCCCTCCACCGGAATCCAGCTGAACAGGTGCTGGTGCAGGGCCCGGTCCTCGGCGCCCTTCCCCAGCATGTCGGTGAAGAGGACGACACCGACGACGAACGAGGCGGCGGCGAGCGCGGTGCCGAGCCAGTGCCCGGTCTTGTCCAGCCGACGGCCGCCGCAGAGCAGGACCACCGCTCCGAGCAGGGGCGCCGCGACGAGCAGCGCGATCAGGTTCTCCACGATTCCGGTCCCCTTACAGCTTCATCAGGCTGGCGTCGTCGACCGAGGCCGAGTGGCGGGAGCGGAACAACGACACGATGATCGCGAGCCCGACGACGACTTCCGCGGCGGCGACGACCATCACGAAGAAGGCGACGATCTGCCCGTCGAGGTTTCCGTGCATCCGGGAGAAGGTGACGAGCGCCAGGTTGCACGCGTTGAGCATCAGCTCGATGCACATGAACAGCACGATCACGTTCCGCCGGATCAGCACCCCGGAGGCGCCGATCGCGAACAGCAGGGCCGCGAGATAGAGGTAGTTGACCGGGTTCACTTGGCGGCCTCCGAGTTCTCCGCCGCGGATGCGGGGTCGGCGCCCCGGGACACGGCGTCCGCGTCCTCACGTCCGAGCCGCTCCCCGGAGCGCTGCTCCAG
>NZ_JAVRFH010000260.1:0-717 GCF_031845825.1 Streptomyces lancefieldiae | reverse complement strand
GTGTAGTCGGAGACGTCGTAGCCGCCGTCCTTCAGGGGGGACTTGAAGAAGGGCGGGAGCCAGAGGCAGTCCACGCCCAGCCACTGGAGGTAGTCCAGTCTGGCGGTCAGGCCCTTGAGGTCGCCGATGCCGTCGCCGTTGCTGTCCTGGAAGGAGCGGACGAGGACCTCGTAGAAGACGGCTCGTTTGAACCAGTCGGGGTCCCGGTCCCCCGCGGGTGTGTCCTCGAAGGTGTCCGGCACGGGCTCGTTGACGATCATGTGATGGGTGACCCTCCGATCTGCGGGTGGGACGGTCGCAGAACCGTGCAGACGTGCGCGGGCGTACGGCCCGGCTCCAGGCGCACGTAGTTGGCCCTGCCCCAGTGGTAGGTCTCGCCGGTGAGCTCGTCGCGCACCGGCACCGACTCGTGCCAGTCCAGGCCGAGTTGCGGCATGTCCAACGAGACCGTCGCCTCCTGGGTGTGGTGGGGGTCGAGGTTGGCGACCACCAGAACCGTGTTCGATCCCTGCCGCTTCGAGTAGGCGATCACCTCCTCCTTGTCCGTGGCGTGGAAGTGCAGATCGCGCAGTTGGCGCAGGGCCGGGTTCTCGCGCCGGATGGTGTTGAGCCGGGTGACGAGGGGGGCGATGGTGCGGCCCTCGCGGGCGGCGGCGGCCCAGTCGCGGGGTTTGAGCTGGTATTTCTCCGAGTCGAGGTATTCCTCGCTGCCCTCGC
>NZ_JAVRFH010000025.1:0-118214 GCF_031845825.1 Streptomyces lancefieldiae | reverse complement strand
GGCCGAAGCGCTGCAGGTCGTAGTCGAGGTGGGGGAGGTAGCACAGGGTGAGGTCGGGATGGCGGGTGCGGATGACGTGCCGGGTGGCGTCGATGATCCACTGGCTGGAGACCAGGTCGGCGCCGGGACCCCAGAAGTGAAAGAGGGGGAAGGTGCCGAGCGCGTCGGTGAGTTCGTCGTGCAGGGCCGGGGGGCGGGTGTAGCAGTCGGGCTCCTTGCGGCCGTCGGCGTAGTAGACGGGGCGGGGAGTGACGGTGTAGTCGGTGTCGGCACCCATGGCGTACCACCAGCAGATGTTGGCGACGGTGTAACCGGGGTGGGCGCGGCGGGCCGCGTCCCAGAGCCTGTCGCCGGTGACGAGGCCGTTGTGCTGGCGCCACAGCAGGACCTCGCCGAGTTCGCGGAAGTACCAGCCGTTGCCGACGATGCCGTGCTCGGACGGCATGGTGCCGGTGAGGAAGGTGGACTGGGCGGCGCAGGTGACGGCGGGCAGGACGGTGCCCAGAGGGGCGCGGGAGCCGGACTGGCCCAGCTGCTTGAGGCGGGGCATGTGGTCCAGGAGACGAGGAGTGAGACCGACGACGTCCAGCACGAGAAGGGGGGTCGGGCCGTCGGAGGGGGTGGGTCGGGTCATGGCAGTTCCTTCAGGCCGAGGTCCGTCAACAGGTCGCGGGCGAGGGTGAGCTCGGCGGCGATGCCGTCGGTGAGCTGGGCGCGGGCGCGGGGCCGCAACTCGGGCGGGAGGGCCTGCCAGGTGTAGGTCTCGACCTCCAGATGCCGGGTCAGGGGGTGCGGGCCGCCGACCAGGCGGGTCAGCGCGGCCTTGAGCACGGGGAGGGTGGAGGTGAGGGGCGCGGCGGGGGTCGCGTGCAGGGGGACGTGGAAGTGGGCCCGCCAAGGCGCGGTGTCCGGCAGCGGGCCGCCGCCTGCGAGGGTTTCGTCGAGGTCGTCGGTGCCGCGCAGGCCGGTCGCGGTGAGGGTGCGGGTCTGGTGCAGGAACCGCGGCTCGGCGAAGGCCGCGAGCGCCTCACGGACCGCGGGGTCGGCGGGGTGTTCGGCGTGCAGTGCGGCCGACAGCTGGGACTTGACGACGGGCACCCGGGCGGCCGTGAGGGCGTCCAGGGCGGTGTGCGGGTCTTCGAAGGAGGTGGCGAGATGACAGGTGTCGACACAGATGCCGATACGGTCGTGGCCGATCGAGGTCAGCGGGGCGAGGGCGTCGTGGGTGGTCTCGACGACGCAGCCGGGCTCCGGCTCGAGACCGATGCGGATGGAGCGGCCGGTCAGCTCCTGGAGGGCGTCGAGGCGTTCGGCGAGGGTGACCAGAGCGGCGCGGGCCTGGTCCGCACGAGTCTCGTCGTAGGCGGTGCGCCAGGCGAGCGGCAGGGTGGAAATACTGCCCTCGACGACGTCGTCGGGCAGCAGCCCGGCCAGCAGCCGGGCGAGAGAGGTGGTGTGCTCCAGGCGCTCGGGGTCGGCCCAGTCCGGCTTGTAGACGCGGTACTTGACCTCGCCGACGCCGAAGCCCTCGTAGGGGAAGCCGTTGAGGGTGACGACCTCCAGACCGCACCGGTCCAGTTCCGTGCGCAGACCGCGCAGGGCCGCGGGGTCGGTGACCAGGGCGTGGGCCGCGTCGCGGGCCAGCCACAGCCCGATGCCGAGACGGTCACGGCCCAGGCGGCGACGCACCGGCTCGCAGTGGTCGCGGAGCTGAGCGCGGACGCCGTCCAGCGTCTCGGCCGGGTGGACGTTGGTGCAGTACGCGAGGTGGACGACGCTGCCGTCGGGGTGCCGGAAGCGCATGGCTCACTCCCCGCCGCGCAGGATGGAGTTGCCCTCGTGGGTGGCGTCGGCCCGGGTCACGTCGAGTTCCAGCCGCCCGCTGAGACCGTAGAAGGCGACGGGGTTGCGCCACAGCACGAGGTCCACGTCGTCCTCCGTGAAGCCCTCGGCGAGCATCAGATCGCCGACCTTGCGGGTCTTGAGCGGGTCGCTCCTGCCCCAGTCGGCCGCGGAGTTCACCAGGACCCGTTCCGGGCCGTACTCACGCAGGAGGGCGACCATCCGGGCCTCGTCCATCTTGGTGTCCGGGTAGACGGAGAAGCCGAGCCAGGCACCGCTGTCCTTGGCCTCCTCGACGGTGGTCTCGTTGAGGTGGTCGACCAGCACCCGGTCCGTCGGCAGCGCCGACTCGCGCACCACGTCCAGGGTGCGGCGCAGCCCGGCGAGCTTGTCGCGGTGCGGGGTGTGCACCAGGGCGGGCAGGCCGTGGTCGGCGGCCAGCTGGAGCTGGGCGGCGAACGCGGTGTCCTCGGCCGGGGTCATCGAGTCGTAGCCGATCTCACCGACCGCCACGACCCGGTCCTTGACGAGATAGCGGGGCAGCTCGTCGAGGACGGGGAGGCACCGGGGATCGTTCGCCTCCTTGGGGTTGAGGGCGATCGTGCAGTGGTGCGCGATGCCGTACTGGGCGGCGCGGAAGGGCTCCCAGCCCAGCAGCGCGTCGAAGTAGTCACGGAAGGAGGCCGGAGAGGTGCGGGGCTGGCCCAGCCAGAAGGAGGGCTCGACGAGGGCGCGGACGCCGGCGGCGTGCATGGCCTCGTAGTCGTCGGTGGTCCGGGACGTCATGTGGATGTGGGGGTCGAAGATGCGCATCAGGACTCCTTGCCGTGGGGGTCGGCCGTGCCGTGCGACGGGGTCACGGGCTCGGTCAGGGCCAGGACGCGGTGCAGGTCTTCGGGGACGGTGCGGCCCGCGGCGGTGCGTTCGGCGGCGTAGTCGGCGAGCATGCGGGCGAGTTCGGTGTCCGCACGGGCCCGCCGGGCCAGGTCCGCCACGTGGTCGACGGGGACGCCGGTGAACAGGCACTTCAGCACGGCCTGCCGCCACTGGTGGGCGTCGAGGTGCCGGGCGGCGTACGGGCCGAGGGCGGCGGCGACGAGCCGGGTGTCGTTGGTGCGCAGGGCGTCCTCGACGAGCGGGAGCGCGTCGGGGCCGGGCACGAGGTGGGGCAGCGCGTGCAGGACGGCGCGGCGTTCGTCGGCGGTGCCCTGGGAGTAGACCCGGGTCAGGGCGTCCGTGTCGGCCCGGGCCGCGTGCAGGACGAGGACGCGGGCCGCGTCGACGTGGGCGGGGCCGCAGCGACGGCCGGCCTCGGCGAGGCGCAGCTCCCACACGGAGAGGGGGCCGTGGGTGCCGGGGTGGGCGGCGGCCTCGTCCAGGGCCTGGTCCAGCCAGGCGCGGGCGGCTCCGCCGAGCTCGGCGGCGAGGGCGGCACGCAGGTCGGCCGGCGGGACGTGGGCGGGGGTGGTGCCCTGCACGTCCTGCACGGCGGGGGTGCCATCCGTGTCCTGGGTGTCGGGGGTGACGGCGTTGACGGGGGTGGCGTGTGGCTGCGTCATGGGTGCGGCTCCCTTCAGTGCGTGGCGGAGGGCTCGCCCGAGCGGTTCGTGTGGTGGGACGCTGCCGCGGCCCGGCGGAGGAACGGGAGGGAGCGTTCGGCGAAGTGGGGACCCGCGTGGGAGTGGCGGGGCAGTTCGACGACGGTCAGGCCCTGGTAGCCGGTGGTGGCCAGGGCCTCCAGGACGGGCGGGAAGTCGATCTCACCGTCCCCGAAGGGAAGGTGTTCGTGGACGCCGCGGCGCATGTCCTCGATCTGCACGTGCCTCAGCCAGGGCGCGGCGGCGCGCACGCAGTCGGCGGGAGGAAGGGGTTCGAGGCACTGGCAGTGGCCGATGTCCAGGGTGAGGCCGAGGTTCTCGGGGTCGCCGAGGGTTCGGCGGAGCCGATGGAAGTCGGCGAGGGTGGCGAGCAGGTGGCCCGGTTCGGGCTCGACGGCCAGAGGGACGCCCGCGGTGGCGGCGGCGTCCAGGACCGGGGCGAGGGACTCGGCGAGCCGCTTCCACGCCGTGTCCTCGTCCGTGCCCGCCGGGGTGGTGCCGCTGAAGCAGTGCACGGCGTGGGCGCCCAGGTCGGCGGCGACCCGGACGGCGCGGAGGAGGAGGTCGGCGCGGCGGGCGCGGTCGACCGGGTCCGGATCGAGGAGGGAGGGGCCGTGTTTGCGGCGCGGATCGAGCACATAGCGGGCGCCGGTCTCCACCGTGACGCCCAGACCGAGTGCGTCCAGGCGGTGCGCGACCCGGCGGGTGCGGGCGGCCAGATCCTCGGCGAGCGGGTCGAGGTGCATGTGGTCGAGGGTCAGGCCGACGCCGTCGTAGCCCAGGTCGGCGAGCAGGGCGAGGGCGTCGTCGAGACGGAGGTCGGTGAGGCCGTTGGTGCCGTAGCCGAAACGCAGGGGGGTGCGGGGGGAGACGGGGGTCTGCGGGGTCATGTGATGCTCACCTTCCTCGCGAACTTCCGGCCCAGCGGCGCGAGGGCCGCGATCAGCGCGGCGGTGGCCGGGCCGCCGGCACGGGCGGTGAGCGTGGCCTGAAGGGGGATCGTGGCGCGTATCCCGCCGCCGACGGCCCGCTGGGTGAGCGGGGGTGAGGAGTTGAGGGCGGCGTGGAAGTAGGGGCGGGCGGCGGTGACGGCGTAGGCGGCGGTCAGGGCGGAGGTGAGCGCCGCGGTCGCCCGGTCGGCGGTGAGTCGGGGAACCGGCACCGGGCCGGACGGGCCGAGCGGACCCGACCGACCGAGCCGATCCGACCGACCGAGCGAACCCAACCGACCGAGCGGACCAGACGGGCCGAGCGGACTAGCCGGGTCAGTCTGACGGAATGGACCAACCGGAAGGGGCCGGCCGCCTCCCGTCCCGGACCCGCCCCACGGAGTGGACGTGCCCCCCAGCGGCGGGACGGTCACGCCGGTCCGTCCCAGCAGGCCGGACGGGCCGGACCCGACGGGCAGGCCAGAAGCGGCGGACGGACCACTCCCGCCAGGCAGGCCGGACGCGGCGGACGGACCACTCCCGCCAGGCAGGCCGGACGCGGCGGACGGGCGGGGCGCACCGCCGGGGTCCGGGTGGTGGGAGGTCGGGCCCGGCAGGTCGTGGGTGGCTGCTTCCCGTCGGCCTGCCGGGAGTCGGGTGGGGCGGCGGACCGCCAGCCGGGCCAGGAGGCCGGTGGCGGCGAGGGCCGCCAGGGGGGCGAGGGAGGAGCCGCCCCGGGTCTCCTCCCGGGACACGGCCGTGACCGCGAGGGTGTGGGTGCCGAGCAACGCGGCGGACGGCACCGCCGCGCGGACGTCGCCGCCGGTCGCCGCGGCGCCCAGCAGCAGGTCGAGGCCCCGGGCCGCGGCCATGGCCACGGGCCCGGCGGGCGTGTGCTTCAGGGCGAGGTCGTACGCCCACACGGTCGCCGCCAGCGGTACGGCGACAGCGACGGCGGGGCGGCCGGCGCGGGCCGCGAGGGCCAGGCCGGCCGCGGTCAGACCGCAGGCCGCCGTGAGGGCGGCGGCGGGGCGGACGCGACCGGACGGAATGGGGCGGTGCGGGCGCTCGGCGGCGTCCTCCGCGCGGTCCGCCCAGTCGTTGAGGGCCATACCGGCCTCGTAGAGGCAGACGGAGGAACCGATGGCGAGCAGGGTACGGGGGCCGGCCCGAAGGCCGGTCGCCGCCGCACCGGCGAGTACGTCGCCGGGGACGGTGAACAGGGCGGGCAGGCGCAGGAGTTCGGCCCAGGCACCGGCCCCGGCCCTGAGGCGGGCGCGGGCGCGGGCACGGGCACGGGTACCGGGCGTGCGCCCGTCCGCACCGGCGCCGCCCCGGTCCGGCTCCTCGGCGTCGCGGGGCGCCGTCGCGGCGGCCGGGCCGGGCCCCGCGGCCGGACGGGACAAGGGCACCGGCCCCACCGTGCGGCTCACCGCTGCTCCCCGACGCCGGGGTGGTCGGCTCGGGCGTCGGGATCCGCCGGGCCCCCCGGGCCCGCGTCCCGCAGCCCCGCCGCGAAGCGCGTCAGCTCCGCGTACTGTTCCGCGAGGCCCGCCGGACCGTCGCCCACCGGGTCCTTGAAGTAGAAGCCCAGCTCGCCCAGCGGGCCGGACCGGCCCGACTCGTGGGCGCGGGCGGTCAAACGGGCCAGGTCGAGGACGAGGGGCGCGGCGAGGGCGGAGTCGCAGCCCTGCCAGGTGGTCTGCAGGAACATCCGGGCGCCGAGAAAGCCGTCGAAGGCGATGTGGTCCCAGGCTGTCTTCCAGTCGCCGAGCGCGGGCACGTCGTCGATGTGTACCTCGCCCTGGGGTACCGCACCGAGGGTGTCGGCGAGGACGCGCTCCTTCCCGGCGTTCTTCGCCGCCGCGGCGGCAGGGTCGGCCAGGGCCGCACCGTCGCCGCCGCCGAGGAGGTTGGTGCCGGACCAGGCGCGCACGGTGAGTGCCCGCTGCGCGAACATCGGGCCCAGCACCGAGCGCAGCAGGGTCTGGCCGGTCTTCCCGTCGCGGCCCGCGTAGGGCAGACCGCTCGCCTCGGCCGGAGCCGCCAGTGCCGGGTGGTGCAGTCCGGTCGACGGGGTGAAGTTGACGTACGGACAGCCGGCGCGCAGGGCCGCCGCGGCGTACAGCGAGCTGGCCGGGAGGGTGCGGCCGGTGGGCGCGGGCTCGGTGGAGGCCACGTTCACCACGACGGCGCGGTCCGCTCCCGAGCGTCGTACGAAGTCGGTGATGTCCGCGGCGAAGGCGGCGATCAGCTCCTCCTCGCCGCGGGTGTCACCGGGCAGCGGGCCGCCGAGACGGATCTCGCGGTCGGCGGCGGCCAGTTCGGCTTCCACGGCGGAGGGCAGGCCGGGCGGCAGCACGCCTCCGGCGGCCAGGGCCTCCGCCCGCTTGGGCAGGGGGCAGTCCACGGTGTCGTGGCCGCCGAAGACGAGGGACGACAGTGCGGGCAGCCCTGTGCCGGCGAAGTCGGGGGTCTCGGTGACCATGCCGGTCGGCGGGTGCAGCCCCGCGGTCACGGCGGCGCAGCCCGCCACCACCGTGGTGGCGACGGAACCACGGGCCCCGATCAGCCAGACACCGGTACGGGAACCACGGGAACCACGGGGACCAGAGGGGGACGCGGACATGGGCAGCCTCCTTGTCGAGCGCGTCGAACACACACGAGCGGTCGCACACACAAGCAGTCGTGGGCACACGAGCAGTCGTGGGCACACGGGGGGGTGACGGCGGGCGGAGGTCCGGCGTCCTCCGCCCGCCGCCGTTCTAGTCGCCCGAGGTGGGCAGTTCCTTCAGCTGGATGTTGCGGAAGGAGACCTGGTCGTCGGCGCCATGGTTCTGGAGGCCGATGTAGCCGTCGGTCAGGCTCCGCTCGGGGTCCTTGTTGGTGAAGTCGTTGATCTTGACTCCGTTGAGGAACACCTGGAGGCGTTCGCCCTGGACCTTGATCTCGTAGGAGTTCCACTGGCCGGGCGGACGCAGGACCTGGTCACGGGCCTTGGTGTTCGCCGACTTGAAGGAGTAGACGGAGCCCGTGGTGCGGTCGGGCGCGTCCGTGGCGTCGATCTGGATCTCGTAGCCCTTGTTCACCGCGGACCAGGGGTCGTCGGAGGCGGGGAAGCCCACGAAGATCCCGGAGTTGTCGTCGCCCCGCATCTTCCAGTCGAGCTTGAGGGAGTACGACTTCAGCTCCTTGGCCTGGTACCAGAGCAGGCCCATGCCGCCGTCGGACTCCAGGGTGCCGTCCTTGACGTCGAACTTGCCGGGGCCGGCCTGCTTCCAGCCGTCCAGGGTCTGGCCGTTGAAGATCTTCCGGTAGTCCTTGCTCGGCTTGCAGTCCGCCTTGACCTGTCCGGTGGCGTACTGGAGGCCGCCGAGCAAATGGGCGCGGAACGTCTCGTCGGCGTAGGACTCCTTGGTGTGGCCGAGGCCGGTGTAGAAGGAGCGGCCGCCCTCGTAGGGCTGGCACCAGGCGATCGGGTGGTCGCCCTTCATGGTGCCGCCCTGGTAGGTGGTCTCGTCGAGGGTGGCGAGCACCTTGGCCTGCTCGCGCGGGTTGGTGCGGTAGTTGTACAGCTCGTCGGTGTGCTCCCAGGTGTCACCGAGGTGTGCGGTGGCCGGGTGGTCGTGGTCCTCGACGCGGACGGTGGCCTTCTGGATGGCCGGGTGCGAGTGGAAGTAGGCGCCGACGAGGCCGCCGTAGAACTTCCAGTCGTACTCGGTGTCGGCCGCGGCGTGGATGCCCAGGTAGCCGCCGCCGTTCCTGACGTAGTTCTCGAACGCCGACTTCTGGTCGGCGTCGAGGACGTCACCCGTGGTGGACAGGAAGGCCACGGCGTCGTACTTGGCGAGGTTGGCCGTGGTGAACTGCCGGGCCTCCTCGGTCGCGTCGACCGTGATGCCGGCCGGTGCGCCCAGCTCCTTCAGCGCGGCGATGCCGGCCGGGATGGAGTCGTGCCGGAAGCCGGCGGTCTTGGAGAAGACCAGGACCCTCTTGCCGCCCTTGAACGGCTCCTTGGAGAACTCGAAGTCGTCCACGTCGTACAGCGCGCCCTCTCCGCCCCTGAAGACCAGGTAGATCTCCGTGGTGCGCTTGGGCAGGGCCCGCAGCGGCACGTCGACGTTCTGGAAGGTCTCCCAGCCGCCGGTCGGCGGGATGTACGCCGAGCCGTGCAGCGGGCCGTCGGGCGAGCCGGTGCGCAGTTCGACGAAGCCGCCGGAGCCGCCGGAGGAGGCCCGTACGGTCATCTTCTTCTGCCCGTCGAACCGGTAGGGGCTGAAGGAGATCCAGTCGCCGTCGTGGATGTCGCCGACGGTCTTGCCACCGTTGGCGCCGGCCTTGTCGAAGGTGTTCACGCCGGACTGGGCGGTGAAGTGCTCGGCCTGGCGGTGCAGGGGCTGGACCACGGTGCGGGCGGTGCCGGTCAGGGCCTCCTGGCCGTTCGCCCCGCCGTCGGTGTAGCTCGCGCCGACGACACCGTAGATGTTGGCGTTGGGGTCGTGACCGCCGTCCCCGGCGGGCGGCTTCAAGGTGCCCTCACAACCCATCTCGCTGGTCAGCTCGTGGGCGTGGGAGTCGTGGCCGAGGCTGTAGGCGACCTTGACCCTGGAGCAGTCGATGGTCTCGTCGGGGTCGGTGACGGTCACCTTGAAGGGGACGGGCTCGCCGAAGGCGGCCAGGCTGCCGTTGCCCGGGACGTCGATCCTCACCTTGGGCTCGGTGTTGCCGACGACGATCCGGACGCTGGCGTTGCCGGTGTTGCCCTCGGCGTCCTTCGCGGTGAAGGTCGCGGTGTAGGTGCCGATCTTCTTGTACTTGTGGGTGGGCGTCAGCCCCTCGCCCTTGGTGCCGTCGCCGAAGTCCCAGCCGTAGGTGAGGTCCGGGGAGTCGGCGTCCTTGGCGGAGGCGGTGAAGGCGACCTTCAGGCCGGCCGCGCCGGACGTCTTGTCGGCGCTCACCTCGGCGATCGGGGAGAAGCCGTCCTCGGCGTTCTCGATCCGGTACAGGGCGGAGTCCTTGTCGCCCTGGAACCAGGAGAGGCCGTAGTCGAGGACGTAGAGCGCGCCGTCGGGGCCGAACTCCATGTCCATGATCTGGGTGCCGGTCCACGGGAAGTCGTTGATCTTCGCGACGGAACCGTCCTCGTTCTGCTCGATCCGCTTGATCCAGCGGCGGCCGAACTCACCCGCGAAGAAGTCGCCGTCGTACTCCTCGGGGAACTTCACCTTGGAGTCGAGGTCCGGGTCGTAGCGGTAGACCGGGCCGCCCATCGGGGACTCGGAGCCGGTGCCGAACTCGGGCACGGAGCCGTCGTCGTACGGGATCCAGGCGGCCTGGGCGGGCGGCAGGTCGGTGAGGCCGGTGTTGTGCGGGGACGTGTTCTTCGGGGCGTCGCAGTCGAACTTGTCGCCGGAGGCCTTGGTGGCGAAGTCGTAGTCGACGTAGGCGTCGTTGTCGCCGGTGCAGAACGGCCAGCCGAAGTTGGCGGCCTTGGTGACCTTGGCGAACTCGACCTGTCCCGCTGGGCCCCGCTTGGGGTCGGCGGCGCCGGCGTCGGGGCCGTAGTCACCGACGTAGACCGTGCCGGTCTTCTTGTCGACGCTGATGCGGAACGGGTTGCGGAAGCCCATCGCGTAGATCTCGGGACGGGTCTTCTCGGTGCCGGGTGCGAAGAGGTTGCCCTCGGGGATCGTGTACGAACCGTCCTCGGCGACCTTGATGCGCAGGAGCTTGCCGCGCAGGTCGTTGGTGTTGCCGGCACTGCGGCGGGCGTCGAAGGCCGGGTTGCGGTCCGGACGCTCGTCGATCGGCGTGTAGCCGTCGGAGGCGAACGGGTTGGAGTCGTCGCCGGTGGACAGGTAGAGGTTGCCCTCGGCGTCGAAGGCGATGTCGCCGCCGACGTGGCAGCAGGTGCCGCGGGAGGCCGCGACGTCCAGGACCTTCTTCTCGCTGGCCAGGTCCAGCGTGCCGTTGGCCTTGAGGACGAAGCGGGAGAGGCGGTTGACGCCGTCGAACTTCTTGAAGTCCTCGGCGGTGCCGGTCTCCGGGGCGTCACCCGCGGGGGTGTCGAGCGGCGGGGCGTAGTAGAGGTAGATCGCCCGGTTGTTCTTGAAGTCCGGGTCGATGCCGACGCCCTGCAGGCCCTCCTCGTCGTGGCTGTAGACGTCGAGCTTGCCGGCGACCTTGGTGACGCCGCCCTGGTCGGTGAGGCGCAGTGTGCCGTCGCGGGCGGTGTGCAGGACGCTGCGGTCCGGGAGCACGGCGAGCGACATCGGCTCGCCCATCTCGGGCTCGCCCTTCGCGAGGGGTACCTGCTGGAACTGTCCCTCGGCGGCGGCTGCCGGTTCGTCGTGTTCCGGGTGGCCGGGGTGGGCGCCGGCGACGGTCGCCGGGGTGCCCACGGCCAGTACCAGGCCGGTGAACAGGGCGAGGGTGGTGCGAAGCCTCGGGGTTGTCGTCCTTCTGAGTCTGCTTCTGTGCACGAAGTCCCTCCGGGAACGGGATGGGCCGTACGGGATGGGTGCGAAGACGTGCGGTGCGGGCGCCGGGGTGCGCCGTCACCCCGGAGGTGTGGGTGTCCTGAACACTTCAGGGACGGTAACCGCGTTCGTCCGGGGCCAACACCCCTTGCGTCAGGAATGATTTAACTTTTCCCCAATGCAGGACAAAGCGGGATTCGGGCAGGCCGGACCGGGGACCGGCGGACGTACCGGCCCCCGTCCCCGACCTGCTGTCGGGCGCTCGGATCAGCTGTTGAACGCGGCGTCGAAGGACGCGCTGGGCGGTTCGAAGTCGAACGCCTTGAGGCGGGTGAGCGCTTCGGGGGCGCCCTGCAGCCGGTCCATGCCGGCGTCCTCCCACTCCACCGACACGGGACCCTGGTAGTCGATGGAGCGCAGCATGCGGAAGACGTCCTCCCAGGGGACGTCACCGTGGCCGGCCGACACGAAGTCCCAGCCGCGGCGCGGGTCGCCCCACGGCAGGTGGGAGCCGAGCCGCCCGTTGCGGCCGTCGAGACGTTTGCGGGCCTCCTTGCAGTCGACGTGGTAGATCCGGTCCCGGAAGTCCCACAGGAAGCCGACGGGGTCGAGGTCCTGCCACACGAAGTGCGAGGGGTCGAAGTTGAGACCGAAGGCGGGCCGGTGGCCGACCGCCTCCAGGGCGCGCCGCGTGGTCCAGTAGTCGTAGGCGATCTCGCTGGGGTGGACCTCGTGGGCGAACCGCACGCCCTCGGCGTCGAAGACGTCGAGGATCGGGTTCCAGCGGTCCGCGAAGTCCTGGTAGCCGCGCTCGATCATCGACTCGGGGGCGGGCGGGAACATGGCGACCAGGTGCCAGATCGCCGACCCGGTGAAGCCGATGACGGTGTCGACGCCGAGGCGGGCCGCGGCCCGTGCGGTGTCCTTGATCTCGGCCGCGGCGCGCTGCCGGACGCCCTCCGCGTCGCCGTCGCCCCAGATGCGGGCGGGCAGGATGGCCTGGTGGCGTTCGTCGATGATGGCGTCGCAGACGGCCTGGCCGACCAGGTGGTTGGAGATCGCCCAGCATTTCAGCCCGTACTTGTCGAGCAGCTGGTGGCGGGAGTCCACGTAGGAGGGGTCCGCGAGGGCCTTGTCGACCTCGAAGTGGTCGCCCCAGCAGGCGAGTTCGAGGCCGTCGTAGCCGAAGTCGCGGGCGAGGCGGCAGACCTCCTCCAGAGGCAGGTCCGCCCACTGGCCGGTGAAGAGAGTGAAGTTGCGCGGCATGTCGCTGCGAGCCTCCTCAGGCGATCGGGGTGTAGACGGAGTTCTTCTCGGCGCTCTCCTCGACCGCCGCGAGCACGCGCTGCACCTGCAGCCCGTCGGCGAAGGAGGGGTCGGGGCGGCGTCCCTCCGCGACGGCGTGGACGAGGTCGCGGGCCTGGTGGACGAAGGTGTGCTCGTAGCCGAGTCCGTGGCCCGGCGGCCACCAGGCGTCCAGGTAGGGGTGCTCGGGTTCGGTGACGAGGATCCGGCGGAACCCGGCGTGCTCCCCCGGCTCCGTGCCGTCGTGGTACGACAGCTCGTTGAGGCGCTCCAGGTCGAACGCCAACGAGCCGCGTTCACCGTTGAGTTCGACGCGCAGGGCGTTCTTGCGGCCGGTGGCGTACCGGGTGGCCTCGAAGGAGGCCAGGGCACCGGAGGTGAGGCGGCCGGTGAACACGGCGGCGTCGTCCACGGTGACCTGCCCCGTGACGCCGTCCGCCGAGCCGGCGGACAGGCCCCGCGCGGCGCCGGCGGGCAGCGGGCGCTCCCGTACGAAGGTCTCGGTGAGGGCGGAGACGCCCGCGATGTGCTCCCCCGTGAGGTACTGCGCGAGGTCGACGATGTGCGCGCCCAGGTCGCCGAGTGCTCCCGAACCCGCCAGTTCCTTGCGCAGCCGCCAGGTCAGCGGGGCCTTCGGATCCACCAGCCAGTCCTGGAGGTACGTCACCCGCACGTGCCGCAGCCGGCCGATGCGCCCCTCGGCGACCATCCGCCGGGCCAGCGCGGTGGCCGGCACCCGGCGGTAGTTGAAGCCGACCATCGCCAACCGGCCGTGTGCGCCCGCCTCCTCGGCGGCCCGGGTCATCGCCTCCGCCTCCTCCACGGTGTTGGCCAGCGGCTTCTCGCACAGGACGTGCTTTCCGGCGGCGAGCGCGGCCAGGGCGATCTCGGCGTGGCTGTCGCCGGGGGTGCAGATGTCGACGAGGTCGATGTCGTCCCGTTCGACCAGGGTCCGCCAGTCGGTCTCGGTGCTCGCCCAGCCGTGCCGGTCGGCCGCCGCGCGGACGGCGTCGGCGTCCCGCCCGCAGATCGCGGCCAGTACCGGGTTCAGCGGCAGGTCGAAGACCCGGCCGGCGGTGCGCCAGCCCTGGGAGTGGGCGGCGCCCATGAAGGCGTAGCCGACCATGCCGACGCGCAACGGCGGTCTGGTCGCGGACGCCCCCGTCGCCCTGGTCCCGGTCCCGCTCTCGGTCCCGGTCCCGGTGGCTGCTGCCTGAGCCCCGGCCCCCTCGGGCTGCTGCGGCTGTCCCATGCGGATGTCCTCCTCGTCGTGGTGGCGCTGTGGGGGGTGGGCCCCGCCCCGGCGGGCTGGTCAGGCCGCGCGCGGGGCGGGGGCCCTCACTTGAAGCCCGTGGACATGTACTGGTCGACGTTCTCCTTGTCGACGACGGCCGAGTAGCAGGTCAGCGACGAGGGGATCTCGAACTCCGCGAGACCGCCGACGCCCTTGCCCTGACCGAGGGCGCGGGCCAGGTCGATCGCGGAGGCGGCCATGGTCGGCGGGTACAGCACGGTCGCCTTCAGTACGCCGCGGTCCGCCTTGATGGCCTCGAAGGCGGAGAGCGCGCCCGCGCCGCCGACCATCAGGAAGTCGTCGCGCCCGGCCTGCTCGATGGCGCGCAACGCGCCCACGCCCTGGTCGTCGTCGTGGTTCCACAGGGCGTCGAACTTCGACTGGGCCTGGAGCAGTTGGGCCATCTTGGCCTGCCCGGACTCGACGGTGAAGTCGGCTGCCTGGCGGGCCACCTTCTGGATGTTGGGGTAGTTCTTCAGCGCGTCGTCGAAGCCCTGGGTGCGCTGCTTGGTCAGCTCCAGGTTGTCCAGGCCGGCCAGCTCGATCACGCGGGCGTCGGCCTTGTCCTTGAGCTTCTCGCCGATGTAGTGACCGGCGTTGAGCCCCATGCCGTAGTTGTCGCCGCCGATCCAGCAGCGGTAGGCCTGGGGGCTGTTGAAGACGCGGTCGAGGTTGACGACCGGGATGCCGGCGCGCATGGCCTTCAGGCCGACCTGGGTGAGCGCCTTGCCGTCGGCGGGCAGCACCACCAGGACGTCGACCTTCTTGTTGATGAGGGTCTCGATCTGCCCGATCTGCTGCGCGGTGTCGTTGGAGCCCTCGGTGACCTCCAGGGTCACGTCGGAGTACTTCTCGGCGCGCTTCTTGGCGTTGTCGTTGATGGCGTTGAGCCAGCCGTGGTCGGCCTGGGGGCCGGCGTAGCCGATGGTGACCTGCTTGCCCGGCTTGTCGTCGGCGGCCGGCTGGTCGTTGGCGGTCGGCTTGTCGTCGCCGTCGTCGGTGTCGTTGCTGGTGCACCCGGTGAGGACGGCACCGGCGGACACGGCGGCGGCTCCGAAGAGCAGTCCTCTGCGACTCGTGAGCTTCGTCATGACGGTGAACCCTTTCCTCAGTGCGTGCTTGCGGTA
The DNA here is from genome assembly GCF_031845825.1 of Streptomyces lancefieldiae. Taxonomy (NCBI): domain Bacteria; kingdom Bacillati; phylum Actinomycetota; class Actinomycetes; order Kitasatosporales; family Streptomycetaceae; genus Streptomyces; species Streptomyces lancefieldiae. The sequence continues at coordinate 103,640 of NZ_JAVRFH010000025.1, read as the reverse complement.
CGGCGCTGGACCAGCACGGCGGCGACGATGATCGCTCCCTTGGCGATCTGCTGGACGTCGCTCTGCAGGTTGTTCAGGGCGAAGATGTTGGTGATGGTGGTGAAGATCAGGACGCCGAGCACGGAGCCGACGATGGTGCCGCGCCCGCCGCTGAGCAGGGTGCCGCCGATGATCGCGGCGGCGATGGCGTCGAGTTCGTAGAGGTTGCCGTTGGTGTTCTGCCCGGAGCCGGCCAGGACGATCAGCAGGAAGGCGGCGATGCCGCAGCACAGGCCGGAGAGCAGGTAGAGGTAGAGCCGCTGGCGGCGGACGTCGATGCCGGCCAGCCGGGCGGCCTCCGCGTTGCCGCCGACGGCGACCGTGCGGCGTCCGAAGGTGGTCCGGTTGAGCACCAGCCAGCCGATGACGGTGACGGCCGCGAACACCAGGACCAGGGGCGGGATGCCGAGCACGTAGGCATCGCGCTCGCCGAGGTCCAGGACGCTGGGGACCGTGACGACCTGGGTCCGGCCGTCGGTGATCTGGAGCGCGAGACCGCGCGCCGAGGCCAGCATGGCGAGGGTGGCGATGAAGGGGACCATCGCGCCGTACGCGATGAGCACCCCGTTGACCAGTCCGCAGCCCACGCCGACCACCACGGCGGTGAAGAGGATGCCGGCGAAGCCGTACTCCTGGGTGGCGACGGTGGTCGCCCACACGGACGACAGGGCGACGATGGCGCCCACGGACAGGTCGATGCCGCCGGAGACGATCACGAAGGTCATGCCCACGGTGACGACGCCGATCACGGACGCCTGGGTGAGCACCAGTTGCAGGTTGCGGGTGTCGAGGAACGCGTCGGGCTGGGTGATGCCGCCGATGAGGACCAGTGCGGCGAGCACGCCGAGCAGGGTGAGGGTGCGGAGGTCGGCGCGGGCCGTGAGGCTCCGCCAGGCGGGCGGACCGTCGACCGGTGCCGCCTTGCCGGTGCCGCCCCGTGGCGGGGACACGTGCTGCGTCATGACGCCGGGCTTCCTTCCATCACGAGGTCGAGTACGCGGTGTTCGTCGAGTTCGCGGGCGGGGGCCTCGTGCACGACGTGGCCCTCGCGCAGCACCAGCACGCGGTCGGCGAGGCCGAGCACCTCGGGCACCTCGCTGGAGACCAGCAGGACGGCGAGGCCCTCGTCGGCGAGGCGGCGGATGACCGCGTACAGCTCGGCGCGGGCGCCGACGTCGACGCCGCGGGTGGGTTCGTCGAGCAGCAGGACCTTGCAGCCGCGCAGCAGCCAGCGGGCGAGGACCGCCTTCTGCTGGTTGCCGCCGGACAGGGTGCGCACGGGCACGGAGGGGTTGTCGGGCCGCAGCGACAGCTCTCGGGTCGCCGTGCGGGCCGCGTTCAGTTCGGCGCCGCGGTCGATCCAGCCGCCGCGCGAGAAGCGGGACATGGCGGAGACCGACACGTTGCGGGTGACGGACTCCAGCATCAGCAGGGCCTGCGCCTTGCGTTCCTCGGGGGCGAGCCCGAGCCCGGCGCGGACGGCGGCGCGCACACTGCCCGGCCGCAGCGGACTGCCGTCGACGAGGACCTGGCCGGCGCTCGCCCTGCGGGCGCCGTAGACCGTCTCCAGGATCTCGGAGCGGCCGGAGCCGACGAGTCCGGCGAGGCCGACGATCTCGCCGGGGCGGACCTCCAGGTCGAGGGGGGCGAACTCGCCGTCCCGGGTCAGTCCCCGCACGCTCAGCACGGGCTCACCCCGGGGCGGCGAGGCCGGCCGGTCGGGGAAGACGTACTCGACGTTGCGTCCGGTCATCAGCGCCACCACCTCCCGGGTCGGCGTCGACTTGGCGGGCAGCCCGCCGGCGACGGCCCGGCCGTCCTTGAGGACGGTGACCCGGTCGCCGATGCGGCGGATCTCCTCCAGGCGGTGCGAGATGTAGACGACGGCGACTCCGTCGGCGGTGAGGTCGGCGACGATGCGGAAGAGGTTGTCGACCTCGTCCGGGTCGAGCGCGGCGGACGGCTCGTCCATCACGATCAGCCGTACGTCGTGCGAGAGCGCCCGCGCCATGGACACGATCTGCTGCTGCGCCGCCGAGAGTTCCCCGACCAGCCGTCCCGGATCGACTTCCGGGTGCCCGAGTCGCCTGAGGAGCTGGGCCGTCGACGCCTTGGCCGCCCTTGCCCGTACGACGAAGCCGGCGGCGGTCGGCTCGTGGCCGAGGTGGACGTTCTCGGCGACCGACAGGTGTTCCACCAGGTCGAGTTCCTGGTAGATGGTGGCGATGCCGAGGCGCATGGCCGCGATGGGCGAGCGCAGGGTGACGTCCTCGCCGCGCCACCGGATGGTGCCGGTGTCGGGCTGGTGGGCACCGGCCAGCACCTTGATGAGGGTGGACTTCCCGGCGCCGTTCTGGCCGAGCAGGCAGTGCACCTCGCCGGCCTGGACGTCGAGGTCGACGCCGTCCAGGGCCCGGACGCCGGGGAAGGACTTGGTGATGCCGGACATGCTGAGCAGCGGTGATTCTGGTGCCATGTGTGGTCCCCTCGGCGGGCGTGCGGGCCGGTGTCAGGGCAGAGCAGAGCAGGACAGGGCGGAGCAGGGCGTGACGGTACGGAGCAGGGCAGGGCCGGGTGGAGCGCTGTGCTGGTGAGCTCGGGAACCGAACGGTGTCTACGCGGGTGAGAACAGGTGGTCGCTGATCAGCCGGGCCGCGCCGATGACTCCGGCGGTGGGGCCCAACTCCCCCAGGACGATGGGCAGGTTGCCGGTCGCCAGCGGCAGCGACTGGCGGTAGACCTGGGTGCGGATCGCGGCGAGCAGGTTGTGGCCGAGGCCGGTCACCCCGCCGCCGATCACCACGAGACCCGGGTTGAAGAAGCTGACCAGGCCGGCGATGACCTGACCGGTGCTGCGGCCGCCTTCCCGGATCAGTTCGAGTGCGGTGGCGTCGCCCGCGGCGGCAGCGGCGGCGACGTCGGCGGCGCTGAGGCCCCCGTTCGCCTCCAGCCGGTTCGCGAGATCGGCCGACAGGCCCTGCTGGGCGGCCTCCGTGGCGTCGCGGGCCAGTGCCGCGCCGCTGAAGTGGGCCTCCAGGCAGCCCCGGTTGCCGCAGGCGCAGGGGCGTCCGTCGGGCACGGCCTGGATGTGCCCGATGTCGCCCGCGCTGCCCGTCGTACCCCGGTAGACGTCACCGCCGACGACGATGCCGCAGCCGATACCGGTACCGATCTTGACGACGAGGAAGTCGGGCACGGTGCGGGCGACGCCCGCGTGCTGCTCCCCCAGCGCCATCAGGTTCACGTCGTTGTCGACCATGACCGGGCAGCCGAGTTCCTGGCTGAGCGCCTCCCGCACGGGGAAGCCGTCCCAGCCCGGCATGATCGGCGGAGCCACCGGCACGCCCTCGGGGAAGCGGACCGGTCCCGGGACGCCGATGCCGGCGCCGTCGAAGCCCTCCGCCAGACCCGAGGCCCGCAACTTGGCGGCCATGGACAGTACGTGCTCGAAGACCGCGACCGGTCCCTCGCGTACGTCCAAGGGCTGGTTGATGTGCCCGAGGATCTCCAGTTCGGCGTTGGTGACGGCGACGTCGACCGAGGTCGCGCCGATGTCGACGCCGAGCAGGCGCAGTTCGGGGTTGAGGCGGACGTTGTGGGAACGGCGCCCGCCGCGCGAGGCGGCGAGTCCGTCGGCCACGACCAGCCCCGTCTCCAGCAGCCGGTCCACCTCCACGGCCAGCTTGGACCGGGAGAGGTCCACCTGGTCGCCGAGCTGGGCCCGGGAGTTGGGGCCACCGTCGCGCAACAGCTGGAGCAGTCGGGCTTGGTGGGCGTTCGCGGGTCGTGCCGTCATGCGTCTCACGAGCCCCTCCCCGCCTCAATGGCTTGAGCGCGCCGGTTTCGGTCGCGTCCGTGGCTTGCTTTCGGAGGGAACGTAGCAGCGGGCGTCGGGTGTGGGAAGAAGTCGCGCATGAATTGCTGCGAACTTTCTCCACTGAGAGGACAAAGGAGGTCGGCCACCGGCCGGGCCGGGTCACGCCAGGTCGGGGCGGACCAGCCGGAAACGGGACGGTCCGGGCGTCAGGAGGTGGAACGCGCGTGGTACGAGCGCCGGGTGTGCTCCGTGTGCTCGCGCATCAGCCGCGTCGCCGCCTGCTCGTCCCGGTCGGTGATGGCCGCGATCAACTGGCGGTGCTCGATCCAGGACTGCCGGCCGCGCTGCCGGGCGATGGGCGTGTAGTACCAGCGCACCCGGCGGTCCACCTGCGCGGCCAGTTCGGCGAGGACGGCGTTGCCGGCCAGCTCCATGACCTTCGCGTGGAAGCGGGCGTTGGAGGCGACGGCCGCGTCCACGTCGTCGGCGGCGACGGCCCGTTCGCCCTCCTCGCACAGCTCCTCCAGGGCGGTCACGCCCGCGCTGCCCGCGTTGGCGGCGGCGAGCCGGGCGGCCTCGGCCTCCAGGAGCGTACGCACCGTCAGGAGCTGGTCGGCCTCCTCCTCCGTCGGCTCGTGCACGAACGCCCCCTGCGCGGGGCGCAGATCGACCCACCCCTCGGTGTTGAGCCGCTGCAGGGCCTCGCGCACGGGCTGCCTCGACACACCGAGGTGACCGGCGAGTTCGCTCTCGACGAGGTGCTGGCCGGGCTGGAGGGCACGCGTGGTGATGAGTTCGAGCAGCGCCTCGTAGACCCGGTCGCGCAGCGGGCCCGGCCGTTCCAGCCTGGGCACCGCGCCCTGCGGCAGTCCTGCGGACAACATCGGTCCCCCCTCGGAGGCGGTACGGCCGGTACGCCGAGTATCGATTGTCTTTCGTCTACAGTCTACGGCGCACGGGAAACCGGAGGCCGGGAGTAGTCCACGTCACACCACGGCTCACCGGGGCCGGTCAGGGACAGCGGACGACCTGCCCGGCGTAGGAGAGGTTTCCGCCGAAGCCGAAGAGCAGGACCGGGTCCCCGGTGGTGATCTCGCCGCGCTCCACCAGCTTGGAGAGGGCGAGCGGGATGCTCGCCGCCGAGGTGTTGCCGGATTCGACGACATCCCGGGCGACGACGGCGTTGACGGCGCCGATCTTCGCGGCGAGGGGTTCGATGATGCGCAGGTTCGCCTGGTGCAGGACGACCGCGGCCAGGTCGGCCGGTTCCAGTCCGGACCGCTCGCAGGCCTGGCGCGCGATGGCGGGCAGCCGCGTGGTGGCCCAGCGGTAGACGCTCTGCCCCTCCTGCGCGAACCTCGGGGGCGTGCCCTCGATGCGGACCGCGTTGCCCATCTCGGGCACCGACCCCCACAGCACGGGGCCGATCCCCGCTTCCTCGCCCGGGGCACAGGCCTCCACGACGGCGGCCCCCGCCCCGTCGCCGACGAGCACGCAGGTGGTGCGGTCGGTCCAGTCGGTCACCTCGGACATCTTGTCCGCGCCGATGACAAGGGCCCTGCTCGACGAGCCGGCCCGGACGGCGTGGTCGGCGGTGGCCAGGGCGTGGGTGAAGCCCGCGCAGACGACGTTGAGGTCCAGCACGGCGGGTTCCGTTATGCCGAGGCGGGCCGCGACGCGGGCGGCGGTGTTCGGGGAACGGTCGATCGCGGTGGAGGTGGCGACCAGCACCAGGTCCACGTCGGCCGGCGTCAGGCCGGCCGACGCGAGGGCCTTGGCCGCGGCGTGGCCGGCCAGCTCGTCGACCGGCTCGTCGGGCCCGGCGATGCGGCGGGACCGGATGCCCACCCTGCTCCTGATCCACTCGTCGCTGGTGTCGACCATGCCCGCCAGGTCCTCGTTGGTGAGAATCCCGGTGGGCTGGTAGTGGCCGACGGCGGTGATGCGGGAGCCGTGCATGAGTGGATTCCTCGTTGCCTCGGGTACGGGGTCCACCAGTGTGATGAGTGACCGACGGGTACGACGGCAGGTGAAGCGACAGAGAACGGGTGCCCGCCTTGTCGGCTTCGGTCAGCATCCCGGACGCACCTGGAGGCGTCACCCGGTGAACAGCTGGGTCGCCTTCCGGACAAGTTCGTACAGCCCGTAGGCGAGCGGCGCGCCCACCCACAGCCAGGTGAACGCGATCAGCGGCCGGCGGTCGGGCAGGTCAGGCGGACTCTGGCTGCTGTCGTCGGGCATCGGTGGCCTCCTTCGGCTCCGGAGCGGTGGACACGTGGTGGCGGACGTGGACCGGCCGCACGAGTTCGTTGGCGACGAAGCCGACGACCAGCAGCCCGATCATGATGACGAACGACAGCCCGTACAGGGACGAGCCGTGCCGTCCGGCCTCCTCCTGCCGGTCGGCGATCCAGTTCACGATCAGCGGTCCGAGGACGCCGGCCGTGGACCAGGCGGTGAGCAGCCGCCCGTGGATCGCGCCGACCTGGTAGGTGCCGAAGAGGTCCTTGAGGTAGGCGGGGGCCGTGGCGAAGCCGCCGCCGTAGAAGGAGAGGACGACGAGGGCGCACAGGACGAAGAGCACCTTGGAGGAGTCGCCGAACAGGGCGATCAGCGCGTACATCAGCGCGCCGGCGCCGAGGTAGACCCGGTAGATGTTCTTGCGTCCGATCAGGTCGGAGGCCGAGGACCAGCCGATCCGGCCCGCCATGTTGGCCGCCGACAGCAGGGCCACGAACCCGGCGGCGGCGGTCACCGTCACCGGCGTGGAGGTGTCGGCGAAGAAGTCCGTGATCATCGGTGCGGCCTTCTCCAGGATGCCGATGCCGGCGGTGACGTTCATGCAGAGCACGATCCACAGCAGCCAGAACTGCGGGGTGCGCACCGCTCCCCGCGCGGACACCTGGACGCCCTCGAGTGCGTCCGGCTCGCCGTCCGCCCGCCCCTTCGGGCGCGGCACCCGCACCAGCAGCACGCCGAGCAGCATGAAGACGGCGTACGTCAGTCCGTGCACGAGGAAGGCGAGGGCGATCCCCGGGCTGTCGGTGCCGAAGGACTCCAGCATCTGCGCCGACCAGGGGGAGGCGATGAGCGCGCCGCCGCCGAAGCCCATGATGGCGATGCCGGTGGCCATGCCGGGCCGGTCGGGGAACCACTTGATCAGCGTCGAGACGGGCGAGATGTAGCCGATGCCGAGGCCGATCCCGCCGACGAAGCCGTAGCCGAGGACGATCAGCCAGTACTGCTCGAGGGCCGCGCCCAGCGCGGAGAGCAGGAAGCCGGACGAGAAGCAGACCAGGGCGACGGTCATCGCCCAGCGCGGCCCGTGGCGCTCCACGAGCGTGCCGCCGAACGCGGCCGACAGCCCGAGCATGACGATGCCGAGCTGGAAGGGCAGCGCGCTCTGCGTGCCGCTGAGGCCGAGCGCGGATTCCAGGGGCGGTTTGAACACGGACCAGGCGTACGCCTGGCCGATGGAGAGGTGGACCGAGAGCGCGGCGGGGGGAACGAGCCAGCGGCTCCAGCCGGGGGGTGCGACGGGGGGACTCATGAGTCCCCAACCGTAGGGACGCGGGAGACGGTTGAGAAGTCGGTTGAGCAGACAACCACCGGTGCTGCACAAAGCCTTGCTGGGGCAACTCCCATACTGTAGACAATATTTCGTCGACAGAACAACGTACCGCCGTATCCGCCGCATCGTCGTATCCGTCGTATCCGTCGTATCGGAGTCCAGTCGGCAGTTCCTCGGTATCCCTCGACCGAACGGAGCTCCCTCGCCATGAAAGTCGCAGTCCTCGGTGCCGGGGCGATCGGCGCCTACGTCGGCGCCGCGCTCCACCGCGCGGGCGCCGACGTCCATCTCATCGCCCGTGGACCGCACCTGGCGGCCATGAGGCAGTGCGGAGTACGGGTGCGCAGCCCGCGCGGCGACTTCACCGCGCACCCCCACGCCACCGACGACCCGGCCGAAGTCGGCCCGGCCGACTACGTGTTCCTCGGGCTGAAGGCCCACTCGTACGCGGCGTGCGGGCCGCTGATCGAGCCGCTGCTGCACGACACCACGGCGGTCGTGGCCGCCCAGAACGGCATCCCCTGGTGGTACTTCCACCGGCACGGCGGCCCGTACGACGGGCGCCGACTGGAAAGTGTGGACCCGGCCGGCGCGGTCAGTGCGGTGCTCGCGCCGGAACGGGCCGTCGGCTGCGTCGTCTACGCGGCCACCGAACTCGAGGAGCCGGGCGTGGTCCGGCACGTGGAAGGCACCCGCTTCTCGGTCGGCGAGCCCGGCCGAGGTGTCTCCGCCCGGTGCCTGGCCCTCAGCGAGGCGATGCGGGCCGGCGGCCTGAAGTGCCCGGTCGAACCGGACCTGCGGGGCGACATCTGGCTGAAGCTGCTGGGCAACATCTCGTTCAACCCGATCAGCGCCCTGGCCCGCGCCACCATGCGGCAGATGTGTCGGCACGGCGGCACCCGCCGGGTCATCGAGACCATGATGACCGAGACGCTCGCGGTCGCCGGGGCCCTCGGCTGCGAGGTCGGCGTCTCCATCGAACGCCGGCTCGCGGGCGCCGAGAAGGTCGGCGACCACCGCACCTCCACGCTCCAGGACCTGGAGCGCGGCAAGCCGCTCGAGCTCGACGTCCTCCTCGCGGCCGTCGTCGAACTGGCGGAGATCACCGGGGTCCCGGTGCCCACCCTGCGCACCGTGCACGCCCTGTCGGACCTGCTCGCGCTGAGGAGTGCCGCATGAGCGAACGCGACCGAAACCGACCCGACCAAACCCGACCCGACCGAATCCGATCCGACCGAATCCGATCCGACCGCGACCGAAGCGACCGCGACCGAACCGACCGCGACGGGCGCAAGGGCCGCGACGGGCGCGACCGGAGCCCGAAGACCTACACCCGCCTCACCCATCCCCTCGTCCGGGACTCGCGGGACGCGCCCCTGCGCCGGGCCACCTGGGACGAGGCCCTGGACCGGACCGCCCGGGGCCTGGCGGCCGCGCGCGGCGCGTTCGGGCTGTTCTCCTGCGCCCGCGCGACCAACGAGATGAACTACGTGGCGCAGAAGTTCGCCCGGGTCGTCATGGGCACCCACAACGTCGACTCCTGCAACCGCACGTGCCACGCGCCGAGCGTCGCGGGCCTCTCGGCCGCCTTCGGCTCGGGCGGCGGGACGTCGTCGTACGAGGAGATCGAGCACAGCGACGTGATCGTGATGTGGGGCTCCAACGCCCGCTTCGCGCACCCGATCTTCTTCCAGCACGTGCTGAAGGGCATCCGGGGCGGCGCCCGGATGTACGCGGTCGACCCGCGCCGCACCTCCACGGCCGAGTGGGCGGAGAGCTGGCTCGGCCCGAACGTCGGCACCGACATCCCGATGGCGCACGCGATCGGCCGCGAGATCATCCACGCGGGGCTGGCCAACGAGGCGTTCATCGAGCGGGCGACCACCGGCTACGAGGAGTACAGGGCGCTCGTCGAGCCGTGGACCCTCTCCCTCGCGGAGAAGGTGACCGGCGTACCGGCCGCCGCCATCCGCCAGTTGGCGCACGCCTACGCCCGCGCCGAGCGTGCCCAGCTCTGCTGGACCCTCGGCATCACCGAGCACCACAACGGCACCGACAACGTCCGCGCCCTGATCAACCTCTCCCTCCTCACCGGCCACGTCGGCCGCTACGGCTCCGGGCTGCAGCCGCTGCGGGGCCAGAACAACGTGCAGGGCGGCGGCGACATGGGCGCGATCCCCAACCGGCTGCCCGGCTTCCAGGACGTCCTCGACCCGGAGGTCAGGCTGAAGTTCGAGTCGGCCTGGGGCACCGTCATGCAGCCGCGGCACGGGCTGACCCTGACGGAGATGTTCGAGGCCATGGAGGAGGGCACCCTGCGGGCCGTCTACTGCATCGGCGAGAACCCGGCGCAGTCGGAGGCGGACAGCGAACAGGCCGTGCGCCGCCTGAAGGCGCTGGACTTCCTCGTCGTCCAGGACATCTTCCTCACCAGAACCGCGGAACTGGCCGACGTGGTCCTGCCGGCGACGGCCGGCTGGGCGGAGACCGAGGGCACCACCACCAACAGCGAGCGGCGCGTCCAACGCGTCCGCAGGGCCGTCACCCCGCCCGGCGAGGCCCGCGAGGACATCGACATCCTCTGCGACCTGGCGGCCCGCCTCGGCCACGTCTGGAAGTACCCGGACGCGGAGGCCGTCTGGAACGAGCTGCGCTCCCTGTCGCCGGACCACCACGGGATGACGTACGCGCGCCTGGAGGAGCACCAGGGCCTCCAGTGGCCGTGCCCGAGCACGGAGGCGCTCGAACCGACCTATCTGCACGGCCGGTTGTGGGAGACGGACCCGGTCAGGCGGGGCCCCCGCGCACCCTTCGGGATCGTCCGGCACGACCCGCCGGTGGACCTCACCGACGAGGAGTACCCGATCCGGCTGACCACGGGCCGACGGCTCGACTCCTACAACACGGGGGTCCAGAGCGGGGGTTACTCGTCCCCGCTGCGGCGCGGCGAGTCCGTCGAGCTGTGCCCGGAGGACGCCGAGCGGTACGGGGTGGCGGTCGGTGAGGAGGTACGGGTGACCTCGCGTCGCGGGTCGGTGGTCGCGCCCGTGTGGGTCGACACCGCGCTGCGGCCGGGGCTCGCCTTCATGAGCTTCCACTTTCCCGACGAGGTGGACACCAACCAGCTGACCATCGAGGCCAACTGCCCGATCGCCGGGACGGCGGAGTTCAAGGCCTCGGCGATCCGGATCGAGAAGGTGAGCACCAGTGGACCTGCGCTTCGGTGACAGCAAGCCGACGGACGAGGAACGCGCGGCCGTGGACGCCCTGCTCGGCCCTCCCGAGTCGTCCTGGGAGGGCGCCGACCGCACCGACGCCGACCTGCGGTGGGCGCGCGGCGGGCGGGAGGCCCGGGACCGCCGCGACCTGCTGCTGCCGGGGCTGCACGCGGTCAACGACCGGGTCGGCTGGATCAGCGAGGGCGCCCTGGACTACCTGTGCAGGCGCCTGACGGTCCCGCCGGCCGAGGCGTACGGGGTCGCCACCTTCTACTCCATGTTCTCGGTCCGCCCACGCCCCGCGACGGTGCTGCACGTCTGCACCGACCTGGCGTGCACGGCGGCCGGAGCGAGAGACCTGTGCGCGGGCGTCGAGGCACGCCTGGGCCCGGAGAGCGGGGTACGGGTCGAGCGCGGCCCGTGCCTGGGTCTGTGCGAGCGCGCACCGGCGACCCTGGCGATACGAGCGGGAAAGCCCCCGGCCCTTCCGGCGGCGGGGGACGATCCGGCCCGTCCGGCGATCGAGGACGAGGCCGTCCGGGCCGAAGGGGGGTCCGGGGGCACGGCCCCCGGGGCCGGGAAGGGGCAGGAGCGGCGGGGGCGGAACACCCTTCGGGCCACCGCCGTCTGCGCCCCCGCCACCGCCGACACCGCTGTCCGCGCCGCCACCGCCCCCGAGTCCGCCGCCACCGAACCCCCGCCCGCCGCAGCGGTCCCCCAGGCGGGCGACCCCGCCCTGATCCTCCTCGCACGCATCGGCACCACCGACCCCGCCTCCCTCGACGACTACCGCGCCCACGGCGGCTACACGGCCCTGCGCCGGGCCTTCGAGCTGGGCCCCGCCGGGGTGATCCGCGAGGTCACCGACTCCGGCCTCCTCGGCCGCGGCGGCGCCGCGTTCCCCACCGGCCGCAAGTGGCAGGCCACGGCCGCCCAGCCCGACCACCCGCACCACCTCGTCTGCAACGCCGACGAGTCCGAGCCGGGCACCTTCAAGGACCGTGTCCTCATGGAGGGCGATCCGTACGCGCTGGTCGAGGCGATGACGATCGCCGCGTACGCGACCGGCGCGCACAAGGGCCACCTGTACCTGCGCGGCGAGTATCCGCGGGCGACGCACCGCATGCGCCACGCGATCGAGCAGGCGCGCACCCGGGGCCTGCTCGGCGACGACGTCCTCGGGCAGGGCTACGCCTTCGACATCGAGATCCGGCGGGGCGCCGGCGCGTACGTCTGCGGCGAGGAGACGGCCCTGTTCAACTCCATCGAGGGCTACCGCGGCGAGCCGCGGTCCAAGCCGCCGTTCCCCGTGGAGAAGGGCCTGTTCGGCAAGCCGACGGTGGAGAACAACGTCGAGACGCTGGTCAACGTACTGCCGATCCTGACGCTGGGCGCACCGGCGTACGCCGCGACCGGCACGAAGGCCTCCACCGGCCCGAAGCTGTACTGCGTCTCGGGGAGCGTGGCACGCCCCGGCGTGTACGAGCTGCCCTTCGGTGCGACGCTGGGCGAGCTCCTCGCCCTGGCCGGAGTGCGGGACGGGCTGCGGGCGGTGCTGCTCGGCGGGGCGGCCGGCGGCTTCGTACGGCCCGACGAACTCGACATCCCCCTCACCTTCGAGGGAACCCGGGCGGCCGGCACGACCCTCGGTTCCGGCGTCGTCATGGCCTTCGACGACACCGTCCCGCTCCCGCGTCTGCTGCTGCGCATCGCGGAGTTCTTCCGCGACGAGTCGTGCGGGCAGTGCGTGCCGTGCCGGGTCGGGACCGTGCGCCAGGAGGAGGCGCTGCACCGGATCGTGGAGCGCGCGGGGGCGGCCGCCGCCGACGACATCGTGCTGCTCAGGGAGGTCGGCCGCGCGATGCGGGACGCCTCGATCTGCGGTCTGGGGCAGACCGCGTGGAACGCCGTGGAATCCGCCATCGACCGACTGGGGGCCTACGAATGACCGCGATACCGCTCGGAGTACCGCGCCGTCCGGTGGACTTCACCCTCGACGGGCAGGAGGCCCGGGTCCCCGAGGGGGCGACGATCCTCGACGCCTGCCGGGCCGCCGGTACGGACGTCCCGACCCTGTGCCAGGGCGACACCCTCACCCCGAAGAACGCCTGCCGGGTGTGCGTGGTGGAGGTCGAGGGCGCCCGGACCCTCGCCCCCGCCTGCTCGCGCCGGGCGGAGCCGGGCATGGTGGTGCGGACGGACACCGAGCGCGTCCGGCACAGCCGCAAGGTCGTCCTCGAACTGCTCGCGTCCTCGGTCGACCTCTCCACGACCCCCTCGGCCGCGCAGTGGATCAAGGAGTACGAGGCGAAACCGGACCGCTTCGGCCCGGAGGCGGCCCGTGTCGACGAGGAGCCGCGCGTCGACAACGACCTGTACGTGCGCGACTACGGCAAGTGCATCCTCTGCTACAAGTGCGTGGACGCCTGCGGCGACCAGTGGCAGAACAGTTTCGCGATCTCTGTTTCCGGCCGCGGCTTCGACGCCCGGATCGCGGTCGAGCACGACGCCCCGCTGACCGACTCGGCCTGTGTCTACTGCGGCAACTGCATCGAGGTCTGCCCCACGGGGGCCTTGTCGTTCAAGTCGGAGTTCGACATGCGCGCGGCGGGCACCTGGGACGAGGCGCGGCAGAGCGGGACGACGACGGTGTGCGCGTACTGCGGAGTGGGCTGCAACCTCACCCTCCACGTGCAGGACAATGAGATCGTGAAGGTCACCTCGCCGCACGACAACCCGGTGACCCACGGCAACCTGTGCATCAAGGGCCGCTTCGGCTACCAGCACGTACAGAACCGGGACTGACCGGAACACGCAACGCGGGACACGGCACACGGGACAGGACACGGGACACGCGACATGGGACGAGTCACGGAACGACGCAAGGTGATCCGCGTACGGGACGGTGCGGTCTCCACCCGCCCGGACACGCTCGTCGCCGAGGAACCGCTGGAGATCCGGCTGAACGGCAGACCGCTCGCGATCACGATGCGCACGCCGGGCGACGACTTCGCCCTGGCGGCCGGGTTCCTGGTCAGCGAGGGGGTGCTCGCCGAGCGGGGCGATCTCCAGAACATCGTCTACTGCGCGGGCGCCACGGTCGACGGTTCCAACACGTACAACGTGGTGGACGTGAAGACCGCCTCGGGCGTGCCGATCCCCGACATCACGCTGGAGCGGAACGTCTACACGACCTCGTCCTGCGGGCTGTGCGGCAAGGCGAGCCTGGACGCGGTGCGCACGACGGCCCGCTGGCCCATCGCCGACACTCCCCCGGTCCGCGTCACCCCAAAGCTGCTGGCGGACCTGCCCGACCGGCTGCGTGCCGCCCAGCGGGTCTTCGACCGGACCGGCGGGCTGCACGCGGCGGCCCTGTTCACCGAGGACGGGGAACTGGTCGACGTACGGGAGGACGTGGGCCGGCACAACGCGGTCGACAAGCTGGTGGGCCGCGCCCTGCAGAACGGTGACCTGCCGCTGTCCCGGTCCGTCCTGCTGGTGTCGGGCCGGGCCTCCTTCGAGCTGGCGCAGAAGGCCGTGATGGCGGGCATCCCGGTGCTGGCCGCGGTGTCGGCGCCGTCCTCGCTGGCGGTGGACCTGGCCGCCGAGACGGGACTGACGCTGGTGGGGTTCCTGCGGGGCACCTCCATGAACGTGTACGCGGGCGAGGACCGCGTCGCCCTGCGGGCCGCGGCCGCCCAGGGCTGACCCGGTCGCCCGCGGCACGGCGACGGGGCCCCGGCCGGCGGGGAGCGCCCCCTGCGCCGCAGGGGCCCCGTCTCGACCCCGCCGTCGTCCCGACCCCGCCGTCGCCGCCGCGTCACCCGGCCCGGCCCGACCGCTGCCGGCGGTGGCCGGGCTCAGGCCGGCCGTGACCCGCTGCCCACGGTCGTGTGCGCGGCAGCGTCCCGCTCGTCCGACGCGACCGCCTCCGGGTCGTGCGACCGGCGCTTGGCGATGACCGCGCACACCATCAGCTGCATCTGGTGGAAGAGCATCAGCGGCAGCACGGCCAGTGAGGCGTGCGCACCGAACAGGACGCTCGCCATCGGCAGACCGGCGGCGAGGGACTTCTTCGACCCGGCGAACTGGATCGCGATCCGGTCCTCCCGGCCGAAGCCCAGCCCCTTGGCCCCGTACCAGGTCAGCAGCAGCATCACAGCGAGCAGTACCGCCTCCACGGCCAGCAGGCCGGCCAGCCGGACGGGGCTCACCTGGTGCCAGATGCCCCGCACCATGCCCTCGCTGAACGCGGTGTAGACGACGAGGAGGATCGAACCGCGGTCGACGAGCCCGAGCCCCTTCTTGTGCCGGGCGACGAAGCCCCCGATCCAGCGGCGCAGCACCTGCCCGGCGACGAACGGCACCAGCAGTTGCAGCACGATCTTCACCACCGAGTCGGCGGAGAACCCGCCCCCGCCGCTGCCCAGCAGGGCGGCGGCCAGCAGCGGCGTGACGACGATGCCCACCAGCGAGGAGAAGGAGCCCGCGCAGATCGCGGCGGGGACGTTGCCGCGGGCGACGGACGTGAAGGCGATCGACGACTGGATGGTCGACGGGACCAGGGTGAGGAAGAGCAGGCCCTGGTGGAGGGGGTCGGTCAGGAAGACCGGGACGAGCCCGCGGGACGCGAGGCCCAGCAGCGGGAAGACGACGAAGGTGCAGGCCAGCACGGTGACGTGGAGCCGCCAGTGCCGCAGCCCGTCCATCGCCTCACGGGTGGAGAGCCGGGCGCCGTAGAGGAAGAAGAGGAAGGCGATCGCGGTGGTGGAGGCGCCGGAGGCGACGTCCGCGCCCGTGCCGCGGGCCGGCAGCAGCGCCGCGAGGCCCACCGTCCCGAGCAGCAGCAGGATGTACGGGTCGATCGGCATCCGACGCGGCAGGCGCAGGCGTATCACGGTGCTCCACTTGCTCGTTCGCTTACTCGTTCACTTGTGGTCCGATTACGGCTCCCCTCTCCATCCTGCTCCCTCCTGTCGCGATCGGGAATCCGGTACACCGCTCTCACTGTCATCACGACGCGCGATGACCGGGTGTACGGTGAGCCTCGTGTACGACCCCTCCCACCTGCGTACGTTCCTGTCGGTGGCCCAGACGCTGAGCTTCACGCAGGCCGCCCGGCGGCTCGGGCTGCGCCAGTCGACCGTGAGCCAGCACGTGCGGCGGCTGGAGGACGCCACCGGCCGGCAGCTGTTCACCCGCGACACGCACTCCGTGGAGCTGACCGAGGACGGCGAGGCGATGCTCGGTTTCGCCCGGCGGATCCTGGAGGTGCACGAGCAGGCGTCGGCCTTCTTCACCGGTACCCGCCTGCGGGGGCGGCTGCGGTTCGGGGCGTCCGAGGACTTCGTGCTGACCCGGCTGCCGGAGATCCTGGAGGGCTTCCGGCACGACCACCCGGAGGTCGACCTGGAACTGACGGTGGAGCTGTCGGGCACGCTGCACGAGCAGTTGGCCGCCGGGAAGCTCGACCTGGTGCTGGCCAAACGGCGGCCCGAGGACCCGCGGGGCGAGCCGGTCTGGCGCGACCGGCTGGTGTGGATCGGCGCCGAGCGGCTGCGCGTCGACCCGGACCGCCCGGTGCCGCTCATCGTCTATCCGCCACCGGGCATCACCCGTGCGCTCGCGCTGGAGGCCCTGCAGCGGCAGGGCCGCGAGTGGCGCATCGCGTGCACCAGCGGCAGCCTGAACGGCCTGATCGCGGCGGCCCGCGCGGGCCTCGGCGTGATGGCGCACTCACGGGGACTCGTTCCGCCCGGCCTGGTGCGGGTGCCGGACCGGGCCGGACTTCCGGAACTGGGCCGGGTCGACTTCGTGCTGGTGCACGGCCGGCGCCGGGCCTCGGCCCAGGACGCGGCGGACGCCCTGGCGTCGGCGATCCTGGCGGGCGGCGACCGCCTGCACCGTCCTCAGCACACGGGCCTCGGACAGGTGAGCTGCTCGCCCCGGGACGAGCGAGCCGTCCCAGCGCCCCCGTACCGGCGGTAACCACGTCGTACAGATTCGGTGGAGATTACGGCGGCCATCCTTACCCAACCGTCAGGAAACTGTCCGACCCTTCCCCTTGTGAGCGCATTTCCTCTCGCTGACCAGCGCGAACACGAGCGCTGTGCGCAGGTGACGCCCCTGCCGCCCCCGCCGGGCGTGGGGTAGCTTTCACCGCGCTGTGCGGGGGCGTCACCAGGAGCGGGGAGCGGGGTTTGCGCGAGTACACCAGTCCTCCGTCGACGTCGGCACCACCGGTGGGCGGTCTGGCCGACGTGGTCTTCCGGCATGCCGAGGAGGACCCGCGGCACATCGCGCTGGGCCGCAAGGACGAGGCCGGGCAGTGGCGGGACGTGACCGCCGGCGCGTTCCGCGACGAGGTGCTGGCCCTCGCCAAGGGCCTGCTCGCCCAGGGCGTCCGCTTCGGCGACCGGGTCGCCGTCATGTCCCGCACCCGCTACGAGTGGACGCTCTTCGACTTCGCCCTGTGGGCGATCGGCGCCCAGGTGGTGCCCGTCTACCCGACCTCCTCGGCCGAGCAGTGCTTCTGGATGCTGTACGACGCCGAGGTGACGGCGGCGGTCGTGGAGCACGAGGACCACGCGATGACGATCGCCACCGTCATCGACCGGCTGCCGCACCTGCGCGGCCTGTGGCAGCTCGACTCCGGCGCCGTCCAGGAGCTGTACGACGCGGGGGCCCACCTCGACGACGAGGTGGTGCACCGGCACCGCAAGGCGGTCACGCCGGACACGGTCGCCACCGTCATCTACACCTCCGGCACCACGGGCCGCCCCAAGGGCTGCGTCATTTCGCACGGCAACTTCATGTACGAGGCGGACACCGTCATCGAGCGCTGGGAGCCGGTGTTCCACTCCAGGAGGGGCGACGAGGCGGCGACCCTGCTGTTCCTGCCGCTCGCCCATGTCTTCGGGCGGATGGTGGAGGTCGCGGCGATCCGCGGCCGGGTCCGCTTCGGCCACCAGCCGCAGCTCAACGCCGCCGCGCTGCTGCCCGACCTGGCCGCCTTCCGGCCGACCTTCATCCTGGCGGTGCCCTACATCTTCGAGAAGGTGTACCACGCGGCCCGGCGCAAGGCCGAGAAGGAGGGCAGGTCCGGTCCCTTCGAGAAGGCCGTCGACGTGGCCGTGAAGTACGCGGAGGCGGTGGAGGCGAAGGCCTGGGGCACGGGCCCCGGCCCGTCGGCGGGCCTGCGCGTGCAGCACCAGCTCTTCGACAAGCTCGTCTACTCCAAGGTGCGGGCCGCGATGGGCGGACGCATCCGCAACGCCATGTCGGGCGGCTCGGCGATGGACCGGCGGCTCGGCCTGTTCTTCGCGGGCGCGGGCGTGCAGATCTACGAGGGCTACGGCCTGACCGAGTCCACGGCGGCGGCCACCGCCAACCCGCCCGGGCGCACCCGCTACGGCACGGTCGGCCGCCCCGTCCCGGGCGTCACCGTGCGCATCGCGGACGACGGCGAGATCCTGCTGAACGGCGACAACGTCTTCCAGGGCTACCTCAACAACCCCAAGGCCACCGACGACGCCCTGCGCGACGGCTGGCTGGCCACCGGCGACCTCGGCTCGCTCGACGAGGACGGCTACCTCACCATCACCGGCCGCAAGAAGGAGATCCTGGTGACCTCCGGCGGCAAGAGCGTCTCGCCGGGCCTGCTGGAGGAGCGCGTACGGGACCACCCCCTGGTCAACCAGTGCATCGTCGTCGGCAACGACCGCCCCTATGTCGCCGCCCTCGTCACCCTCGACCAGGAGGCGGTCGAGCACTGGCTGACGATGCGCAACAAACCGCGGACGTCCCCGGCGGACCTGGTGCACGACGCCGATCTCGAGACGGAGGTGCGGCGCGCGGTCGTCACGGCCAACACGCTCGTGTCGCATGCCGAGTCGATCCGCACCTTCCGCATCCTGGCCCAGCCCTTCACCGAGGAGCACGGTCTGCTGACGCCGTCGCTGAAGCTCAAGCGCAGGGCCATCGAGAAGGCCTACGGCGCGGAGGTCGAGGCGCTGTACACGGCGTGAGTTCGCCGGTCAGGAATGCATCACGGCTCGTGATCGTTGACGATGGGAGTACCACCTGACGACAACCGAAGGATCAAGAGCTCGTGAGCAGCAAGGTCCCCCCGATCATCCTGAACAACGGCGTCGAGATGCCCCAGCTGGGTTTCGGCGTATGGCAGGTGCCGGACGACGAGGCCGAGACGGCCGTCGCCCAGGCCCTGGAGGCCGGGTACCGCAGCATCGACACAGCGGCGATCTACGGCAATGAAGAGGGCACCGGCAAGGCGATCGCCGCCTCGGGCGTGGCGCGCGAGGACCTCTTCGTCACCACCAAGCTCTGGAACAAGGACCAGGGGTACGACTCCACCCTCCGGGCGTTCGACACGTCGCTGGAGAAGCTGGGTCTCGAGTACGTGGACCTGTATCTGATCCACTGGCCCATGCCGGCCAAGGAACGGTACGTGGACACGTACAAGGCGTTCGAGAAGCTGCACGCCGACGGCCGGATCCGGGCCATCGGCGTCTCCAACTTCCTCCCGGAGCACCTGGAGCGGCTGATCGGCGAGACGTCGGTCATCCCGGCGGTCAACCAGATCGAACTCCACCCGCACCTCCAGCAGCACGTCGCCCGCGAGTACCACGCGGAGCAGGGCATCGCCACCGAGGCCTGGTCCCCGCTCGGCTCCGGCAAGGGCATCCTGGAGATCCCGGCGATCGTGGCGATCGCCCAGAAGCACGGCCGCACCCCGGCCCAGGTCGTGCTGCGCTGGCACCTCCAGATCGGCAACGTGGTGATCCCGAAGTCCGTGACGCCGTCCCGGATCAAGGAGAACATCGACGTGTTCGGTTTCGCCCTGGACACCGAGGACCTCGCGGCGATCAGCGCGCTGAACGAGGACCGGCGCCTGGGTCCGGACCCGGCGGAGCTCAACGGGGAGTGAGCGGACGCCCGCTCAGGGCCTGTCCGACCAGGAATGGCCGGACAGGCCGGGGCCCGGTCGGTGACCGGGCCCCTTCGTCCGTGTCAGGCCGGTCGTACGGCCGTGTAGACCGTGTGCGCCACCAGCACGAACACGTCCTGCCTCCGGTGCACGCCCGCCTCGTCCCCGGGATCGAGCAGCCGGTCCAGCGTGGCCCGGTCGACGGCGTCGAGGCCGTCCCCGATCCGGTCGCGCAGGCGGGACAGGGTGGTGGTGACGTACGCCCGGGCCTCGTCGGAGACGGGAGCGGGCAGGTCCAGCAGGAAACTGCGGGTGCCGGTGTGCTTCAGGCCGGCGGCGGTCAGCATCGCGGGCCAGTCCTCGGTCTCGGCCACGGAGCCGGGCAGGCTCGCGCGCATCTCGGCGAACGAGTCCTCCTCCACCGCGTGCATCCGGGCCTGCAGCCCGGGTCGCCCGATGCCGAGGTCACGGGGCAGGAACCGGGCGGGCAGCCCGCCCTCCAGGACCGCCAGCGTGCCGCCGGGTGCGAGGTGCCCGGCGAGAGCGGCGAGGGCCGCCCGCTGGTCGCCGAGGTGGTGCAGGCTCTGACTCGCCCACATCAGGTCGGCGGGGTAGTCGAGCTCGGCCAGCACACCGGGCAGGTCGCCGGCGAGGGTGCCGACACGGTCGGCGACGCCCAGCCGGGCGGCGCGGTCGCGGGCCCGCTCCAGCAGCGGTCCGGAACCGTCGACGGCGACGACGCGGGCACCGGGGAAGGCCTCGGCGAACAGGCCGGACACGACGCCGGGTCCGCTGCCGACGTCGACGACCAGCCCGGGCTCGGGCACGTCGCGTGCCAGCCAGTCCATGGCCCGCCGGTACAGCGGCGCGTACAGCTCGGCCTGGGCCTCGAGCAGCGGGGCCACCTCGGCCCAGTCGAGGTCGGAGTGGTCGTGGTCATGGCCGTGCCGGTGTCCGGCGTCGTGCTGGTGGTGGTCGTGTGCCATGGTGGTCAGCCTCCCGTTAGCGGTGCCGTCAGCCTGCGACGACTCACCGCGTCGGGGCAAGTCATGTTGCCGTAACCGCAAAAAGAACCACCGGGGCCCGGCCCGAAGGACCGGACCCCGACGGCGTCACCTGGCCGGGAGTCCGCTTACGGCAGCGGCGGGTAGGCGTTCTTCATCAGCTCCTGGAACTGCGCGGAGAACCAGTGCCCGGAGATCGGGGCGTTGCCCAGGGCGCCCGACGGGTTGTTGCCGTTGCGCGCGTTGCCCTCGTACGTGGGGTCGCACATCCGGTCGAAGCCCTTGCCCTCAGGGTTCGGGATCTCCTCGCTCGCGCCGTCGGACTCGCCCGGGGGCTTCATCCACACGTACGCGTCGATCCCGGCGGCGGGGCTGGCCTGCGGGCGTTCGCCGAGGCCGGCTCCGGACTGGTTGCACCAGTTGCCGAGGTGGATGCGGCGGTCGTAGCGGCCCCCGTCCACGTAGGCGTCGACGCTGCTCTGCGGGCCGGGACCGGCGGGCCGGGCCGTGCCGCCCCAGCCGTTGCGGGAGGTGTCGATCAGCATGCCGATGTTCTGGTCGAAGCCGATCGAGACCAGCTTGTCGCGCATGGCCTGGGCGTAGGACAGCTCGTCGGTGTAGCGGTTCCAGTCGATCCACTTGGACAGGCGCACGGACGTGCCGTTGACGCTGTCCGTGATCTTGAAGTTGTTCTCCTTCAGCGCGCTGTAGTTGGCGGTGTTGACGATGAAGCCGTGGACGTCGCCCACGGTCGCGCCCTCGGTGGTGGCGGCCGTCTTGAACATGTCGGCCGAGGCGCCGAAGTTGTCGTCCCAGCCGAGCCAGCCGTGGTGGCCGGCGTCGACGTAGTTGTAGACGTTGCCGATGTCGCCGAGCTTGTTCAGGGCGTAGCCGACGCCCTTCTGGTAGTTGCCGTTGCCCTTCATCACGTCGCAGTTCGGCGTGGCGGTCGGCCGGGGCGTGACGTTGGTGACCAGGTTGGGCAGCGAGTCGATCTCGACCGTGGTGACGATCCTGAGGCCCGCGTACTTCGGGTCGGCGAGGATCGCGGCGATCGGGTCGATGTACTGCGTCTTGTACTTCTCGATCTCCGTCGGGCCCAGCTCGCCGTTGGAGGCGAGGGCCGCGCAGTCACGGCCGGGCAGGTTGTAGATGACGAGCTGGATGGCGAGTTCGCCGGAGCCCTTCTGTTCCAGTGCCTCGTCCAGGTGGTCGCGCAGGCCCATGCCGCCGTTCACGCCGTTGATCGCGGCGATCCGGTCGAGCCACACACCGGTGGGCTGGTTCGCGATGCGGCTGCCGCCCGGTTCGGCGGCGGCCTTGGCGGACCACTCCGGGTTCACGTAGACCTTGGCGCCGTCGTACGGGTTGTTCACCTTGGCGCCCGGCTCCGGCGGGTCCGTCGGGTCCGGCGGGTCGGTCGGGCCGCCTCCGCCGTCGACGTTGCAGGTCACGCCGTTGAGGGTGAAGGTGGCCGGGATCGCGTTGCTGCCGCTGTAGGTGGCCTGGAAGCCGAAGCTGGCCGAACCGCCGGTGGACAGGGTCCCGTTGTAGGACTCGTTGGCCGCGGTGACGGCGGCACCGCTCTGGCTGACCTTCGCGTTCCAGCTGTTGGAGACCTTCTGGCTGCCGGCGTACGTCCATCCCACCGACCAGTTGGACGTGGCGGCGCCGTTGTTGGTGACGGTCACGGCAGCGGTGAAGCCGCTGCCCCAGTCGTTCTGCACCTTGTAGTCGACGGTACAGGCGGGGGCCGCCGCGCCGGCGTTCGCGGAGTGTGCGGCGAGGGCCGTGCCGGAGGCGCCGGCGACCAGCGTCAGGGCAGCGAGCATCGCGGTTCTGGTACGGGTCATGAGTGCGGGTTCCTTCTTTTGTGGGGTGCGCTGTCGTGCCGGACCGCGCGTTCTGCCGAGCGCGGCCCGCTGTCGAACGGCATGGGGGTGCCGTCGTGTTCGAAGGTCAGGAGCGACCTGCGGGCACTGTGAGAGCGCCCGGGGGGCGTGCGAGCCGGCGCACCGGCCGAAGCCGCGTCGGACGGGCCGCACCGGCGGCTATAAGTCCTGAACACGGAAGGTGGAGCGGGGGGTGGCGCATGAGCGACTCCTTGCAGCTCGGGCGCGCCGTGACGGACGCGTCGACTGGTGGAACCGCTCCCACTGGTGCAGCGAAGGTAGCGCCAAGTGACGGCAAAGAACAGAGGAGTAACCGACTTTCTCTCCGCAACAGCCGTCGAATCTTTTCGACTCTTCACAGACCTTGACCGCCCAGGACCCCCTCTTCACTATGGGAGCGCTCCCACTGGTTCAAGGCTTGTTGCTCCTCCCCACTCCCCTCCCCGAGCCGCAAGGAGGAACCAGCACCATGCACTCCGGACACAGACCCAGACGCCGCACCGCGCGGCGGCTGTGGACCGCCGCGCTGGCGGCCCTCGCACTCCCCCTGACCATGCTGGGCACCGGTTCGACTCCCGCCCAGGCGGCTGCACTTCAGTGCAGCGTGGACTACAGGACCAACGACTGGGGCAGCGGTTTCACCGCCGAGCTGACGCTCACCAACCGCGGCAGCGACGCCATCGACGGCTGGACCCTGTCGTACGCCTACGCGGGCGACCAGAAGCTGACGAACGGCTGGAACGGGACCTGGTCGCAGTCGGGCCGTACGGTCACCGTGAAGAACGCCTCGTACAACGCGCGGATCGCCGCCGGGGCCGCCGTCTCCACCGGCGGGCAGTTCACCTACAGCGGCACCAACGCCGCACCGACGAGCTTCTCCGTCAACGGCACCGTCTGCGCCGGGGCGCACCAGCCGCCGATCACCGTGCTGACCAGCCCGCAGGCGGGCGCCGTGTACTCGCAGGGCGAGGCGGTGCCCCTGGCGGCCACGGCGGCCGCGGCCGACGGTGCCACGATCAGCAAGGTGGAGTTCTACGACGACACCACCCTGCTGGGCACCGACACCAGCGCGCCCTACACGTACTCCGCCTCTGGCTTGACCGTGGGCAGTCATTCGCTGGTGGCGAAGGGATACGACAGCACCGGCGCCGCCGCGGACTCGACACCGGTCGGCATCACGATCGCCTCGGGACCGACCGTGGTCGCCACTCCGGCCCAACTGGGCGTCCAGCAGGGCAAGTCGGGAACGTACGAGGTCAAGCTGTCGAAGCAGCCGGCCGCGAACGTGACCGTCACGACGTCCCGGGCGAGCGGCAACACGGGCCTGACGCTCACCGGCGGGGCGAGCCTCACCTTCACCCCGTCGAACTGGAGCACCGCCCAGAAGGTGACCGTGGCCGCCGACGCCTCCGGCACCGGCTCCGCGGTCTTCGAGTCGACGGCCCCCGGCCACGGCAAGGCCACGGTCACCGTCACCCAGCTGGCGGCCGCGAAGGACTACGACGCCCGCTTCCTGGAGCTCTACGGGAAGATCACCGACCCGGCGAACGGCTACTTCTCCCCCGAGGGCATCCCGTACCACTCGGTCGAGACCCTGATCGTCGAGGCGCCGGACCACGGACACGAGACCACGTCCGAGGCGTACAGCTACCTCCTGTGGCTCCAGGCCATGTACGGCAAGGTGACCGGCGACTGGTCCAGGTTCAACAACGCCTGGGAGATCATGGAGACGTACATGATCCCCACCCACGCCGACCAGCCGACCAACTCCGCCTACAACGCCTCGAAGCCGGCGACCTACGCACCCGAGCTGGACACGCCGAACGAGTACCCGGCGAAGCTGGACGGCTCGGTCGCCGCGGGTCCGGACCCGATCGCCGGTGAGCTGAAGTCGGCGTACGGCACGGACGACGTGTACGGCATGCACTGGCTCCAGGACGTCGACAACACCTACGGCTACGGCAACTCGCCCGGCAAGTGCGAGGCGGGCCCGTCGGACACCGGCCCGTCCTACATCAACACCTTCCAGCGCGGCGCGCAGGAGTCGGTGTGGGAGACGGTGCCGCAGCCGACCTGCGACGCCTTCAAGTACGGCGGTAAGAACGGCTACCTGGACCTCTTCACCGGCGACGCGTCCTACGCGAAGCAGTGGAAGTTCACCAACGCCCCGGACGCCGACGCGCGGGCGGTGCAGGCCGCGTACTGGGCGGACAAGTGGGCCGAGGAGCAGGGCAAGGGCGACGAGATCGCCGGCACCCTCGACAAGGCCGCCAAGATGGGCGACTACCTGCGCTACGCGATGTTCGACAAGTACTTCAAGAAGGTCGGCAACTGCGTGGGACCGTCGAGCTGCCCCGCCGGTACCGGCAAGGACTCCTCGCACTACCTGCTCTCCTGGTACTACGCCTGGGGCGGCGCGGTGGACACCTCCGCGGGCTGGGCCTGGCGCATCGGCTCCAGCCACACCCACGGCGGCTACCAGAACCCGCTGGCCGCCTACGCGCTGAGCACCTACGCCGACCTGAAGCCCAAGTCGGCCACGGGCGCGTCGGACTGGGCCAAGTCCCTCGACCGGCAGATCGAGTTCTACCGCTGGCTGCAGTCCGACGAGGGCGCCATCGCGGGCGGCGCGACCAACAGCTGGGCGGGCCGGTACGCCGTGCCGCCGGCCGGTACGCCGACCTTCTACGGCATGTACTACGACGAGAAGCCCGTGTACCACGACCCGCCGTCCAACCAGTGGTTCGGCTTCCAGGCGTGGTCCATGGAGCGGGTCGCCGAGTACTACCAGCAGAGCGGTGACGCCCGGGCGAAGGAGGTCCTGGACAAGTGGGTCGACTGGGCCCTGTCGGAGACGACGGTCAACCCGGACGGCAGCTTCCGGATCCCGTCGACGCTCCAGTGGTCGGGCAAGCCCGACACCTGGAACGCCTCCACCCCGGGTGACAACGGCGACCTGCACGTCACCGTCGTGGACTACACCAACGACGTCGGTGTGGCGGCGGCGTACGCCAAGACGCTGACGTACTACGCCGACCGCTCCGGTGACACGGAGGCCGCGGCCACGGCGAAGGCGCTGCTCGACGGCATGTGGGAGAACAACCAGGACGCGCTCGGCATCGCCGTCCCGGAGACCCGCGCCGACTACAACCGCTTCGACGACCCGGTGTACGTCCCGAACGGCTGGACCGGGACCATGCCGAACGGCGACAGGATCGACGCCTCGTCGACCTTCTCCTCGATCCGCTCCTTCTACCAGGACGACCCGGCCTGGTCGAAGATCGAGAGCTATCTCCAGGGCGGTGCCGTGCCCACGTTCACGTACCACCGGTTCTGGGCCCAGGCGGACATAGCCCTCGCCATGGGTTCGTACGCGGAGCTGCTCGAATAGTCCCCGCGAAGCGCTCCGCGGGAGAGCGGGTTCTCGGCTGCGGGCCGGTGCGTGGCCGGCCGCGCAGTTCCCCGCAGCCCCGAGGGGGTGCTTGAGGCTCCGTGTGCTCGGTCCTGTCACCGGACGACGGGACCAACCGACCGGGCGGCCCCTGCCCACGCCTGGGGTCGCCCGGTCCTCGCATGTGTTCTGTTCCTGACGGAAGGACGGTCCCCACCGTGCGAAGAACCCGGATCCTCACAGCCGTGCTGGCGCTCGCGGCCGGCCTCCTCGCGGGCAGCCCGCCCGCCGCGCTGGCCGCCGAGACGCCGAAGGCGGCCGTCGCCGCCGACACCTACACCTGGAAGAACGCCCGGATCGACGGCGGCGGCTTCGTCCCCGGCATCGTCTTCAACCGCGCCGAGAAGGACCTCGCCTACGCCCGCACCGACATCGGCGGCGCCTACCGCTGGCAGGAGTCGTCCCACACCTGGACGCCACTGCTCGACCACGTCGGCTGGGACGACTGGGGTCACACGGGCGTGGTGAGCATCGCCTCCGACTCCGTCGACCCGGACCGGGTGTACGCGGCGGTCGGCACGTACACCAACGACTGGGATCCGACGAACGGCGCGGTGCTGCGCTCCGCCGACCGGGGCGCGAGCTGGCAGAAGACGGACCTGCCGTTCAAGCTGGGCGGCAACATGCCGGGCCGCGGCATGGGCGAGCGCCTGGCCGTCGACCCGCACGACAACGACGTGCTGTACCTCGGCGCGCCCAGCGGCAGGGGCCTGTGGCGGTCGACCGACGCGGGCGTGACCTGGTCCGAGGTGACGGCCTTCCCGAACCCCGGCAACTACGCGCAGGACCCGAGCGACACGAGCGGGTACGCCTCCGACAACCAGGGCATCACCTGGGTCACCTTCGACGAGTCCACGGGCACCGCGGGCGCGGCCACGAAGACGGTCTACGTCGGGGTGGCCGACAAGGAGAACGCCGTCTACCGCTCGACGGACGCCGGCGCGACCTGGCAGCGCATCGCCGGCCAGCCGACGGGGTACCTGCCCCACAAGGGCGTGCTGGACGCGGAGAACGGCCACCTCTACCTCGCCTACAGCGACACGGGCGGCCCGTACGACGGCGGCAAGGGGCGGCTGTACCGGTACGCGACGGCGACGGGCACCTGGACGGACATCAGCCCGGTCGCGGAGGCGGACACCTACTACGGGTTCAGCGGCCTGACCGTCGACCGGCAGAACCCCGGCACGGTGATGGCGACGGCGTACAGCTCCTGGTGGCCGGACACGCAGATCTTCCGCTCGACGGACAGCGGCGCGACGTGGACGCAGGCGTGGGGCTACTCGTCGTATCCCACCCGCGAGAACCGCTACACGATGGACGTCTCGTCGTCCCCGTGGCTGACCTGGGGCGCGCACCCCTCCCCGCCCGAACAGACCCCGAAGCTGGGCTGGATGACGGAGTCGCTGGAGATCGACCCGTTCGACCCGGACCGGATGATGTACGGGACCGGCGCGACGATCTACGGCACCGAGAACCTCACGAACTGGGACGACGGCGGCACGTTCGCCATCGAACCGATGGTGCGGGGCCTGGAGGAGACGGCGGTGAACGACCTGGCCTCTCCCCCGTCCGGTGCCCCGCTGCTCAGCGCGCTGGGCGACGTCGGCGGCTTCCGGCACACGAGCCTGACCGAGGTGCCGTCGATGATGTACACCTCCCCGAACTTCACCTCCACCACCAGCCTGGACTTCGCGGAGGCGGACCCGGACACGGTCGTCCGGGCCGGCAACCTCGACACGGGCCCGCACATCGCGTTCTCCACGGACAACGGCGCCAACTGGTTCGGCGGGAGCGACCCCGCGGGGGTGAGCGGCGGCGGTACGGTCGCGGCGGGCGCGGACGGCAGCCGCTTCGTGTGGAGCCCGCAGGGCGCCGGCGTCCAGTACACGACGGGCTTCGGCACCTCCTGGCAGGCCTCCAGCGGCATCCCGGCGGGAGCGGTCGTCGAGTCCGACCGGGTCGATCCGAAGACCTTCTACGGTTTCAAGTCCGGGAAGTTCTACGTCTCCACCGACGGCGGGGCGACCTTCACCGCGTCGGCGGCAGCCGGTCTGCCCGCCGGTGACAGCGTCCGCTTCAAGGCGCTGCCGGGCGGGAAGGGCGACATCTGGCTGGCCGGCGGGGCCACCGACGGCGCGTACGGCCTGTGGCACTCCACGGACGGCGGCGCGACGTTCTCCAAGCTCCCGAACGTCGACGCGGCCGACACCATCGGCTTCGGCAAGGCGGCGCCGGGCGCCTCGTACCAGACCCTCTTCACCAGCGCGGAGATCGGCGGCGTCCGCGGCATCTTCCGCTCCACCGACCGGGGAGCGAGCTGGACCCGCGTCAACGACGACGCCCACCAGTGGGGCTGGACGGGCGCGGCCATCACCGGCGACCCGCGGGTGTACGGGCGGGTGTACGTGGCGACCAACGGGCGCGGCGTCGTCTACGGCGACACGGCGGGCGGCGGCGGCACCGACCCGGGCCCGGGGCCCGACCCGACGCCCACCGGCGCCTGCGAGGTGACGTACACGATCACGAACCAGTGGTCGGGCGGCTTCCAGGCGGACGTCCGGCTCACCAACACCGGCACGTCCCCCTGGAACGGCTGGGCTCTCGACTGGCCCTTCGCGAACGGCCAGAAGGTGACCCAGATGTGGAACGCCGACCACACCCGGTCGGGCACGACGGTGACCGCGAGGAACGTCGGCTGGAACGGCACCGTGGCCCCCGGTTCGTCGGTGGGCTTCGGCTTCACGGGCGAGTGGTCGGGGACGAACACGGAGCCGACGACGTTCAGGCTGGGCGGCCGGGTCTGCACCCGGGCATGACCGTCCGGGTCACCGGCGGGAAGCCCCCGCCGGTGACCCGGCCGTCTGACGGCGTGGCCGTCGGTCAGGGCGTGTACACCGTCGGCCTCGGGGGCGTCGGCATCCCGCTGCCGACGAAGAAGCTCGGGTGCGGCGGCTGGTTGTAGGCGGTGTTCTGCCACGACAGGGCCGTGCGGTACTGGGTGTCGTGGAGGAGGGTGGTGATGCGGGTGTCCGTGTCGTACGGGGTGGAGTAGATGCGCAGCGCCTTGTTGTCGCTCGTCCGCCAGACGACCTCCTCCCGCCAGTCGCCGAGGAGGTCGCCGGATAGGACCGGCGTGGCCTTCGTGCCGTTGTTGGACGCCACCCCGGAGCCGGTCAGGAGGCGGGTGTCGCCGGAGGTGCCGTACTTGTCGATGCGGGTGCCGTCGAGGAGTTCGCGGACGGGGTCGCCGTCCCACCAGGACAGGAAGTTGGCGCTGGAGGGCTTGCGGCTGTTCACCACGGTGCCCTTCGGGTTGCGGATGCCGCTCTCGGCCGACGACCAGGACTCGGCGCCCGCGCTGCCGGACCAGATGTCGGCCGAGACGCCCCGGCCGTTGTCGCCGCTCGCCGGAGTGGACCAGATGATCTGGCCCGTGCGCGCGTCCGCCATCCACGACGAGGGCTTCGAGCCGTCCTCGTCGACCTTGAACTCCTCCAGGCCCGCACGGGACGGGTCGAGGTCGCCGACGTGCATGGCGTCGCCGTGGCCGTTCCTCGTGGTCCACAGGGCGTTGCCGTTGTCGTCGACGGCCATCGCGCCGTAGACGATCTCGTCCTTGCCGTCGCCGTCGACGTCCGCGACGGACAACTGGTGGTTGCCCTGGCCGTCGTAGCCCTTGCCGGCGTTGGTGGAGGAGTTGGTGTCGAAGGTCCAGCGGCGGGTGAAGGAGCCGCCGCGCCAGTCCCAGGCGGCGATCACCGAGCGCGTGTAGTAGCCGCGGGCCGTGATCAGGGAGGGGCGGGAGCCGTCCAGGTAGGCCGTGCCCGCCAGGAAGCGGTCGACACGGTTGCCGTAGGAGTCGCCCCAGGAGGAGACGGTGCCCCGGGCGGGGACGTGGTCGACGGTGCCCATGGCCCTGCCGGTCTGCCCGTTGAACATGGTCAGGTACTCGGGACCGGAGAGGATGTAGCCGGAGGAGTTGCGGTGGTCGGCCGAGGAGCTGCCGATCACCGCGCCGGTGCCGTCCTTCGTGCCGTCGGCGGTCTTCATGGCGACCTCGGCCTTGCCGTCGCCGTCGTAGTCGTACACCTGGAACTGGGTGTAGTGGGCGCCGGAGCGGATGTTGCGGCCCAGGTCGACGCGCCACAGCCGGGTGCCGTCGAGTTTGACGCCGTCGACGATCGTGTTGCCGGTGTAACCGGACTGGGAGTTGTCCTTGGCGTTGGTCGGCTGCCACTTGAGGACGATGTCCAGCGCGCCGTCGCCGTCGAGGTCGCCGACGGACGCGTCGTTGGCCTCGTAGGTGTAGGAGACGCCGTCGGGGGTCGTGCCGCCGGCGGGAGGGGTGATCGGCACGTCCTTGTACCCCGACCGGAACTGGACGGCGTGGACCGAGTCGCCCTGCTCGGTGCCGTTCACGACGGCGCGGACGGTGTAGTCGGCGTGGGAGGGGGCGCCGGAGTGGAAGTAGGTGGTGGAGCCGGTGATCGGACTGGAGTTGACCTTCGTGCCGGCCCGGTAGACGTTGAACGCGACGTTGTCCGGGTCGGTGCCCAGCCAGCGCCAGCCGACCAGGTTGCCGTCACCGGTGTGGACGCTGACCACGCCCCGGTCGAGGGCCTCGACCTGCCGTGCGGTGGCGGCCTCGGCGGTGTCGGTGGTGAGGGTCAGGCCGGTGCCGACCAGGGCCGCAGCGACGGCGAGGGCGGGCAGGGCGACACGGCGTCTGCGGTGCCCGGGGGAAAGCTTCATGTGGGGTGCCTCCTGAGAGGGCGGGGGGAATCTCCGCCTCTCAGTCGCCCCCGGTGGCACGGAGGTTGCCGCCCCGTGGCCACCGTTTCACGGCTTCCTGAACGCGCTCAGCGTGAACACCGGGTCGGGCCGGGGCCGGTCCTGGTCCGGCAGGGCCTCCAGCCGGGCGGCGAAGTCCTCCGCGAGGGGGTCGCCCGGGGGCAGCGTGACGAACCATCCGCGACGCAGGTCGGCGACCGTGCGGCGGGGGCTGCGACCCTGGCCCCGGCCGGCGAAGCGGGCCCGGCCGGCCGGGACCAGACCGTGTGCGCGGGCGTACGAGGCGACGAGGTCGGCGGCGTCGTGGGCCCTACTGGGCGGGCGGGAGGCGAGCACGGCGTCGATGTCGCTGCCCACGTTGTGCGAGGCGCCCTTGTCGACGGTGGTCACGTACACCCCACCGGGCCGCAGCACGCGGGCGCACTCGCCGACGATCGCCCGCGCGTTCTCGGCGCTGCCGCTCAGGTGCAGCAGCCACACGCTGCTGACGGCGTCGAACTCCCCGTCCGCGAAGGGCAGTCGGCGGCTGTCCGCCAGCACGACGGAGCCGGGCAGCCGGGCGGCGGCGCGCCGGGCCATGGCGGGGGCGAGGTCGGCGCCGGTCACGCGCAGGGCGTCCCGTCCGGCCGCGATCCGCCGGGTGACGATGCCGGTGCCGCAGGCCACGTCGAGCAGGCTGCGCGCCCGGTCGGGCACGAGGCTCAGTACGGCCTGCGCGGCGGCCTCGGCCCGGGGTTCGCCGCCGCGGGAGGCGTCGTAGCGTTCCGCTTCGTTGTCGTAGTCGAGCACGTCCCTCAGTGTGCACCGTGGCCGGCGGCCAGGTCCTCCACCCTGCGGGCGAGCTCCACGTCCTTCTCGGTGACGGCGCCGCCCGCGCTGTGGGTGTGCACGGCCAGGGCGACGCACTTGTGGCCGAGGGTCAGGTCGGAGTGATGGTCGAGCTCTTCCTGCACCTGGGCGATGTGGACGACCATCGCGGTCGCCGCGAAGTGCGAGCCGAGGCGGTAGGAACGGGTGAGACGGCCGGCGTCGAGGGACCAGCCCGGCAGCTCGGCCAGCCGCTCCTCGACCTCCTTCGGCGACAGCGGTTCGACGGGCATGGACTGCGCTCCTCACCTGGGTTGCGGGTCCCTCTCAGCCTGCCACAGCACGGCCGCCGGAGCGCTGGCCGGGGACGCCGGCCGGTCCCGGCGCGGCCCGCCGTCGACTACCGTTCGGGCATGACCGCACTCGCGTCCACCACCGCCCCCACCGCCCAGGGCGTGGGCCCGCTGCTGCGGGCCTGGCGGGAGCGGCGGCGGGTCAGCCAGCTGGAGCTGGCGCTGCGCGCCGACTCCTCCGCCCGGCACATCAGCTTCGTCGAGACGGGCCGCTCCCGGCCGAGCGAGGAGATGGTGCTGCGGCTCGCCGAGCACCTGGACGTCCCGGTGCGGGAACGCAACGCGCTGCTGCTGGCGGCCGGTTACGCCCCGCACTACCCGGAGACACCGCTGGACGACCCGGCGCTGGACGCCCTGCGCGAGGGCATGGAGCGGCTGATCCGGGGCTACGAGCCCTATCCCGCGCTGGTCGTCGACGCGACGTACCGGGTGCTGGCCGCCAATCGGGGCATCCTGATGCTGATGGACGGCCTGCCGGAGCATCTGCTCGAGCCGCCGCTGAACGCGATGCGGCTGACCCTGCACCCGGAGGGTCTGGCGCCGCGCATCCGCAACCTGCGCGAGTGGCGCGGGCATCTGCTGGAGCAGATGGAGCGGCAGATCGCGCTGCACCGCTCGCAGCCGTTGCGGGCGCTGTACGAGGAGGTGTCGGCCTATCCGGTCCCGGACGGCTCCTCCGGCGTCGGGCCGAACGAGCCGGTGCCGTACTTCGCGCTGCCGATGCAGATCGAACACGAGGGCCGGACCCTGTCGTTCATCTCCTCCATCTCCACCTTCAACACCCCGATGGACGTGACGGTCGCCGAGCTGGCCATCGAGACGCTGCTCCCGGCCGACCCGGCGACGGTCAGGTACCTGCACACGCTGCTGCCGTGAGGCACGTGACGAGGTTGGTCCCCGACCGCCTCTGTGAGACTGACAGAGGAACATGACAGACTGCGGGCAGACTTGGGCGCGTTGGGGAGGCGTGGCGTGAGTGAACGGCGGGCCGCACCCACCGTGGGTCAGGTGGTCCTGGGCAGGCGGTTGCAGGAACTGCGGGAGCGGGCGGGCCTCAGACGCGAGGAGGCCGCCCAGGTGCTCCGGGTGGCCCAGGCGACCGTGCGGCGCATGGAGATGGCCGAGGTCGCGCTGAAGATACCGTATGTCCAGATACTGCTGACGGCGTACGGTGTGCCCGAGAAGGAGGTCTCGGCGTTCGTCGCGCTGGCCGAGGAGGCGAACGAGCCGGGCTGGTGGCAGCGGTACCACGACGTGCTGCCGGACTGGTTCAGCATGTACGTGAGCCTGGAGGGCGCCGCGCGGATCGTCCGCTCCTACGAGCCGCACTTCGTCCCGGGGCTGCTGCAGACGGAGGACTACGCGCGCGCGGTCCTGGACGCCGGGACGATCGGGAACGCGGGTCCGGACGCGGTCGAGCGTCACGTGTCCCTGCGCATGGAGCGGCAGCGGCTGCTGGAGCGGGCGGACCCGCCCCACCTGTGGGTGGTGATGGACGAGACGGTGCTGCGGCGCCCGGTGAGCGCCGACGGCCGGGTGATGCGCGAACAGACGGACAAGTTGCTGGAGTTCGCGACCCGCGACCGGGTGACGCTCCAGGTCGCCGAGTTCGACGACGGGCCGCACCCCGGGACGTACGCGCCGTTCACACTGTTCCGGTTCGCGGAGCCGGAGCTGCCCGACATGGTCTTCACCGAGTATCTGACCGGTGCCCTGTACCTGGACTCCCGCACGGAGGTCTCCGCGCACCTGGAGGTCCTGGACCACATGACCGCGCGTGCCGCGTCGACCCAGCGCACCGAGAAGATCCTGCGCGAGTACCGCGAGACCTTCTGACCCGGCGACCCGACACCCATGCCCCGACACCGCAGGTCCCGACACACCAGGCCCCTACGCACCGGGCCCCTACGCACCAGGCCACAAGGAGACGACACCGCATGACCGGATCCGACGCCACCCCCGCGCCCATCGACACCAGCCGGCCGCACCCGGCGCGGGTCTACGACTGGTGGCTGGGCGGCAAGGACAACTACCCGGTGGACGAGGAACTGGCCCGCAAGATCCTCGCCGCGGACAGCACCGCGGTCCGCGGGGCGCGAGCCAACCGCAGGTTCATGCACCGGGCCGTCCGTACCATCGCCGAGGCCGGGGTCCGCCAGTTCCTCGACATCGGCACCGGCATCCCCACCGAGCCGAACCTGCACCAGGTCGCCCAGGCCGTGGCGCCCGAGGCGCGGGTCGTCTACGCCGACAACGACCCGATCGTCCTCCGGCACGCCGAGGCCCTGCTGCACGGCTCGGCGGAGGGTGCCACCGACTACGTCCACGCGGACGTCCGGGATCCCGATCTGATCCTCAGGCTGGCGGGCGAGTCCCTCGACTTCGACAGGCCCCTCGCCCTGTCGCTGGTGGCGCTGACCCACTACCTCGGCGACGCGGTCGACGGCGACGACGTGCACGGCCTGCTGAAGCGGTACGTCGACGCCCTCGCGCCGGGCAGCTACCTGGTCCTGTCCCAGGTCACACCCGACCTGAACCCCGAGGCGGTGGGCAAGGCGGCCGGTCTGTTCGCCCGCAGCGGCACACCGTTCTACCCACGCTCGCTCGGCGAGTTCTCGCGCCTGTTCGACGGACTGGAGCTGCTGGGCCCGGGCGTCATCCCCGTCACCGGGTGGCGGCCGGACCCGGAGGACGTGGCGGCCCAGTCTGAGGGCATCGTGCCGGTGTACGCGGGGGTGGCGCGCAAGCCCTGACGGCGGACGCCGAGCGGCCGGCCCTGACCCGTACGGGCGCCGCGAACGGGTGCGCTCCCGCGCCCGCCCCTAGGTTCTAACCCAGGGCGATCAAGGGAGCGCACGTGACGGACACGCGGACACCGCCCACCGAGCCGGGCGCGGCACTGCTGCGCGCCGGGCGGTTCTTCCGGCCCGGCACCGCCGCGCCGGACCTGCACAGCATCGGGCTGGTCGGCGGCCGGCAGGCGGACGCCTTCTACCGGGACCGCTGGAGCCACGACAAGGTCGTGACCTCCACGCACGGCGTCAACTGCACCGGCTCGTGCCGCTGGAACGTGTTCGTCAAGGACGGCATCATCACCTGGGAGACCCAGGCGACGGACTATCCGTCGGTCGGCCCGGACCGCCCCGAGTACGAACCGCGCGGCTGCCCCCGGGGCGCGGCGTTCTCCTGGTACACCTACTCGCCGACCCGGGTCCGCTACCCGTATGTGCGCGGGGTGCTCCTCGAGATGTACCGGGAGGCCCGGCAGCGCCTGTCGGACCCGGTGGCGGCCTGGGCCGACATCCAGGGCGATCCCGTCCGCCGGCGCCGCTACCAGCAGGCGCGCGGCAAGGGCGGACTGGTCCGGGCGAGCTGGGACGAGGCCGTCGAGATGGTCGCCGCCGCCCATGTCCACACCATCGGGACGCAGGGGCCGGACCGGATCGCCGGGTTCTCCCCCATCCCGGCGATGTCCATGGTGTCGCACGCGGCGGGCGCCCGCTTCCACTCCCTCATCGGCGCCCCGATGCTGTCGTTCTACGACTGGTACGCCGACCTGCCCGTGGCGTCCCCGCAGGTCTTCGGCGACCAGACGGACGTGCCGGAGTCGGGCGACTGGTGGGACGCGGCGTATCTGATCATGTGGGGCTCGAACGTCCCGGTGACCCGGACGCCGGACGCGCACTGGATGGCGGAGGCCCGCTACCGGGGCCAGAAGGTCGTGGTGGTGTCGCCCGACTACGCCGACAACACCAAGTTCGCCGACCAGTGGCTGCACCCGCATCCGGGCACGGACGCCGCGCTGGCGCTGGCGATGGGGCACGTGGTGCTCAGGGAGTTCTTCGTCGACCGCGTCACCCCGTTCTTCGACGACTACGTGCGGCGCTTCACCGACCTGCCGTTCCTGGTGACCCTGACCGAGCGGGACGGGGCGTTCGTCCCGGCGAAGTTCCTGCGCGCGGCCGACCTGGGCCAGGAGGGCGAGGACGCGCGCTGGAAGACGGTCGTGCTGGACGACGCGACGGGCCGCGCGGTGGTCCCCAACGGCTCGGTCGGCTTCCGCTGGAACGAGGCCGACCAGGGGCGGTGGAACCTCGACCTGGGTGACGTCCGGCCCCGGCTGAGCCTGCACGGCCATGACACGGCGGCAGGCGTCGAGTTGCTGCTGCCCCGTTTCGACACCGACGGCGGCGTGCACGGGCAGGGCCGAGGGGACGTCGTACGGCGGGGTGTGCCGGCGACGCGGCTGGGCGGGCCGGACGGGCCGCTGGTGACCACGGTGTTCGACCTGCTGCTGGCGCAGTACGGCGTGGCGCGCCCCGGGGTGCCGGGCGACTGGCCGGCGTCGTACGAGGACGCGGACGCGCCCGGCACCCCGGCCTGGCAGGAGACGCACACCTCGGTCCCGGCGGCGGCCTGTGTGCGGATCGCCCGCGAGTTCGCGCGGACCGCCGAGCGGTCCGGGGGCCGCTGCATGATCCTGATGGGCGCGGGCACCAACCACTGGTTCCACTCCGAGACGATCTACCGGACCTTCCTGGCCCTGCTCCAGCTCACCGGCTGCCAGGGCCGCAACGGCGGCGGCTGGGCGCACTACGTCGGCCAGGAGAAGTGCCGCCCGGTGACCGGCTGGGCGACGCTGGCCGCCGCGTCGGACTGGTCGCGCCCACCGCGTCAGATGATCGGCACCGGGTACTGGTATCTGAACACCGACCAGTGGCGCTACGACCGGTTCGGCGCCGACGTGCTGGCCTCGCCGCTGGGCGAGGGGCGGCTGGCGGGCATGACGGGCGCGGACTGCCTGGCGCTGTCGGCGCGTACGGGGTGGATGCCGTCGTACCCGACCTTCGACCGCAACCCGCTGGAGCTGGGCGAGACGTTCGGCGACCCGGTGGCCAACGCGGTGGCCGAACTGCGCGCGGGGACGCTGAAGTTCGCCTGCGAGGACCCGGACGCGCCGGAGAACTGGCCGCGCATCCTGACCCTGTGGCGGGCCAATCTGCTGGGCTCGTCGGCGAAGGGCACCGAGTACTTCACCAAACACCTGCTGGGCACGCACTCCTCGCTGCGCGCCGAGGAGGCCGCACCGGGCGAGCGGCCCCGGGACGTGGTGTGGCACGAGGAGGCGCCCGAGGGCAAACTCGACCTGCTGCTGTCGCTGGACTTCCGGCACACCTCCTCCACGCTGCTGTCGGACGTGGTGCTGCCCGCCGCGACCTGGTACGAGAAGCACGACCTGTCCAGCACGGACATGCACCCCTACGTGCACGCCTTCTCCCCGGCCGTGAGTCCGCCGTGGCAGGCGCGGACCGACTTCGACACGTTCAAGGTGCTCGCGGAGAAGCTGAGCGAGCTGGCCGTCGGGCACCTCGGGGTGCGCAGGGACCTGGTGGCGGCGCCGCTCCAGCACGACACACCGGGCGAGATCGCCCAGCCGGGCGGCGTCGTGCGGGACTGGCGGCGCGGGGAGTGCGCCCCCGAGCCGGGGAAGACCCTGCCGAACCTCGTCGTCGTGGAGCGCGACTACACGGCGATCGGTGCCAAGTTCGCGGCGCTGGGGCCGCTGGTGGAGGCGAAGGGCCTGCCCGCCAAGGGCATCACCCTGAAGCCGGACGAGGAGGTCGAGCGGCTGCGGCACATGAACGGCGCGGTGCGCGGCGGCCCGGCCGACGGGCGGCCCGCGCTGGACACGGCGGTGAAGGCCGCGAACACCGTCCTGGCGCTGTCCGGCACGACCAACGGGCGCCTGGCCACCCAGGGCTTCCACACGCTGGAGGCCAGGACCGGGCAGGAGATGGCCCACCTCGCCGCCGAGCACGAGGGCAGGCGCGTCACGTACGCGGACACGCAGGCGGCGCCCGTGCCGGTGATCACCTCGCCGGAGTGGTCGGGCAGCGAGGCCGGCGGGCGACGCTACACGGCGTTCACGCTCAACACCGAGCACCTCAAGCCCTGGCACACCCTCACCGGCCGGCAGCACTTCTTCCTCGACCACGACTGGATGCACGAGCTGGGCGAGGCGCTGCCGGTGTACCGGCCGCCGCTGGACATGAGCCGGCTGTTCGGCGAGCCACGACTCGGCCCCGACGGACACCGCGAGGTGACGGTCCGCTATCTCACCCCGCACAACAAGTGGTCGATCCACTCCGAGTACCAGGACAACCTGTTCATGCTGGCGCTGTCCAGGGGCGGCCAGAGCATCTGGATGTCACCGCAGGACGCCGACGCCATCGGTGTCGCCGACGACGACTGGATCGAGGCGGTCAACCGCAACGGCGTAGTGGTGGCCCGCGCGATCGTCTCCCACCGCATGCCGCCCGGCACCGTGTACATGCACCACGCGCAGGAGCGCACGGTCAACGTGCCGCTGGCGGAGACGACCGGCAGGCGCGGCGGCACCCACAACTCGCTCACCCGGCTGATCCTCAAACCGACCCATCTCATCGGCGGCTACGCCCAGTTGTCGTGGGCGTTCAACTACCTGGGTCCGACGGGCAACCAGCGCGACGAGGTGACGGTGATCCGCCGCCGCGGCCAGGAGGTCGAGTACTGATGCGTCCGATGGCCCAGGTCGCGATGGTCATGAACCTCGACAAGTGCATCGGCTGCCACACCTGCTCGGTCACCTGCAAGCAGGCGTGGACCAACCGGCGGGGCATGGAGTACGTCTGGTTCAACAACGTCGAGACCCGCCCCGGCCAGGGCTACCCGCGCCGCTACGAGGACCAGGAGAAGTGGAAGGGCGGCTGGGAGCTGAACCGGCGGGGCGCGCTGAAGCTGAAGGCGGGCGGCCGGTTCCGGAAGCTCGCCGGGATCTTCTCCAACCCGAAGCTCCCGGAGATCAAGGACTACTACGAGCCCTGGACGTACGACTACAAGAACCTCACCGACGCCCCGCTCGGCGGCGACTACCCCGTCGCCCGGCCCGTCTCGCAGCTCGACGGCAAGCCGATGAAGATCGGCTGGTCCTCGAACTGGGACGACGACCTCGGCGGCGCGCCCGCCTACGGCGACCTCGACCCGATGGTGGAACGCACGCGTCGACAGGCCTCGGAGAAGGTGCGGTTCGCGTACGAAGAGACCTTCATGTTCTATCTGCCGCGCATCTGCGAGCACTGCCTGAACCCGTCGTGCGTGGCCTCGTGTCCGTCCGGCGCGATGTACAAGCGGTCGGAGGACGGCATCGTCCTGGTCGACCAGGACCGCTGCCGGGGCTGGCGGATGTGCGTGACCGGATGCCCGTACAAGAAGGTGTACTTCAACCACCGCACCGGCAAGGCCGAGAAGTGCACCTTCTGCTACCCGCGCATCGAGGTGGGCCAGCCGACGGTCTGCTCGGAGACCTGCGTGGGACGGCTCAGGTATCTGGGGGTCGTGCTGTACGACGCCGACAAGGTGACCGAGGCCGCCTCCACCCCGGACGACCGGGATCTGTACGAGGCCCAGCTGGGCGTCTTCCTCGACCCGGAGGACCCGGCGGTGCGGCGGGCGGCCGAGGAGGCGGGGATCCCGTACGACTGGGTGGAGGCCGCCCGGCGCTCCCCCGTGCACGCGCTGGTCACCGGGTACCGGGTGGCGCTGCCCCTGCATCCGGAGTACCGCACCCTGCCGATGGTCTGGTACATCCCGCCGCTGTCGCCGGTGGTGGACGCGCTGACGGAGACCGGGCACGACGGCGAGGACGCGGACAACCTCTTCGGCGCGATCGACACGCTGCGCATCCCGCTGGAGTACCTGGCGGAGCTGTTCACGGCGGGTGACGTGGGCCCGGTGCGGGCGTCGCTGGAGAAGCTGGCGGCGATGCGCGCGCACATGCGGGCGATCAACCTCGGCGAGGACCCCGACCCGGCCGTCTGCGCGGGCGTCGGCATGCGCCCCGAGGAGATGGAGGGCATGTACCGGCTGCTGGCGCTCGCCAAGTACGAGGAGCGGTACGTGATTCCGACGGCCGCCGTCGGGGACGCGCACCGGCTGGAGGCGTCGGCGCTTCAGGGCGTCCCGGACTCGTGCAGTCTCGACACAGACGGCGGCCCCGGCATGGGCGGCGACGGCCCCTTCGGCCAGGACTCGGGACGCAAGAGGCTGCCGCTGGTGCCGGTGGAGAACTTCCACATCCTGCGCCGCCGGCAGACCGCGGACGACGAGAGGGAGGTCTGATGCCCGGGTTCGAGGTGCTGTACCAGGCGGCGGCGCTCTGTCTGACCTACCCCGACGACGACTTCCGCGCCCGGCTGCCCCTGCTGCGCGAGGCCGCGCCGCAGCTGCGCGGCTTCACCGACCACGCGGCCGTGACCGCGCAGGGCGAGCTCCAGGCGCACTACGTGGAGGTCTTCGACTTCAGGAACCGGCACAGCCTGTACCTGAGCTGGTGGACCGACGGCGACACCCGCAACCGCGGGATGTCACTGGTCCGCTTCAAGGAGCTGTACCGCGCCCACGGCCTGGAGTTCACCGGCGAGGAACTGCCCGACTTCCTGCCGGCGGTGCTGGAGTTCGTCTCCCGCACCGGGGACATCGGCATGCTCACCGAGCACCGGGCCGCCCTGGACCAGCTCCGCTCCCGGCTCACCGCCTTCGGCACGCCCTACGCGTGCGTCCTGGACGCCGTGTGCGCCACCCTGCCGCCCGCATCCACCGGAGCCCGCCCGTGACCGTCTTCCTCTGGGGAGTCCTGCCCTACGCCGCGTTCGCCCTGCTGGTCGCCGGCCTGATCTGGCGGCACCGCTACGACCGCTTCGGCTGGACGACGCGGTCCTCGCAGGTCTACGAGTCCCGACTGCTGAACATCGCGTCGCCGGTGTTCCACTACGGCATCCTGTTCGTGCTGGTGGGCCATCTCATCGGCCTGTTCGTTCCCGAGTCCTGGACTCACGCGCTGGGCGTGAGCGAGCACGCCTACCACCTGCTGTCGCTGTACGGCGGCACGGCTGCCGGGGTGCTGGCGGTCGCCGGCATCCTGATGCTGATCTACCGGCGACGGACGAACGCACCCGTCTTCCGGGCGACGACCGCCAACGACAAGGGCATGTACGTCCTGCTGCTCGGGGCGATCGTCCTGGGCATGGTGGCCAAGCTGGCGCACTCCTCCGGCACCGGCTACGACTACCGGCACACCATCGCGCCCTGGTCGCGCAGCCTGTTCACCCTCCAGCCGAAGACGGAGCTGATGACGGGGGTCCCCGTGCTGTACCAGGTGCACGCGGTGATCGGGATGGTGCTGATCGCCCTGGTGCCCTACACCCGGCTCGTGCACATGTTCAGCGCGCCGGTGCAGTACCTGGTCCGGCCGTACGTGGTGTACCGGGCGCGCGACCCCAGGCAGCTGGGGCCGCGCCCGGACCGGCGGGGCTGGGAGCGCACGGACTCCTGACTCGTGCGCGGAAGCGGGGTGTGAACCCTGCGTACCAGCCCGCCGCTCCGACCCCGCCCGCTACCCCGCCGCCAGCAGTTCCGGTCGCAGCATCAGGGCGCGGAGCTGCTCACGGTTCAGGGGCGGGGTCCGCAGCAGGGGGCCGAGCTGTCCGCGGCCGCGGTAGCCCGCGCTGTCGCGGACGATCAGGGCCCGGCCGTCGGGAAGCATGAGCCGCCCGGTGAGTTCCTCGCCCCACTCCAGGCTGCCCCCGTCCGGATCCCGCGGCTGCCGCCAGATCGTCAGCACCCGGTCGCCGGCCAGTTCCTCGCGCACGCAGTCGACGCGGGGGGCGTCGGTCCCGGTCTGCGCGCAGAGGTCCGTGGCCAGACCTTTCTCGTCGGAGAACTTGGCCTCGAGGTACCTCTGGTCGCGCAGGGCGATCCCGAGGTAGCCGACGCCGCCGTCCCGGCGGACGGCGTACCCGCCGTCCAGCGCGCCCTCGGTCTTCTCGCTGGTGGCGGTCTCCACGTCCGCGTCCTTGATCAGCACGGCCCAGGAGATCTCCTCCACGTTCCTGGCCTCAGCGGGCAGCAGCCCGGCGAGCTTCTGCTCCCGCCCGGAGCCGCCGGTCAGCTCCGTGTGCATCGACGAGGCCGAAGAGGACGCCGCGGCGGGAGTCCGGTCGGCCCCGCCGGAGGACACGGCCGGCACGGTGACCAGACCGCCGGCCACGACGGCCAACGCCGCACCGGCCACCACCACGCGCCGCCTTCGGCGCACCCTGGATGCCTCGGCGAACACCGCTGCCGTGCCGAACGAGGGACCGCCGGCCCCCTCGGCGGCCCGGGCGAGCAGGTCGCGCACCTCGTCGTTCATGGCATCGCTCATACGAATTCCTTCCCCACCTCGGCACGGAGCGCCGCCAGCCCGCGAGCTGTGTGGCTCTTCACCGTGTTCTCCCGCATTCCGAGCACCGCGGCGGTCGCCTCGACACTCTGGTCCTCCCAGTAACGCAGCACCAGCACGGCCCGCTGACGCGGTGTGATGCGGGCCAGCGCCGACCGCACGACCATCCCGGTCTCCGAGTCGGACTCGGGAGCGGCCCGCTCGGGCATCTCCCCGTACGCCTGCTCGCG
Source organism: Streptomyces lancefieldiae (assembly GCF_031845825.1). Taxonomy (NCBI): domain Bacteria; kingdom Bacillati; phylum Actinomycetota; class Actinomycetes; order Kitasatosporales; family Streptomycetaceae; genus Streptomyces; species Streptomyces lancefieldiae. Next base: position 61,262 of record NZ_JAVRFH010000025.1, on the reverse strand, counting down.
CTGCCAGAACCGGCGCTTGCCCGCGATGAACGTGTTGAACAGCGTCTTGCGGGCGTAGGCCTCGACGTTGTCCAGCCGCTGCAGGCGCCGCCAGCCGAGAACCACCTTGACCAGCGTCGTCTGGACCAGGTCCTCCGCCTCTTCGCGGTTGCCGCACATCAGATAGGCGCTCCGGAAGAGCGCCAGGCGTCTGTCGCGGACGAAGTCGTGCAACGCGTCCTCACCGCGATCCATCCCGCCCCCTTTCCCCGTCCGCCCGTGCGGACAGTCTCACCCTTCCAGTGCGGTGGACCGCGCTCCGGGTTGCGGCGCGGGCAGCCGGATCCGGCGGCAGAAAGTTTCCGGACGCCGCAACCTCCGGCTCCCGCCACCGCATTGAGAAGGAGTGCAGACGTCGATCACCGAGAACGCACCAGGAGAACCCAGCATGAGTGCAGTACGCGTACGAACGAGAACCGCCGTCGCGGCCCTGGCCGTGGCCGCGGTCGCCATGTCGGCCGCCACGGCGCACGCCGATGCCCGATGGACCGCCGCGGACCTGACGGGTGTGGGCGACGCCGCGCTGACCGGCGTCACGCGGGTGGACGGCGACACCACCTGGGCCTACGGAGTAGGGGTCAGCCAGGAGGGCAAGACCCAGCCCAGGACACCGCTGCTGCTCGCCCGCGACGACGACGAGAAGTCCTGGCGGCGGATACCGATGCCGGCGTTCACCGACCGCTCCAACCAGATCAGCGCGATCAGCGCCGTGTCCGAGGACGACGCATGGGCGGTCGGACTGTACGAGGAGGCACGAGGCGCCTTCCTCACCCAGCACTGGGACGGCACCGAGTGGCAGGTGGTCGACGCACCGGCGCCCGAGGGGAAGCAGCTTTCCGGCGCCGGACTGCTGGACGTGTCGGCACGGGCCTCCGACGACGTGTGGGCGGTCGGCTGGCTCATCGTCGTCGACAGTGAGGTACCCCATCCGGACAAGCCCGGGGGAACGATCCAGGAGACGCACGCGGAGGCGATGATCCAGCACTGGGACGGCGAGGCGTGGCACCTCGTACCCGTACCGGACGAGACCTCACTGTGGACGTACTCCGTCACCGCCCTCGCCGACGACGACGTGTGGGTCTCCGGCTACACCTCCGAGGACAAGCCCGTGATGCTGCACTACGACGGCAGTTCCTGGTCCCGCGTACCGGTCCCCTACGACGGGGTCAACGGCGAACTCATCGACCTGGAGGCCCGCGGGGCGAACGACGTCTGGGCGGCGGGCCGGAAGCTGAACGACGACGAGGACACCGGACACGCGCTGCTCGCGCACTGGAACGGCCGCTCCTGGAAGCAGGTGCCGGCGCCCGCTGACGCCGGCCGTGTGAACGACCTGACCCTCGCGCCCGGAGGAGTGGCGGTCGTCGGGGAACAGCGGGACGGCACACCGTACGTGAGGCGGCTGCGCGACGGCCGGTGGTCGACGCCGGCTGTGCCGCAGGGCGGCACGGACGGCAGACGGTTCCTGATGGGAGCGGCCTGGACCCCGCAGGGCATCACTGCCGTCGGGTACGACGCGGGGGCGACGGGCCTGCCCAACCCGCTGCTGCTGACCGGCGGGCGCTGACCGCCGAGCCGCACACCGGCGGGACGGCGGCGGATGACGGTGCCGTCCCGCCCGAGCACCCCCGTCCTCCAGCACGGGACGTGAGCGTGCTGGAGGACGCGGGCGCATGGGACGCCGGTGGAAGAGGGCGCCGAGGTCAGGCGAGCTTCGCCGTCAGGGTGATGCTCGTGCCGGCCAGAGCCTGGCTGACCGGGCAGTTCTTCTTGGCGTCCTCGGCGGCGGCGACGAACGCGTCGTTGTCGAGGCCGGGGACGGTGCCCTCCACGGTGAGGTGGATGCCGGTGATGCCCTCACCGGGCTGGAAGGTGACGTCGGCGGAGGTGGTGAGCTTGGTGGGCGGGGTGCCGGCGCCGGCCAGGCCGTGCGACAGCGCCATGGAGAAGCAGCTGGAGTGGGCGGCGGCGATCAGCTCTTCCGGGCTGGTCTTTCCGTTCGCCTGCTCGGCGCGCGACGGCCACGACACCGGCTGCTCGCCGATGCCGGACGAGTCGAAGGTGACGACACCGTTGCCCTCGAGCAGGTTGCCTTCCCAGACGGTGTGTGCGGAGCGCGTGGTTGCCACGTCGAATCCTCTCGAATTCACTTGCTGTACCTGGGTGGTGGGAGCCCGTGTCCGGGTTCCTCACCCCCCATCCGATCACACTCTGGCCCGGCGGGCGGCCATCACCGCGTAGACCAGTACGCCGGCGAACAGGAACAGCACGCCCTGGTACACCGCCGCGTAGCCGGCGCCGGCGACCAGCCAGAGGGAGAAACCGGCCGCGACGGCCGCGATCACTCCGTCCCGTACGAGCCGCGCCCGGTCGACCTTCTCCCCCTGTCCGGAGACCAGGTGGAAGATCTGCGCCGCCGTGGCCAGCAGGTAGGGCACGGTCGCGGTGAAGGTGGTGACCAGGACGAGCACCTCGAAGACCTTCGCCGAGCCGGACGTGTAGTTGTAGACGGTGAGCAGGGAGGCGAGGACGACGGTGACGCCGACGCCGACCGTGGGCACGCCGCGCCGCCTGCGGGCGAAGGCGGCGGGGAAGAGGCCGTCCTTCGCGGCGGCGTACGGGGTCTGGGCGCTGAGCAGGGTCCAGCCGTTGAGGCAGCCGGTCATCGACACCAGGGCGGCGAGCGCGACGGCCCAGCCGCCCCAGGAGCCGCCGAACATGGCGTTCACGGCGTCGGAGAAGGGCGCTGTCGAGGTCACCAGGCGGTCGTGGGCGACGGTGCCGAAGACGGACAGGGTGCCCAGCAGGTAGACGAGGGCGGCTCCCGCGGTGCCGATGACCGTGGCGCGGCCGACCGTGCGCCGCGGGTTCTTCACCTCACCGGCGCTGACGGCGGCGGACTCCACACCGAGGTAGGAGAAGAGCAGGATCGCGGCGGCGGCGGAGACCGCGCCGATGCCGCTGCCGCCGCTCGCGTTGAACGGGCCGAGGTTGCCCGGGTCGAAGAAGAACAGCCCGCCGACCGCGACCAGCAGCAGCGGCGCGAACTTCAGCACGGTGGACACCAGCTGGACGGCGCCCACGTAGCGGCTGCCGGCGAAGTTGGCGAGGGCGGGCAGCCACTGGATGACGAGCGCGGCGAGGCAGGCGGTCCAGCGGTGGTCGTTCACCGGGATCAGGACGTCGAGGTAACCGACGGCGGCGACGGCGAGCGCGGCGTTGGACACCCAGGTGGTGATCCAGTACGCCCAGGCGGCGAGGAAGCCGGCGAAGTCGCCGAAGGCCTCGCGGGCGTAGACGTAGGGGCCGCCGGTGCGCGGGTCGCGGGCGGCGAGCCGGCCGAAGACCAGGGCCAGCGCGATGGCGCCCACGGTCAGGACACCGAAGGCGACCAGGCTGACGGTGCCGAACGGGGCGACCGAGGCCGGGAGCAGGAAGATGCCGCCGCCGATGATGTTGCCCATGACCAGGGCGGTGGCCACGGGCAGCCCGAAGCGGCGGGCGTGCCTGCTGGTGTCGGGGGCGGGAGCGGAGCCGGGGGCCGCGGGGGTCTCCTGCGGGGCCGGAGCCGGTGGGGGGACGGTCCCGGTGACGTGCATGGGGTGGTGCGCCTCTCATGGAACGGGTGTCCGGGATCGCCGGACGGCGCCCATGGTCGGGCACGATCCGGCACCGCTCCAAATCAGGCGCTTTTGTCCTGTACGAACCCCTCCGCGACGGGAAAAGGTGCGCCCTCGACGATGCTCCGCCGTGAATCGTCCACGGGTATCTGCGGGCCGTTCGACTCGCGCAGCCAGCGGCGCAGCACCCGGTGGACGTGCTCGGCGCCGACGATCTCCGACCCCTGGTCGACCGGTGCGGACAGGGCGAGCGGCGACAGCAGGAAGGCACGTGACTGGGCGCCGCCGAGTCCGCCGTGGGAGCCGATCTGCTCCTCGAAGGCGAGGACCTCGCCGTCGGCCGGGTCGTGGAAGGAGTTGACCATGATGTCGGCGGTGTGCGGGAACGAGTGGGTGCGGCGGACGGCGTCGGCGGCGCCGGGGCCGAAGGGCGCGAGCGGGCCGGGTTCCTCGTCGAGCCGGTCCAGGGGTACCTCCGCGCCACGCGCGCCGAGCACCACGCCGCCGTGCTCCTCACTGCGGACCAGCAGGAACCCGATGCCGGGATGGTTGGCGAGGGTCGGCAGCAGGGCGGGGTGGCGGGCGTCCAGCTCCTCCTTGGTCATCCGGTGCGGCACGTCCGGGAACGAGACCAGGCCGAGGTTGCCGGAGGCCAGCACGATCGGTTCCGAGCGGCGTCCGGCGGGGGTGTCGGCGGGGCGCTGCTGTGCGGCGCCCTCCTCGACGGGCCGGTGCAGGGCGGCCCGTACGGTGTTGCGCGCCTCGGCGCCGCTGCGGGTGCTCCCCCAGTGCTCAAGGCCTGGGGGGACCCCCACCGCCCGGCGCGGCACGGGCAGTCCGCAGCCGGCCCGCACCAGGTCGCCGAGGGTGAGGCCGTAGCGGGCGCGGAAGGTCTCGCCGGGGCTCTGGCCGTGGTCGGACAGGACGACGATCCGGTACGCGCGGGGCGCGTGGTCGGCGACCTTCTCGATCAGCGCGAGGGACCGGTCGAGCCGCTGGAGGACCTTCGCGGCGTCCCGGCCGCCCGGCCCGGAGTGGTGCGCCACCTCGTCGTACGCGACCAGGTCGGCGTAGACGGCGGTGCGTCCGGCGAGCATGTCGCCCATCACCGCGGCCACGACGACGTCCCGTTCGACGACGGTCGCGAAGGCGCGGACGAAGGGGTAGAGACCGCCGCGGGAGACGCGCGGGCGGACCTTGTGGACGCGGGCGCGGGTGGACTGGCCGATCTCCCGGCACACCTCGGCGACGAAGGACATCGCGGTGCGGACGGCGTTGGCCGGGTCGGAGAAGTAGGCGAAGTATCCGGACCGGGACCGGGTCTCGCGGCTGCGGCGGCGGGTGGCGATGGACAGGACGAGGGCCTGTTCGTCGGCGCCGCCGCCGAACAGGTTGCCGCGGCTGGCGCCGTCGAGGCTGAGCAGTCCGCCGTCGCCGGTGCGTCTCACGGCGCGGTACTGGAGCTCGGCGGCGCTGGTCGGACGGTTGCAGACCACGACCTCGCCGCTGTCCTTCTCGTACCACCGGAACGCCGGGACGTCGTGGTTGCTGCCGTGCAGGATGCCGAGCTGGCTGGCGCCGGTCTGGCTGGACCAGTCGGTGCGCCACGGGGCGAGCCGGTGGGTCGCGGACGTGCCGTCGCGGCCGAGCCAGCGGGCGACGGTGGGCATGGCGCCGCTGTCGACGGCGTCCACCAGGACGTCGTGACCCACGCCGTCCAGTTGTATGAAGACGGTGCCGGGACCGGCCGGGCAGGGCGGGCCGGATCTGCGGCGGCGGTCGGCGAGGCGGTAGAGCCGGCGCCGGTAGGCGTCGTCGTCACGCACGGCCAGCGCACCGCCGGTCGCCGAGGCGACGGCCGACATGACGGCGGCCACCACGACCGCCGTCTCGGGGGCGACGCCGCCGCGCCCGGCCGGGTTCACGTCGATCGCGAGGAGCAGCAGCCCGCCGTTGAGGAAGAAGACCAGCAGCCCGAGGACGAGCGCGGGCACCAGGAGCAGCAGGCGGACCAGCAGCGGCCACGCCAGGGCCGACAGCAGGCCGAAGGCACCGGCGCCGAACGCGGCGGTGACGGCGATGTCCGTGGCGCTGTCACCGTCGGGGGACTGGAGCCGGAAGTCCGGCAGGATCCCGGCGAGCACGAGCATGGTGAGCGTGGAGACGGCCCACACCGTGACACTCCGCCCGACCTGACTGGCGACCCGGCGCCAACGCCCTCCACCCACGCTCCGCACACCTCACGTCCCGGCCCGTCGTCCGCGCGGGCCTCCCCCACCCTGTCACAACGGCCCGGAGCACCTGTTTGTCCCCCCGGGTCCGGTTCACACCCCGCGCCGGGGGTCAGCGGCCGTCGTACCCGGCCGTCGGCATCGACAGCCTGCGGTGCACACACGCCTTCATCCTGGCGTCGTAGGACGGCTCCGCACGGCCGACCGTCTCGACGCGGACCCCGCGCCGCGCGCACTCGGCTGTGAACTCCGCCACGGACGACAGCGCGCTCTCCAGCACGCGTCGGCTGGGCGCCACGAACAGGTCGCGCCCCGGGCGGACGCCGTCCCACAGGGCTTCGTGGTCGGGCCGCAGACCGCGTACCAGCAGTTCCCGGGCGACGACGTAGCCGTGCTCCTCGGCCCAGCGGGCGCACATGGCGTGCTGACTGCGGGAGTCGACAAGGAAAGGGTCGTCGTCCAACTGCTCCAGCGGCGTCAGACTCGCGATCGCCGTCACCCGCACCGGCCCCATGGTGTCCCCCCTCACCTCCCGTCACCTCCCGTTTTCGCCGCCGACCCTACTCCTGGACGTAGGCTTCGGGGAGTCGCGCGAAGGAGGCAAAGAGGTGCCGGTGGAGCTCACGTGGTGGGGTCACGCCACCTGCACGGTCGAGGACTCGGACATGCGCGTACTCACCGACCCTCTGTTCGTCCGCAGGCTCGCCCATCTGCGCCGCAGGCGGGGCGCGGTGCCGCCGCCGGAGGCGTGGCGCGCGGACGTGGCGCTGGTGTCCCACCTGCACGCGGACCACCTGCACGTGCCGTCGCTCGCGCGGCTCGCGCCGGGCACGCGCCTGCTCGTGCCCCGGGGCGCACGACGGGCGGTGCCGGGGCTGCGCCGGCTCGGGCACCTGGAGCTGAGCGAGGTGTCGCCCGGCGACCTGACGGTGGTCGGGGACCTGCGCATACGGGCGGTTCCGGCCCTGCACGACGGGCGGCGGCTGCCGCTCGGACCGCACCGCTCCCCCGCGCTGGGCTATGTCGTCGAGGGCGAGGCACGGACGTACTTCGCCGGGGACACCGGCCTGTTCGACGGTATGGAGAAGGAGGTCGGGCCGGTCGACGCGGCCCTGCTGCCGGTCGGCGGCTGGGGACCGTACCTGGGTGCGGAGCACCTGGACGCGGGGCGGGCGGCCGAGGCGCTGGCCCGGTTGGCGCCGCGCGCGGCGGTGCCGGTGCACTACGGCACGTACTGGCCGATCGGGATGGACGCCGTGCGCCCCCACGAGTTCCACACGCCGGGCGAGGAGTTCGTGCGCCTGTCGGCGCTGCGTGCGCCGGGGGTGGCGGTGCACCGGCTGGGGCACGGCGAGAGCGTGCGGGTGGAGGTCGTGCGGTGAGCTGGCTGGGGGCCGCCTCGACGAGCATGACGAGTATTCCGACGGAACCGACGCAGCAGGCGTTCGGCTATCCGTCGCTGTTCCTGCTGGTGCTGATCGGGGCGCTGGTGCCGGTGGTGCCGACGGGCGCGCTGGTGAGTTCGGCGGCCGTGGTGGCGATGCACCAGACGTTGCCGTTCGCCCTGCTGATGGTGTTCGCGACGGCGTCGCTGGCCGCGTTCTGCGGGGACATGGCGCTGTACTGGCTGGGGCGGCGCGGGGTCGGCTCGAAGAACGGCTCACGCTGGCTGGAGGCGATCCGGTCGCGGGCGCCCGAGGACCGGCTGGAGCAGGCGCAGCACAAGCTCGTCGAGCACGACGTCGCCGTGCTCGTGCTCTCCCGGCTGGTCCCGGCGGGGCGCATACCGGTGATGCTGGCCTGTCTGCTCGCCGAGTGGCCGCTGCGCCGCTTCGCCCGGGGCAACCTTCCGGCCTGCCTGGCCTGGGCGGTGACGTACCAGCTGATCGGGATACTGAGCGGCTCGCTGTTCAGCAGGCCGTGGGAGGGCGTGGCCGCGGCGATCGCCCTGACGGTGCTGGTCAGCGGCGCGCCCAGCGTGTGGCGGCGACTGCGGGGACCGGCGAAGGCGTAGGCGTGGCCCGCCGGCGGGGCGGGGGCCGGGGAACGGCGGAGTCCGGTCGGCGGGACGGGGGCCGGGAGACGACGGTGCCCGGCCGACGGGACAGGGGCCGGGAGACGACGGTGCCCGGCCGACGGGACAGGGGCCGGGCAGACGACGGTGCCCGCGCACGCCGAAGGTGCCGGGGCCCAGGGCCACCGCGCGGGCGCCTCCCGCCCCGCCCGGCTACTCCAGCACCCGGGAGCCGCCGACCGGGAGGTCCCACAGGTTCTCCCGGGGCAGGCCCGCCCGGCGCCAGGCCGCGCGCACACGGGTGAGCGGTTCCAGCACCGGCTCCGCCGACAGGACGAAGGTGCCCCAGTGCATCGGCGCCATCCGGCGGGCCCCGACGTCCTGGGCGGCCCGTACCGCCTCCTCCGGGTCGCAGTGCACGTCGCTGAGCCACCAGCGGGGCTCGTAGGCGCCGATGGGGAGCAGGGCCAGGTCGATGCCGGGGTAGCGGCGGCCGATGCGGGTGAACCAGTGGCCGTACCCGGTGTCTCCGGCGAAGTACACACGGTGGCCGCCGGGGTCGGTGAGGACCCAGCCGCCCCACAGGGTGCGGCACGTGTCGGTGAGGGTGCGCTTGGACCAGTGGTGGGCCGGTACGAAGTCGAACCGGACCCCGCCCAGCTCGGTCGCCTCCCACCAGTCCAGCTCGGTGACCCGGGTGAAGCGGCGGCGGTGGAACCAGCGGCCGAGCCCGGCCGGGACGAAGACGGGCGTGTCGCGCGGGAGCCGGCGCAGGGTGGGGGCGTCCAGGTGGTCGTAGTGGTTGTGGCTGATGACCACGGCGTCGACGCGCGGCAGGGCGCTCCAGGGGACGCCGACGGGGGTGACGCGGGCCGGGGTGCCGAGGATCCGGCGGGACCAGACGGGGTCGGTGAGCACGGTGAGCCCGCCTATGTGCACCACCCAACTGGCGTGTCCCGCCCAGGTGACGGCGACGGTGTCGGCGCCCACGCGCGGCAGCGGGCCGGGGGCGTACGGCAGCCGGGGGACGTCGGCCAGGCCCTCGCGGCCGGGTCTCACCGCGCCCTCGCGGGCGAATCTGGCGAAGGCCCTCAGCCCGGGCAGCGGAGCGGTCAGCCGGTCGTGGAAGGTCCGCGGCCACACCCGGTGCTCGGCCGGCGGCCGGGGATCGGCCAGCGGCGGGAACGAGGGCGCGGAGGGCGACGTGGCCGCCGGAGCGCCGGTGTCCTCGTCCTGGACGGGCGTGGGCGTGCTCGTGGTCGACCGGGGCTGGTGCGTCATCGAGGAGGCTCCCATCGCTGAGCGTCGCGGAGATCGTCGAAGACCGACTTCAGTCCGATCAGCGCGCGTTGCACGTGTGGCAGTTCCAGTGGATCCGGGGACAGGAGGCATGCCGCGCGCTGCTCGACGGTACCGCCGCCCACCACAGGACCGGTGGAGAGCCGGACGCGCAGCGCCTGGAGGTCGTCGCCGAAGCGATGGCCGCCCGGCGCGGGCATGCCGAGCCGGGCGGCGAGGTACTCCTCCAGATCCTGGGCGTCGCCGACGCCCCGGGCGCCGAGCGCGTCGCGCAGTGGACCGAGGTCGGCGTACAGGTGGCGGCCGGCCTGCGGGGGGCGGGCGGTGGCACCCGCGGCGACGACGGCGGTGTGCACGGCGGTGGCCACGCGCGCGTGCAGGCGCACGGCGGCCGACCGGCGTTCGGTGACCGGCTCGGGTTCGGCCAGCGCGTAGCCGGCCGCCGCGGCGACGGGCGCGGCGACGCGGGCGCCGAGCGCGGTGAGCACGTCGAGCACGCGCGCGTGCAGGCCGTCCCCGGCGGCGGACGCGGGGAAGCGGGCGACGGCGGCCGGCCAGCCCGGCGGCAGCAGCGCGCCGGCCAGGTCGGTGACGACGGTGACCCGTTCGGGGAACATCTCCGCGGGGCTGAGCAGCACGGTGGCGTGCGGGTCGTGCAGGGTGTCGCGCCAGGTCTCGTCACTGACCAGATGCAGTCCCTCGCCGGCGGCGGCCTCGACGGTCTCGTGCAGCAGCTCGGGCGGCGCTACGGTGCCGGTGGGGTCGTCGGCGACGGACAGCACGAGCAGGCGGGGGGCGCCGCCCTCGGCCCGGACCCGCCGGATGGTCTCCAGGAAGGCGTACGGGTCGGGGACGCCGCCGGACTCGGCCGGGGTCGGGACGTGGAAGACGGGTCTGCCCAGCAGGCGGGCGTACGGCGCCCACCATGCGGCGCAGGGGCGCGGCACCAGGACGTCGCCGTCGAGGGCGGCGGTGAGCGCGAGCAGCAGGGCGCCCGCGCCGGGGGCGGCGGCCACGTGGCCGGGCTCGGTGGGCAGGCCGCGCCGGTCCCAGTAGGCGCAGGCGGTGTCCAGGAGGGCGGGGGCGCCACCGGCCGGTTCCTCGTGGCCGCGGCCCGCGGCGGCGGCGAGTACGGCGGACAGCTCGGGCAGCACCGGCAGCCCGTCGTCGGGGAGGTGCGGGCCGTAACGGACGGGTCCGTGCCCCACGGGGTCATGGCCCGCGGGATGACGGCCCACAGGGTCGTGACCTACGGGGTCCGTCCGCCGCATGCGCACCTCCGCGCGGTCAGTGACGTTCGTGATGTCCGTGACATCCGTTGTCTCAGCGATGCCGTGGGCTGCCGTCCTCGGCCGTTGATCCAGGTACCCACCGTGCCGCCCGGTCATGGCTCCGGCCCCGCTTGCCCGGTTCCCACGCGGACCGGCGCCGGCGGGGTCGGTGTTCCCCGTCCTCCCCGCGCAGGCGGAGCCGCAGCCGGTGCGCGGCCGCGCCGCACGCGCCCGCGATCAGCACGCCACCGGCGACCAGGGCGGGCACCGAGTCGCTGAAGGACCCGCCCACGCCGGCCCGCACGCCGTGCTCCGCGATCGCGCCACCGCAGGACTTCCCCTGTGCGGTGGGCTCGGCGCACTCCGGCTCGTTGCCGCCGCACGCTTCGCCCCGCGGGCCGGGTTCGGGACACGGGGGTGCGGCGACGTCGCCCCCCTCTCCGGGTACGGTCTTCGTCGCGCCCCACGCCTCGCCCCCGTCGCCGGCTGCCGACGACGGGCAGGGGCCTTCGGTGCCGTCGGTGCCCCCGGCGCCTTCAGCGCGTCCGGTGCCTCCGGTTCCCCCGGTGCCGTCCGTACGCCCGGCGCCCCCGGTTCCCCCGGTTCCCCCGGTACCGTCCGTACGCCCGACGCCGTCGTCGCCCCCGGTTCCCTCGGTACCGTCCGTACGCCCGGCGCCGTCGTCGCCCCCGGTACCGTCGGTACCGTCCGTACGCCCGACGCCCTCGGTTCCCCCGGTGCCGTCCGTACGCCCGACGCCCTCGTCGCCCCCGGTACCGTCGGGCGTCCAGGTGCCCCCGGTGCCGTCGGGGCTCCATGCGCCCTCGGGATCCACTGCTTCCGGGTCCTCGCCGAAGCCCTCGGCGGGAGGTGTGCGCGGGGTCGTCGCGTCGTCGCCCTGCGTCGAGGGCGCGGCTGCGTGGGCCGGGGCGCAGGCGCGCGCGACCGTGGCGGCGTCGGCCGGGGCGGCCCCCGCGGCGGGTTCGCCGGCGCCGACGGGAGCCGGGACGCCCGAGTCGGCCGACCCGGGCTCCGCGAGGACGCCGAGGGCGGCACTGGCCAGGACGGCCACGGACAGGGCGCGGGCGGTGCGGCGCATGGGGCGGGCTCCTTCGAGCGACGGCTGCGGGGGCACGGCACTCGCGCCCCCGCAGCCATCACAGCCCGCCCGGCACGGGGACGCGCGCCGCCGTGCGCCGTTCGCACGAACGGGGCGCCCGAGCGGGTGAGGGCCGGCTTCACCTCCCGAACCGGCCCCACCGGTGAGGTCTCCGCCCGATCAGGCTCTGCTCCGGGTCGGGCCGCCGGGTCAGGCCGCCGGGTCCCTGAGCACCTGTTCGCGGACCCGGTTGCAGCACCGGCTGATCAGGCGGGAGACGTGCATCTGGGAGATGCCGAGTTGCTCGGCGATGCGGCTCTGGGTCATGTCGTCGAAGAACCGCATGTAGAGGATGGCGCGTTCCCGTTCGGGCAGCGCGGCCAGGCGTTCCTTGACGGCCTCGCGGTCGACGACGGTGTCGAGGGCCGGGTCGGGGGCGCCGAGGGCGTCGCCGAGCGAGTAGCCGTCCTCGCTGCCCGGCACTTCCGCGTCCAGGGACAGGGCCGTGAAACTCTCCAGGGCTTCCAGGCCCACCCGGACGTCCTCCTCGCTGAGGTCGGCGTGCTCGGCTATCTCGGCGACCGTGGGCCGGCGGCCCGAGATGGTCTGCGACAGGTCCTGGCCGGCGAAGCGGACGCGGTTGCGCAGGTCCTGGACCCGGCGCGGCACATGCAGGGTCCACATGTGGTCGCGGAAGTGGCGCTTGATCTCGCCGGTGACGGTCGGCACGGCATAGCTCTCGAAGGCGTTGCCGCGCTCGGGGTCGTACCGGTCGACGGCCTTGACCAGGCCGAGGGCCGCGACCTGGCGCAGGTCCTCGTAGCTCTCGCCCCGGCTGCGGAAACGTCCCGCCAGCCGTTCGGCCATGGGCAGCCAGGCCTCGACGATCCGGTCGCGGACCGCGTCGCGCTCCGGGCCGGCGGGAAGGGTGGTGAGCCGACGGAAGGCGTCGGCGGTGTCGGGGGCGTCGTCGTGCGGGTGCTTCACGCTGGCGTGGATCGGCATGTGCGTCGCAACTCCCTCGGAGCGCGGGGTCCTGTCGTCGCGCCGGGCGGTGGCCCGGTCGGCGCGGGCGGCACCCGGGGCTCGACGGCTCACCGGGGCGCGGGGCGGGCGTCACCGTGCGACGACACGGCCCTTGGGTCGGGCGGTCACCGTGGGAGGACGTCCGGTCCGGACGGACGCGTCCACCGCGGCCTCACGCCGCTCCCACGGACGTGCCTCCTGTCCGAAGCACTGCCTGTGCACCTGCCCCGGACCCCGAGCGGCAAACACTCCACTGCTCTCCGGCAGCCCCCGAACCACCCGCACCCGCACCGCCGCCGGACACCAGGACCACCCGGGCCCGGGGACACCTCGCCCCGAGCCCTCGCGGGGCAGCCGCGCGCCCCGGGGTCACCGCCGGCGCGGCTGGTTGAAGCGCAGCATGTTGCCGGCCGGGTCCCGGAAGGCGCAGTCGCGGACACCGTAGGGCTGGTCGACCGGTTCCTGGAGGACTTCGGCGCCGGCGGCGCGGATGCGCTCGAAGGTGGCGTCGACGTCGTCGGTCGTGAAGATGACGCCGCGCAGCAGGCCCTTCGCCAGCAGCTCCGCCATGGCCTCCTTGTCCGCGGCTGAGGCGTTGGGGTCCGCGAGCGGGGGTTCCAGGACGATGTCCACCCCGGGCTGGGCCGGCGAGCCGACGGTGACCCAGCGCATCCCTTCGAACGCGACGTCGTCGCGCACCTCCAGTCCCAGAACGTCCCGGTAGAAGGCGAGCGCCTTGTCGTGGTCGTCGACGGCGATGAAGCACTGCGAGAGGTTGATGTCCATGTGCTTCACGCTACGGGCGGGGGCGCGGGCCTCGCTTCTCCGTTCCTGACCGGTCGCGTGTACATCTTGGCGACGCAGGCCGGGACGGCGGCGCCGTCACCGTGGTCGCGGGCCCGGTACGCGCTCGGACTCTCGCCGACGAGTTCGGTGAACCGCGAGCTGAAGGAGCCCAGCGAGGTACAGCCGACCTCGAAGCAGACCTCCGTCACGGTCAGGTCGCCGCGCCGCAGCAGCGCCTTGGCCCGCTCGATCCGGCGCGTCATCAGGTAGCTGTACGGCGTCTCCCCGTAGGCTGCGCGGAAGCTGCGGGAGAAGTGGCCCGCCGACATGAGGGCCACGCGCGCCAGCGCCGGGACGTCGAGCGGCTTGGCGTACTCGCGGTCCATCAGGTCACGGGCGCGGCGCAGCCGGGCCAGGTCCTCCAACGTCGTCACCCCACCACGATCCCACAGCGCCGGACACCACCGGTACCGGCGCCGTGGGCCCCGGCGGCGGTCAGGCGCCGACGTACCTCGCGAGGTGCTCGCCGGTGAGGGTGGAGCGGTCGGCGACCAGGTCGGCGGGCGTGCCCTCGAAGACGATCCGTCCGCCGTCGTGACCGGCGCCGGGGCCGAGGTCGATGATCCAGTCGGCGTGCGCCATGACGGCCTGGTGGTGCTCGATGACGATGACCGACTTCCCGGCGTCGACCAGGCGGTCGAGCAGGCCGAGCAGTTGCTCGACGTCGGCGAGGTGCAGGCCGGTGGTGGGCTCGTCGAGTACGAAGACGGAACCGTCGCCGCCCTTCTCGCCCATGTGCGTGGCCAGCTTCAGCCGCTGCCGCTCGCCGCCGGAGAGCGTGGTGAGGGGCTGGCCGAGGGTGAGGTAGCCGAGCCCGACGTCGGCGAGCCGCTCGAGGATCTTGTGCGCGGCCGGGGTGCGCGCCTCGCCGGTGCCGAAGAACTCCTCGGCCCGGTCCACCGACATGGCGAGCACCTCGCTGATGTCGCGTCCGCCGAGGCGGTACTCCAGTACCGCGGGCTGGAACCGCTTGCCCTCGCAGTCCTCGCAGGGTGCGGCCACGCCGGCCATCATCGCCAGGTCGGTGTAGACGACTCCGGCGCCGTTGCAGGTGGGGCAGGCGCCCTCGGAGTTGGCGCTGAACAGGGCCGGCTTGACTCCGTTGGCCTTGGCGAAGGCCTTGCGGATCGGGTCGAGCAGTCCCGTGTACGTCGCCGGGTTGCTCCGCCGCGAACCCTTGATGGCGCTCTGGTCGACCGAGACGACGTCCGCGCCGGCGGGGATCGAGCCGTGGATCAGCGAGCTCTTGCCGGAGCCCGCCACGCCGGTGACCACACAGAGCACCCCGAGGGGGACGTCGACGTCGACACCCTGGAGGTTGTGCGTCGTCGCGCCGCGGATCTCCAGCGCGCCGGTGGGCTTGCGCACCGTCTCCTTGAGCGCGGCCCGGTCGTCGAGGTGGCGGCCGGTGAGGGTGCCGCCGGCCCGCAGACCCTCGACGGTGCCCTCGTAGCAGACGGTGCCGCCGGCCGTGCCGGCGCCGGGGCCGAGGTCGACGACGTGGTCGGCGATCGCGATCGCCTCCGGTTTGTGCTCGACGACGAGCACCGTGTTGCCCTTGTCCCGCAGTCGCAGCAGCAGGTCGTTCATCCGCTGGATGTCGTGGGGGTGCAGGCCGATGGTGGGCTCGTCGGAGACGTACGTGGTGTCGGTGAGCGAGGAGCCGAGGTGGCGGATCATCTTGACGCGCTGCGCCTCGCCGCCCGACAGCGTGCCCGCCGGCCGGTCCAGCGAGAGGTAGCCGAGGC
Organism: Streptomyces lancefieldiae; assembly: GCF_031845825.1. Lineage (NCBI taxonomy): Bacteria > Bacillati > Actinomycetota > Actinomycetes > Kitasatosporales > Streptomycetaceae > Streptomyces > Streptomyces lancefieldiae. The sequence goes on along the minus strand of NZ_JAVRFH010000025.1, from coordinate 46,069 downwards.
CGATCTCCACGAACGAGTCGAGGGTGTCCCGCAGTGCGGTGAGCAGCGGCGCCACCGACGGCTCGTCAAGATCCCGGACCCATTCGGCCAGGTCCCGGATCTCCATCGCGCAGGCGTCGGCGATGCTGATCTTCCCGATCCTCGACGACCGCGCCCCCTCGCTGAGCCGGGTGCCCTCGCACTCGGGGCAGGTGGTGAAGGTGACCGCCCGCTCCACGAACGCCCGGATGTGCGGCTGCATCGCCTCCTTGTCCTTGGACAGGAACGACTTCTGGATCTTCGGGATCAGGCCTTCGTAGGTGAGGTTGACACCGTTGACCTTGACCTTGACCGGCTCGCCGTGGAGGAAGTCGCGCAGCTCCTTCTCGGTGTACTCGCGGATCGGCTTGTCCGGGTCGACGAAGCCGGACTGGGCGTAGACCTGCACGGTCCACTGGCTGTCCGACTTCCAGCCGGGGATGGTGAACGCTCCCTCGGCGAGCGACTTGGAGTCGTCGTAGAGCTGCGTGAGGTCGATGTCGGAGACCGTGCCCCGGCCCTCGCAGTTCGTGCACATGCCGCCGGTGCGCTCGTAGGTCGCCCTCACCGCCTTCTTGTTGCCGCGCTCGACGGTGATCGCGCCGCTCGCGCGGACGGAGGCGGTGTTGAAGGAGTAGGCGCTGGGCGGGCCTATGTGCGGGTCGCCGAGCCGGCTGAAGAGGATGCGCAGCATCGCGTTGGCGTCGGTGGCGGTGCCCACGGTGGAGCGGGGGTCGGCGCCCATCCGCTGCTGGTCCACGATGATCGCGGTGGTCAGTCCGTCGAGGACGTCGACCTCGGGCCGCGCCAGGGTCGGCATGAAGCCCTGCACGAAGGCGCTGTAGGTCTCGTTGATCAGCCGCTGCGACTCGGCGGCGATCGTGTTGAACACCAGTGAGCTCTTGCCCGAGCCGGAGACGCCGGTGAACACCGTCAGACGGCGCTTCGGGATCTCGATGCTGACGTCCTTCAGATTGTTCTCGCGGGCGCCGTGCACGCGGATCATGTCGTGGCTGTCCGCAACGTGCGGCGCGGGCGACCGCGTGTCCGTCCTCTTGGCGCTGCTCATCGTGTCTCCATACGTTCGGCGGGGCCGCGGTCGTGGTCTCCGTCGGCGCGGTACACGCTAGAGGGCGCGCGGCGGCGCGCGCTTCTCGATTACTGATCGGCCCGGCCGGCACTCGGCCACCGACCGGTCCGGTCGCCCACGGTCGCCCACGGTCGCCTCGGGGCCGTCGGAGGGCGGCGGAGGAAATCGGGCCGGGCCCGTCCAGGTGAATCCGTGTCGGCCCGCGGTGTCCGGGTACGCGGTCGGCACCCCCTGAGGATGTGGAGGGAGACATGCAGCGAGGCAGTGACCGGATGAGCGTCCACCGCGACGACGAGATGAAGCACGAACTGCAGGGCCTGCTCAGGTCCGGGCACCCCACCCGCACCGAGGAGTGGCACGACCCGGAACCGGCCGCCGAGGACGACCCGGCCGTCATGTACGGCCCGGTGACCCCCGGCCGCGGACCCACGTACCTGGAAGCTCTCCGGCTCGAACTGGCCCGGAATCTGACCCGGGGCACCTTTCCCGCGAGCCCGCGGGAACTGTCCCGCGCACTGCGCCGCGGCAACGCGCCGGACGCCCTCGTCGAGGGGCTGGAGCGGCTGCCGCACAAGGCGCGCTACGACAACGTCCAGGAACTGGCGGTGGCCCTGACCGAGAGGGGCGGGTCCGGGTCCTCCGGGCCCGAGAGCGCGTAGCCGCCGGGAAGGGCGGGCTCCGATGACCGAGTACGTGAAGGACGTCATGACCCCGGGTGTGACCGCGGTCCGCCCGGACTCCTCCCTCGTCGAGGCGGCGCGGCTGATGCGCACGCAGAACATCGGTGATGTGGTGGTCGCGGAGGGGCAGGATGTCGTGGGCCTGCTCACCGACCGTGACATCACGGTGCGGGTGGTGGCGGAAGGCCTCGATCCGATGGCGGTGAGCGTCCGGTCGGTCTGCACCCCCGGTCCGCTGACGGTCGCCCCCGACGACCCGGTGGCGGACGCGGTCGCGCTGATGCGCGAGCACGCCGTGCGCCGGCTGCCCGTCGTGGAGGACGGACTGCCGGTCGGAATGGTGAGCCTCGGCGATCTGGCCGAGGCCCGGGATCCCGCCTCGGCGCTCGCCGACATCAGCCGTGCGGAGCCGGACACCCGGGACAGCGGCTGAGACGGGACCGAACGAGACACGCGCGCCGGGCGGCGAGACACCGGCCGGCGCGCTGGGAAAGGACACGGACCACATGCGCATCGCATTTCTGGCCGCGCCCGAGGGCGTGGAGCAGGTGGAGCTGACCCAGCCGTGGCAGGCGGCGAAGGACGCGGGGCACGAGCCGGTGCTCGTCTCCACGCAGTCCGGTGAGATCCAGGGCTTCGACCACCTCGACAAGGCGGACACGTTCCCCGTGGACGAGGTGGTGGGCGACACGTCGGCCGACTCGTTCGGCGGGCTGGTCCTGCCCGGCGGCGTGGCCAATCCGGACTTCCTGCGGACCGACGAGAAGGCCGTCGCGTTCGTCAAGGGCTTCTTCGAGCAGGGCCGGCCGGTGGCCGCCATCTGCCACGCCCCGTGGACGCTGGTCGAGGCGGACGTCGTACGCGACCGGGTCATGACCTCGTGGCCCAGCCTGCGCACCGACCTCCGCAACGCCGGCGCCACCTGGGTGGACGAACAGGTGAAGGTCTGCGACCACGGCGGCAACGTCCTCGTGACCAGCCGCAAGCCGGACGACCTCGACGCGTTCTGCGAGACCTATCTCGCGGAGTTCGCCAAGGCGGGCGGCTGAGACACCGAGGCGGGCGTCCGCAGAGGTGTCCGCAGAGCCGGGCGAAGGCCCCGGGCGGGCCCGGAGTACCGGTGCGTCCCGAGCGCACCGGTACTCCGGGCCCGCGCCTTCGCTCAGGTGCCGGGGGTGGCACCGTTCCCGCAGCCGCGCTCCCGTGCGCCCTCGCGGGTGCGGCCCGCCGCCACCGGGCGCCGCGGGTTGCGGCGCAGCCATTCGCCCTCAAGCTGCGCCATACGCCCGTTGTGCGCCCGCAGCGCGTCGTTCGACCCGTACAGCAGGGTGTCGTGGCGCGTGCGGTGGATGGTCTCCAGCTCCTTCATGAGCTGTTGGTCGTCCAGGCGACCCGGGTCCACGCCGGTCATGGTGTCGTCCCGTGTGTCGTGTTCGTTCATGCGGTCCGGGTACCCGCCCCGAAGCACTACCACCCCCGAGCGGCACCCGGGAGGGAGCCATGGATCTCGCGTTTCTGCATCCCCTCTACGAACATCAGGGGCCCTGGGCCTCCGTGTACGTCGACCTGTCCCGGCATACGGAGGACACCCCTCACGAACGTGAGCTGACGGCCGCGGCGGTGGCCCGGGAGCTGGCGGAGCAGGGCGCGGACGACGCGACCTGCCGGGCCGTGCAGGAGGCGGTGGACGGGCTGCGCCACGCCACCGACCCGCACGGCCGGGCACTGTTCGCGTGTGCCGGACGGGTGATCCTCGATCCGCCGCTGGCCCGGCCACCGTACGGCGGGACCACCGCCGACTGGGCGCCCCTGCCGCACGTCGCCCCGCTGCTGGAGCTCGCCGGGGAGGACCCGGTGTGCGTGGTGGCGTACATCGACCGCAAGGGCGCCGACTTCGAGCTGCGCAGCGCGCTGGGCAGCTCGGACGCGGGCGGGGTGACCGGCCGGCAGTGGCCGGTGCACCGCACGAGCAGCGTCGACTGGTCGGAGCGCCACTTCCAGCTGCGGGTGGAGAACACCTGGGAGCACAACGCGGCGGAGATCGCGGACGCGCTCGCCGTGTGCCAGGAGGAGACGGGTGCCGACCTGCTGATCCTCGTGGGCGAGGACCGGGAGCGGCGGTCCGTGCACGAGCGGCTGCCCAAGCGGCTGCAGGACCGGATCGCGGAGTCCTCTCGCGGCGCCGGCAGCAGGCTGCTGGACGACGAGGTGGAGCGGCTGCGCGACGACCACGTCCGCTCGCGCGCGCGGGAGGACCTGGACCGGTTCCTGGCCGCCCGGACGCCGGACGGTGAGGGCCGGGCCGGGGCGGCGGAGGGCGTGCCCGCGTTGGTCGAGGCCGCCCGGGAACACCGCATCGACGAGCTGCTGATCATCCCGGACGCCCCGGACACCCACCGCGAGGTGTGGATCGGCGAGGACGCCGACCAGCTGGCGGTGCGCCGTACGGAGCTGAAGACGCTCGGCGAGCAGAACTCCTGGGCCGCCCGCGCGGACGACGCCCTGCTGCGTTCGGCGGTGATGACCGGCGCCCCCGCGATCTCGGTGACGCCGGCCCTGCCGTCCGAGGCGGCGGACAAGACGCCGGTGGGCGGCCTCGGCGCGCTGCTGCGCTGGAAGTGACCCGGTGACCGGCCGCTTCAGCGGGCCCGCTCCACCCGCCGTTCGTCCCAGACCGGCTCCGGCGTCTCACGGACGCGTCCGTCGCTGCCGAAGACGAGGTAACGGTCGAAGGAGCGGGCGAACCAGCGGTCGTGGGTGACCGCGAGGACGGTGCCCTCGAAGCCCTCCAGGCCCTCCTGGAGGGCTTCGGCCGATTCCAGGTCGAGGTTGTCGGTCGGCTCGTCGAGCAGCAGGGCGGTGACGCCCTGGAGTTCCAGCAGCAGGATCTGGAAGCGGGCCTGCTGGCCGCCGGAGAGCCGGTCGAAGGTCTGCTCGGCCTGCTGGGTCAGCTCGTAGCGGCGCAGCCTCGACATGGCGGCGCCCCGGTCCTGGGAGTGCTCGGTCCACAGGATGTCCAGGAGGGTGCGGCCCAGCAGTTCGGGGTGGGCGTGGGTCTGCGCGAAGTGTCCGGGCACCACGCGCGCGCCGAGCTTCCAGTTCCCGCTGTGCGCCACGTCGTCACCGGCGAGCAGCCGCAGGAAGTGCGACTTGCCGGAGCCGTTGGAGCCGAGGACGGCGACCCGTTCGCCGTAGAAGACCTCCAGGTCGAAGGGGTTCATCAGACCGGTGAGTTCGAGTTGCTCGCAGGTGACGGCGCGTACGCCGGTGCGGCCGCCCTTCAGGCGCATCCTGATGTCCTGCTCGCGCGGCGGCTCGGGCGGCGGTCCGGCCTCCTCGAACTTGCGCAGCCTGGTCTGCGCCGCGGCGTAGCGGGAGGCCATCTCGTGGCTGACCGCAGCCGCCTGACGCAGCGTCAGCACCAGCTTCTTCAACTGGGCGTGCTTCTCGTCCCAGCGGCGGCGCAGTTCCTCGAAGCGGGCGAAGCGCTCGCGCCGGGCGTCGTGGAAGGTGGCGAAGCCGCCGCCGTGCACCCAGGCGTCGGCGCCCGCGGGGCCGGGCTCCAGGGAGACGATCTTCTGGGCGGCGCGGGCGAGGAGTTCCCGGTCGTGGGAGACGAAGAGGACCGTCTTGCGGGTCTCCTTCAGCCGCTCCTCCAGCCAGCGCTTGCCGGGCACGTCGAGGTAGTTGTCCGGCTCGTCGAGCAGCAGCACCTCGTCCGTGCCGCGCAGCAGCGCCTCCAGGACGAGACGCTTCTGCTCACCGCCGGAGAGCGTGCTCACCTGCCGCCACTGGGCGCGCTCGTAGGGAACGCCCAGTGCGGCCGTGGTGCAGATGTCCCACAGGGTCTCGGCCTCGTAGCCCTGTGCCTCGGCCCAGTCGGCGAGGGCCTGCGCGTAGCGCATCTGGGCGGCCTCGTCGTCGACGGTCATGATCGCGTGCTCGGCGGCGTCGACGGCCCGGGCGGCCTCGCGGATGCGGGGCGGCGCCACGGAGACGAGCAGGTCGCGCACGGTCGTCTCGTCCCGGACGGACCCCACGAACTGGCGCATCACCCCGAGGCCGCCGCCGACGGTGACGGTCCCGCCGTGCGGTTTGAGCTCCCCGGCCAGCATGCGGAGCAGGGTGGTCTTGCCGGCCCCGTTGGGTCCGACGAGGGCCACGACGGCCCCCTCCCCCACCCGGAAGGAGACGTCGCCGAGCAGCGCCCTCCCGTCGGGGAGGTAGTACTCCAGGTGCGCGGCTTCGAGATGACCCATGGGACCGGATTCTGCGGCTCCGGGCGGGTCCCGGGCAAACCCATTTCCGTGGCCGCGGTCGGGCGCGCCTGCGCGCGGGACGCGCCACCGGCTGGAAACGCCGTCGGCAGGGTAGGCGGCAGGCATGAGCCCCGACGTAGACCTCACCGCCCCGACACCCGGCCCGCATCCGGTCCGCAATGGTTTCCTACGGCTGGACCAGCGTGTGTTCGAGGCCGTCGCCGCCCGGACCTGGCCCGGCGCCGACCCGCTGCTGCCCCGCCTGAGCCGTGGCGCCAACCATGGTGTGCTGTGGTTCGCGGCCGCCGCCGCGCTGGCCGCGTCCCGCACGCCGAGGGCCCGTCGCGCCGCCGCCCGGGGCCTCGCCTCGCTCGGTCTGGCCTCGCTGACGATCAACACCCTCGGCAAGCGCTCGGTCCGCCGTCCCCGCCCCGTACTCGACCCGGTGCCGCTGGTCCGGCAGTTGAAGCGGCAGCCGATCACGACGTCCTTCCCGTCGGGGCACGCCGCCTCCGCCGCCGCGTTCGCGACCGGTGTCGCGCTGGAGTCCCCGGCGTGGGGCGCGGCGGTGGCGCCGGTGGCCGCCGCGGTCGCCCTCTCCCGGGTCTACACCGGCGTCCACTTCCCGAGCGACGTGCTGGCCGGTGCGGCCCTCGGGGCGGGGGCCGCCCTCGCCGTGCGGGGGATGGTGCCCACGCGCGCCCAGCACACGCCGCCGGCCCGGCCGCGCGCCGACGTGCCGGCGCTGGCCGGGGGCGAGGGGCTCGTCATGGTGGCGAACGTCGGCTCGGGCACCTCGGACCGGGTGCGGGCGCTGTGCGACGCGCTGCCCCACGCGGAGGTCGTGGAGTGCGAGCCGGAGGACGTGCCGGCGGAGTTGGAGAAGGCGGCGGACCGCGCCCGGGTGCTCGGCGTGTGCGGCGGCGACGGCACCGTGAACGCCGCCGCCGCGCTCGCGCTGCGCCGCGGACTGCCGCTGGCGGTGCTGCCCGGCGGCACGCTCAACCACTTCGCCTACGACCTCGGGGTGGAGGACGTACGGGATCTCTGCCGGGCACTGGAGCGCGGTGAGGGCGTGCGCGTGGACGTGGGCCGGTTCGCCTCCGGCGGGCAGCGCGGCATCTTCCTGAACACCTTCAGCCTCGGCGTCTACCCGGAGCTGGTGCGTGAGCGGGAGCGCTGGTCGCCCCGGATCGGCGGCTGGCCGGCCGGGGTGGTCGCGGCCGTGCGGGTGCTGCGCGCCGACCGGCACCCGCTGGAGGCCGAGGTCCGGGGCCGCAAGCGCCCTCTGTGGATGCTGTTCGCGGGCAACGGCACGTACCACCGCAGGGGCATCGCCTCGGGCCGCCGACTGGACCTGGCGGACGGGCAGCTGGACGTGCGGGTGGTCCACGGTGGCCGTTGGCCGGCCGTGCGCCTGCTGTCCGCCGCCCTCGCCGGTCCGCTGACCCGCTCCCCCGCCCACGCGGCGGTGCAGGTGCCCCGTCTGCGCCTGTCCGGTGTCGCGCCTGGCACCCTGCTGGCGTTCGACGGCGAGCTGACCGAGACGCGGGGCGATCTGACGCTGGAGAAGCTGCTCGAGGCGCTCACGGTGTACCGCCCGCTCACCGGCGACGGGCTCCCCTCCTGACGCTCCATCAGTCCATACTGCGAAACGCGGGTCTCACCATTCGGCATGCGGGCGTACCGTGAACACACCAATCGGGAGAGGGGACCCACCATGCCGAAGCCGCAGGAGACCGCCGTCTACACGCACGGGCACCACGAGTCCGTGCTGCGCTCGCACACCTGGCGCACCGCCGCCAACTCCGCCGGGTACCTGCTCGGCTCCCTGAAGCCCCACATGAGGATCCTGGACATCGGCTGCGGTCCGGGCACCATCACCGCGGACCTGGCGGAACTGGTCCCCGACGGGCACGTCACCGGCGTGGACCGGGCTCCGGAGATCGTGGAGCGGGCCCGGGCCACGGCCGCCGGTCGCGGGCTGGCCAACACCGACTTCGCGGTCGCGGACGTGCACGCGCTGGACTATCCGGACGACACGTTCTGCGTGGTCCACGCCCATCAGGTGCTCCAGCACGTGGGCGATCCCGTGCAGGCGCTGCGCGAGATGAAGCGGGTCACGAAGCCGAACGGGTTCGTCGCCGTCCGCGACGCGGACTACGGTGCCATGACCTGGTACCCCGCGTCCCCGGGCATGGACGACTGGCTGGACCTGTACCGCCGGGTGGCCCGCGCCAACGGCGGCGAGCCGGACGCCGGACGCCGGCTGAAGGACTGGGCGCTGCGGGCGGGGTTCGCGGACATCACGGCGACGTCCGCCACCTGGACCTTCTCGACACCGCAGGAGCGGGAGTGGTGGAGCGGCCTGTGGGCCGACCGCACCGTGGCCTCGGCCTACGCCGAGCGCGCCACCGGGGGCGGCCACGCGACGGCGGAACAGCTGCGCGCGGTCTCGGCGGCGTGGCGGGAGTGGGGAGAGCGGCCGGAGGGCTGGTTCAGCGTCCTGCACGGAGAAATTCTGTGCCGGAAGGAAGCCTGACGTACGTCTGATCGGTGAATTCCGGGAAACCAGTACGACAGGAGGTTCAACATTATGGTTCCACTTCTGCTCGTACTGCTTCTCGCGATTGTTCTTTTCGGCGCCGGATTCGCCGTGAAGATTCTCTGGTGGATTGCCTTGGCGGTCCTGGTCCTGTGGGTGCTGGGTTTCCTGGCCCGCGGGACGACGGCAGGCGGCGGCCGGGGCCGCTGGTACCGGTGGTGAGCCGGTGAGGGAACGCGGACGGTGAACCGACCGCGACGAGGCTGCTGCCCCGGGAGGCTCACTCCCGGGGCAGCAGCGGTCCCAGCGGCCCGAGGTCCAGGTTCAGGTCCTCGGGCCGCAGACCGTAGCGGTCGCGCAGTTCGGTCATGCGGTCGTCGAGCAGCATCAGGGTGAGCCCGATCCGCTCCTCCTGCTCCTCGCTCAGGTCGCCCTCGTCGACCCGGCGCAGCGCCTGGCGCTCCATGAGCTGGCGCAGCAGTTCGACGACGGTGAGCACCAGCTTGACCAGGTCGCGCTCGACCGTGTCGGGTTCGAGGTCGAGGCTCTTGCGGCGTTCGGTCACATCACTCCCCAAACGGCGACGAGACATTGCGGTTGACCGAGCTGATCAGCGCGTTGAGGTCGATGCGGACCAGGTCGACGTCCGCGATGCGCAGCGTGACGTCGCCGGTGATGACGACGCCGCCGGCCAGCAGCCGGTCGAGCAGGTCCACGAGGGCGATCTCACGGCGTTCGACGACGGTCATGTTCCCTCCCCCGTGCCCGTCCCGCCGACGGCTTCCCCGCCGCGCGCTTCCCCACCGCCCGCGTCCCCACCGGCGAAGGAATAAGCCGCCCATGGTCCGGTGAGTTCCACGCGAATTCCGGGGGTGTCGTTCTTCGTCCGGTCCACCATTTCCACGAATTCCTCGGAGACGTCCCGCCGCACCAAATAGGCGGCGTTGAGAACGTTCCGGCCGGCGGCCCCGGAAAGGCTGGGATTCTGGGGCGCGTGCAGCCGCGCGTCGTCGGCCCGGGCGGACAGCGTCCCGTGCAGGCGCGTGGCGAACTCCTCGGCCCTGGACCACAGGTCCTCGTCGGCCCGTGTCTGCCTGCGCCGCTGCCGCAGGTAGTCCCGGCCCGACGCCGGTTTCGGAGCGGGTTCGGCCGGCCCCGCGGCCCGCTCGGGCTCCGCCTCGACGTACACCTTGACGCCCCATTCGACCCGCCCGTCCAGCCGGTCGAGCGTGCGCAGGAAGGCCGCCTCCCGCTCCTCCATCATCACGCGTACGCCGCTGTCGTCCCGGAACACGGTGGCCAGCCGGAGCGGCAGCGGGGTGGTGACGGCGGTGAGCGCGTCGATGACCTGCTGGTGGGCGCGGGCGGTGCCGGCGAGCCAGTCCAGGTCCTCCAGGTGGGCGCGCAGCGCCTCCTCGGAGAAGTCGGCCTCGGGCACATGGCTGACGACGGCGATCAGGTCGCGGTGGGCCAGCAGGCGGGGCGGGTCGCCCGCCACCCCCGTCAGCTGGGTCTGGAGGGCGGCGCCGAAGGGGCGGCAGACGGCGTAGACGTACCGCAGTCCGTGTCCGGTCACGGTGCCTCCCTCGGTACGCGGCCCGGATCCAGCTCGCGCAGGCGTTCGCGCAACGCGGCGTTCTCCCGGGTCAGTTCGTCGCGCCGGGCGCTCGAGGAGAGCGCGGGGTCGGTCTCCCACCAGTCGATGCCCATCTCCTTGGCCTTGTCGACGGAGGCGACGATGAGCCGCAGCTTGATGGTGAGCAGCTCGATGTCGAGCAGGTTGATCCGGATGTCACCGGCGATGACGATTCCCTTGTCGAGCACCCGCTCCAGGATGTCGGCGAGGTTGGCGCTCTGCCCCTGGCCATAGGGTTCGGGCAGCCGGCCGGGTGTGGTCATCGACGGCCCCCGCGGTCGGCGTGCTCGTACTCGTCACGGGACGTGTACTCGTCCTCGTCGGCTTCCCTCTCCTGGTCGTACTCGCCCTCGTACTCGCCCTCCGGTTCGTCGTCGTAGTCGTCCTCGGGCTCCTCGTCGTACTCGTCCTCCGGTTCCTCGTCGTACTCGTCCTCGGGCTCCCCGTCGTGCTCGGCCTGCGCTTCTTCGCCCTCCTCCCGGCTCTCCTCGTCTTCCCGCTCGTGCTCCTGCTCCTCCGCGAGCGCGTCCTCGTGGCTGCGGACGACCTCGCCGTCGCGGATCTCGCCGCGCCAGCCGTCCTCCGCCTCGCCCTTGAGGGTGATGTGGCGGACGTAGTTCTTCAGGTCGAGGCGGGCCCGGCGGCCCTGGGCGCGCCAGATGTTGCCGGTCTTCTCGAACAGGCCGTTGGGGTAGTACTCCATGACCAGGATCACGCGGGTCAGGCTGTCGGCGAGCCGGTGGAAGCTGACGACGCCCTTGGTCGTGCCCTTGGCTCCCTCCGACGTCCAGGAGATCCGGTCGTCGGGCACCTGCTCGGTGGTCTTCCCCTTCCAACTGCGGTTGGACCAGAAGACCTTCAGCTGCCAGTCGGACGTCGTGTCGTCGGCGCGCTTCGCGCTCTTGACGCCCTTGGCGAAGGTGCTGAAGTCCTGGTACTGGGTCCACTGGTCGTAGGCGGTGCGCAGCGGTACGCCGACGTCGACGTACTCGATGATGACGGTCGGCTTCTGACCGCCGCCGCCCTTCTTCCTGCCCTTGCCGCCACCGAGGTTCTTGAAGGCGCCGACCACGTTGTCCTTCACCTTGCCGGCGCCGACCTCGAGCGCGGCCCGCATCGGGCTCTTGCCCTCGGCGAGCTTGCGGCCGCCGTCGAGGGCGAGCTTGGCGAGGCCGGGACTGTTGCCCTCGGCCATGTCGTTGAGCTTGCCGGTGGTCTCGCCGAGCTTGCGGCCGACTCCGGTCAGCAGCCGCGTGGCCTGCGCGGCGAGGTACTCCTGCATCTCCGCCTTGAGGCGGTCGGCGGCCTCGCTGTGGGCCACGTCGGCGAGCGGGCTGGTCTTCGCCGCCTTGTCCGCCGTGGAGGTCGCGGAACCCAGGGTGTCGGTCATCACTCACCACCGCGCTTCGACTGCCGGGGCCCGACGCCGCGGGCAGCGCTCCTGGCAGCGGCCGTCTTCTTGCCGACCGCCTTCTTGGCGGGCTGCGTCCGCTTCGCCGCGGCCCTCTTCTCGGGAGCCCTGGCGGCCGCCTTCTTGGCGGGTGCCTTCTTGGCCGCCTTCCGGGCCCGGGGCGGAGCCTTCTTCGCGGCCCGTTCATGCCGCGGCTCGCGCCGCTCCTCGCGCTCTTCCTCGCTCTCGTCCTCGTGATCCGCGTCCGGCTCCGAGTCCTCCGAGGCCTCGGAGTCCTGGGCGTCGCGGGAGTCGCGGGAGTCGCGGGAGTCGTCTGATCCGACGCCCGGCGCCTGGGACGCCACGCCGGAGAGCTGGTCGCGCACCTGGGCGGTGCGCCCGTGGAGGCGGTCGGCGAGCGCGTCGATCTGCCGCTCGACCATGGCACCCGAGGCGGCTTTGCCCGCCCCGCGCAGGTCCGTGCGCAGCTGGTCCCCGATCTCCTTGACCTGCGGGTTGTTCTGCAACTGGGTGGAAACCAGCTCCGCGATGCCCTTCGGGGACAGGTTCATCTTCCGGCCGGCCACCATGGTGCCCACGGCGACCGCGAGTTTCAGCTTCTTCGTACGTCCCAGCAGATAGCCGGCCCCTACCGCGAGGCCGAGTCCAGCTCGATTCATGGTGCCGTCCCGTTGCCCAATCCCGCGCTGTTGCGCGAAGCGAACTCCAGCCGGTCCAAAAGCCCGTCCTCCTGTCGGTCGAACTCCTCCTCGGTGATCTCACCGGCTTCCAACCGCTCCTCCAGTCGGGCCAGTTCGGCCCGGACCGTCGCGGGGTCGTAATAGATCCGCTCGGCCTCGTTCAGCAGTTGTCTGACGGCCCAGGCGCTGCCGCGCACGGGGGCGAACGGCAGCAGCAGGACCTCCGAGATCAGTCCCACGTCGTCACCTCATCCCACTCCGGTGTCCCCGCCGCCGGCCGCGGTGCCCGCCGGCTCGGACGGTCCGGGCTCGACGAAGCTGTACGGCGGCAGCGGTCCGTTCACGCGCACCTCCAGGTGCGGCATCTCCCGGCGCACCCGCTCCACCGCGGCCAGGAACTCCTCGGCCGAGTCCCTGCCGACCAGGAACGACACGTTGGCCAGCCAGCCGGTGGACTCGGGGCCCACGCTCACCGCCTCGGCGTTCGGTTCCAGGGCACGCTCCAGCGCGGTGGCGTCCTCGGCCTCCTTGCCCTTGACCGCGGCCGCGACCAGCTCGCCGAGCTGGATCTTGTCCTCGTAGCTGCCTCCACCGGACCGCCGGTTGGACTCCGCGAGGGCGCGGATCTCCGGGTTCTCCGCCATGACGTGGTGCAGGACGGCCTCTTCGACGTGGTTGGCCTTGATGTTGTACTCGACACGACCGTCCAGCGCCCCCAGGCGTTCCCTGTAGTGCTCGGCCCGCTCGGCGAGCACCGCGGTGACCGCCTTGTCGTCGGGGGCGACGCTGCCGAACCGCATCGGCAGCACACAGCCGGCCTCGCCCACCTCGCCCAGCACGTTCTGGTGGGCGAGCAGTTCCCTGCGCTTGGGGCGCAGCCCTTCGGGCGCGTCGCTCACGACGGCCGCCAGCTCGCCCTCCTTCAGGATCCGCACGGTGCGCGGCGGGTCGCCGACGCCGCCCACGCCTTCGGGGAGCGGCGGGTGCGAGCCTGCGGTGATGCCGTAGACGTACGTACTCACTCCTGCTCCTCCTTCCGGCGCGAGGGCGCGGCCCTGCGGGCACGCGGGCGCGCATCGGTCTCGCGCTCGGAGCCGCCCTCGTCACGGGCCTGCTTGAACGCGTCGGAGATGGTCTCGGCGGCGCCGGACAGGGCCCCCTTGGACTTGCCGCGGGCGCCGGACTCGGTCATCTCGCCGACCAGGTCGGGCAGGCCCGGCTCCTTGCGCGGCCCGGCCTCCAGGTCGAGCCGGTTGCACGCCTCGGCGAAGCGCAGATAGGTGTCGACGCTGGCGACGACGACGCGGACGTCGATCTTCAGGATCTCGATGCCGACCAGGGAGACCCGCACGAACGCGTCGATGACGAGTCCCCTGTCCAGAACGAGCTCAAGCACGTCGTAAAGGCCGCTGGTGCCGCCTCCGCCGCCGGTCTGTTGTGCCGGTACGACAGTCATACCTGCTGTTCCTCCCTCTTGGCGGTGGGTGATCTGTCGGTGGGTGATCTCCCTGTGAGTGACGGGTCCGGTCGGGCGGCCTAGCGGCCGCCGGCACCGCGCGCCTCTGCCCGGCCCCGCTCGTATCGCCTGACGCGCCGGTAGCCGGTGAGCTGCCCCTCGGAGTCGATCTCCACCTGGTAGCTCGCCATCAGACTCATCGTGTCGGGCACCCGCTCCAGCTCGAGAACCTCGACCTCCAGCGCCCAGCCCTCCTCCGCCTGCTCGAAGGACGACACGGACTCCGCGGTCATGCCCGTGAGCTCCGCGAACTGGGCGCGCGCGTCGCGCAGAACCTCCATCGGCCGGGGCCGACGCGGTGCATGTGACTCGTGTGACTCCCGCGACTTTTGTGCCTCGCGCGGCTTATGTGATTGCTGTGATTCTTGTGCCTGTGACTTTTGTGGCTTCTGTATCTTTTGTGAGCCCTGCGATTCGGACGTGTTGTTCGTGTTCGACATGGCCACCTCTCTCTCCGTGTGGCCGCAAGTGTGTTCGCCAAACCTCCGCGGGCGCGTGCATGTGCCGCGCGCCGACGCGCCCGGCTCGCCCTCCGGCGCGGGTCAGCCGCGTAGGGCGTTGAGCCTCCGCCGGGCGGGGCCCAGGCCCCGGGCGCGGCTCATGACTCCCTCCCAGGGCCGGGTGCGTGCCTGCTCGACGGCGTCCGCGATCGTCCAGCGCCGGGCGTCCACGGCGGGGTCCCTGAGCTGGTCCCAGGAGAGGGGCGTGGCCACGGGCGCGCCGGGCCGGGCGCGGACGGTGAAGGGGGCCACGGCGGTCTGCGCGTAGGCGTTGCGCTGGACGTCCAGGTAGAGCCGGTCACCGCGGTCCTTCTTGCGGGCGGCGGTGGTGAGCCGGTCGGGGTGGGCCGCGGCCAGGGTGTCGGCGACGTCCCGGGCGAAATCCCGTACGTCGTCGAAGTCCTGGTGTGCCGTCAGCGGTACCACCACATGCAGCCCCCGGGACCCGGTGGTCATGAGTCCCGAGGGCAGTCTCAGCTCCTCGAGCAGCTCGCCCAGCAGGCCCGCGGCCTCCCGGACCGCCCCGAAGTCGTCGTCGGCCGGGTCGAGGTCGAAGACCATCCGGTCCGGCCGGTCGACCTGCCCGGCACGGGACAGCCAGCGGTGCAGGGTGAGGGCGGCCTGGTCGGCGAGGTAGAGGAGGGTGGCGGTGTCGTCGCAGACGGTGTGGCAGACGGTGCCGCCCTCCTTGGCGACCTCGACGCGGCTGATCCAGTCGGGGTAGCGCGCCGGGGTGTTCTTCTGCATGAACCGCGGGCCGTCGACGCCGTCCGGATGCCGCTCCAGCATCAGCGGGCGGCCCCGCAGGTGCGGCAGCATGAAGGGGGCGACGGCCCGGTAGTAGTCGACGAGATCCCCTTTGGTGTACTCCTTCGCTCCTCCGTCTCGTCCGTCTCCGTCTCGTCCGTCTCCGTCCGCTGCGGGGAACAGCACCTTGCCGGGCCGGTGGACCTCCACCGTGTGCCGGCCGGCCCGGACGGTCCGCGCGGCGTCACCGCTCACGCCACGATCGCCTGTTCCACCAGCATCTGTGCCGCCGACGCGATGGCCTCCGCGTCGATCCCCGCGGCGTGCAGTTCCTCCGCCGGGGACGCCGAGCCGGGCATCGTCCGGACGGCGAGCCGGACCAGCCGCGGCACGGGCCGTCCGTCGCCGAACGCGTCGAGGACCGCGTCCCCGATGCCACCCTCCGGGTGGTGGTCCTCCACGGTCAGCAGGCAGCCGGTGTCCTCGGCGGCCTGGCGCAGGGTGGCCCGGTCGACGGGCTTGACCGAGTACAGGTCGATCACCCGGACCGGGACGCCGTCACCGGCGAGGGCGTCGGCCGCGGCGAGCGCCTCGTGCAGGGTGACGCCGGCGGCGACGACGGTGAGCCGGTCGCGGTCCGTGGAGCGCAGCACCTTGCTGCCGCCGACGGGGAACTCCTCGTCGGGGCCGTAGATCACCTTGCTCTCGCCGCGCGCGGTGCGCAGATAGCGGATGCCTTCGAGGCCGGCCATCTCGGCGACGAGGCGGGCGGTCTGGTTGGCGTCGCACGGGTACAGCACGGTCGAGCCGTGGATGGCCCGCATCATCGCGAGGTCCTCCAGGCCCATCTGGCTGGGCCCGTCCTGGCCGATGGCGACGCCCGCGTGGGAGCCGACGAGGTTGATGCCGGCACCGCTGATCGAGGCCATGCGCACGAAGTCGTGGGCGCGGGTCAGGAAGGCGGCGAACGTGGTCGCGTACGGCACCCAGCCGCACGCCGCCATCCCCACCGCGGCGGCGACCATCTGCTGCTCGGCGATGTAGCACTCGAAGTAGCGCTCGGGGTGCTCCTTGGCGAAGAACTCGGCGCGGGTGGAGTCCCCGACCTCGCCGTCGAGGGCGACGACGTCGCCGCGGGCGGTGCCGAGTGCGGCGAGCGCCTCTCCGAAGGCGTTGCGGGTGGCCACCTCGTCGCCCTTGTCGTAGCGGGGCAGCTCGATCTGCCCGGTGCCGGCCGAGTGCAGTGCCCGCGCGGCCGGCGGCTCCTGCACCCGTACGCCCAGGTCGCGCGGACCGCCCAGTTCGGCGATCGCCTCGTCGGCGTCCGGCAGCGGCTTGCCGTGCTGTCCCTCACGGTTCTCGACGGCCTGCACGCCCTTGCCCTTGAGGGTGCGGGCGATGATCGCGGTGGGCTGTCCCCTGGTGGAGAGTGCCTCGCCGTAGGCGCGGTCGATCGCGTCGACGTCGTGGCCGTCGATCTCGACCGTGTGCCAGTCGAAGGCCCGGAAACGGCGTGCGTACGCGTCGAGGTCGTGACCGTGCCGGGTCGGGCCGCGCTGGCCCAGCCGGTTGACGTCGACGATCAGGGTGAGGTTGTCCAGGTGCTCGTACCCGGCGTGCTCCGCGGCCTCCCACACCGAGCCCTCGGCCATCTCGCTGTCGCCGCACAGCACCCAGACGCGGTAGTCGCTGTGGTCCAGCCGCTTGCCGGACAGTGCGATGCCGACTCCGACGGGCAGCCCCTGGCCGAGCGAACCGGTGGCCGTCTCGACCCACGGCAGCCGCTGCGGCGTGGGGTGTCCCTCCAGGCGGCTGCCCAGCTTGCGGAAGGTGAGCAGTTCGTCGTCGTCGATGGCGCCGGCCGCCTTGTAGGCGGAGTACAGCAGGGGCGAGGCGTGCCCCTTGGAGAGGACGAAGCGGTCGTTGCCGGGGTGGGCGGGGCGCTCGAAGTCGTAGCGGAGGTGGTTGGCCAGGAGTACGGCCATCAGGTCCGCGGCGGACATCGAGGACGTCGGGTGTCCGGAGCCCGCGGCGGCGGACGTCCGTACGCTGTCGACGCGCAGCTGCTGTCCGAGGTCGACGAGTTCACCGGTGTTCATGAGTCTCCTTCCGCGGCACGACCGTCGGTGCGCCTGACGGGGCCGGGGGCGATGTCGGGTCCGGGCGGCGGCTGGTCCGCCGGGGGTTCGGGTCCGGGGTCGCCGGGTGGTACGCCGGCGGACCGGGTCGGGGCGGGGGTACCGGCGGACCGCGGCGTGCCGTGCGGCCGGTCCGACCGTGACCTTCCGCCGGACGGCCCGGCGGCCGGGGGCTTCGCGGACGCCCCGGTGGACCGGGGCTTCGCGGGCCTCCCGGTGGTACGGGGTTCGGCGGGTGCACCGGCGGTACGAGGCCCGGCGGGCCGGCTCTTGGCGGACTCACCACCGGGCCGGCTCTTGGCGGGCTCACCACCCGGCTGGTTCCTGGCGGGCTCACCACCCGGCTGACCCTTGGCGGGCTCACCACCCGGCTGGTTCCTGGCCGGCTCACCACCCGGCCGGCCCTTGGCGGGCTCACCAGCGGGCAGCCCCTTGCCGGGGTCACCACCCGGCCGTCCCCTCCCGGGTTCGCGGCCGGAGCCGCCCCCATCGGGCCGGCTCGCGACAGACGCGGTGTCCGGCTTGTGGTCCCTCGCCGCGTCCGGACCCTTCCCTCCCCCTCCCGCCCCGCCGTCCTTCTCGCCGGTCGTCGGGCTCCCCGGCATCCGCGCCAGCTCCGGCGACGCCGACTCCAGGGGCACGGACCCGGACCGCACGAGGCCCAGCTGCACGGCCTGGCGGGGCAGCACCGAGTCGAGCAGCCAGTCCGCGGCGACCCGGACGCGGTTGCCCGGCATCGCCGCCAGGTGGTAGCCGCGGGTGACCGCGCCCGCCACCGGGCCGGACAGGGGGACGCCGAACGGATTGGCGGCGGCCTTCGCGCCGCCCAGGTCCACGACGAACCCCCTGTCCCGGTGGCGGTAGGCACGCCGCTCCCCGAGGCCCAGCGACGCCGCGACGTTGTGCGCGCAGACCTTGCCGTGCCGCCATGCGTGCTGCGCGGTCATCGGCGTGTACTGGCCGGGCCGTTCCAGGTCGGGCACCGCGGCCACGTCACCGCACGCGAACAGCTCGGGCCGCCCGGGCACCTGGAGGTGCGGGTCGACGAGCAGCCGGCCGCGCTCCAGGGGGAGCCCGAGGGACTCCACCAAGGGGTCGGGCCGCACCCCCACGCACCACACCAGCGTGCGTGTGTCGACGGTCGAACCGTCGGTCAGCAGGACGCCCTCGTGCGTGGCCTCCTTCACGGAGATCCCCATCCGCACGTCGACGCCGCGCTGCCGCAGCACCCGCTCGGCGGTGCGGGAGAGCCGCTCGTCCATCTCGGGCAGCACCCGGGGCGCGACGTCCAGCAGCATCCAGCGCGGCCGCATGCCGGTCCGCATCGGATGCCCCCGCACCTGCGCCTCGGTGTACATCTGGCCGTGCGCGGCGACCTCGGTGCCGGTGTATCCGGCGCCGACCACGACGAAGGTGCACCGCGCGGCGCACTCCGCGCGGTCGCCGGTCGCGGCGGCCAGTTCCACCTGCCGTGTCACGTGGTCGCGGAGATAGAGCGCCTCCGGCAGCCCGCGGAAGCCGTGGGCGTGCTCGGCCACGCCGGGGATGGGCAGCAGCTTGTTGACGCTGCCCGCGGCGAGCACCAGCCGGTCGAAGGGCAGGGTGCCCGCGCCGCCCTCCGGGTCCGTGTAGTGCACGGTGTGCCCGTCGAGGTCGATGCCGTCCGCCTCGCCGAGCACCAGCCGTACCCGCGGCAGGGTCCCCGACAGCGACACGCTGACCCGGCGCGGTTCCAGGATCCCGGCGGCGACCTGCGGCAGCAGCGGCAAGTAGAGGAAGTAGTCGGTCGGGTTGAGCAGGGTGATGTCGGCCTGGTGCCGGGTGAGCCGGGACAGGGTGCGGGCCGTCCGGTACCCGGCGAAGCCGGCACCGACGATCACGATGCGGGGTCGGCTCACGGTTCGCCTCCGGGCTGTCGCGTACCTCGTGAGCCTTCCGCGTCCCCCTGGCCAGGGCGCCCAAACGTCCGCCCGGCCCCGCACGGCGGCCCGGCCCGCCGGTTTCCGGCCGGGCGCCCGGGCAACTCGTGCCGGGACCCACCCGCTCGATGTCCCGGAGGCAACCCCCATGCCCGAGTACGGCTATTTCCTCTCGTGCGAGCAGTACGGCCCCGCGGAGCTGATCGAGCAGGCGCGGATGGCCGAGCAGGCCGGATTCCAGGCACTGTGGATCTCGGACCACTACCACCCCTGGAACGGCGAGCAGGGCCAGAGTCCCTTCGTGTGGTCGGTGATCGGCGCCCTGTCCGAGGCGGTGTCCCTGCCCGTCGAGACGGCCGTGACCTGCCCGACCGTGCGCATCCACCCGGCGGTGGTGGCCCAGGCGGCGGCGACGAGCGCGGTGATGACCCAGGGCCGCTTCCGGCTCGGCGTCGGCACCGGCGAGGCGCTCAACGAGCACATCCTCGGTGACGCCTGGCCGGCCGCGCACGTACGCCTGGAGATGCTGGAGGAGGCCATCCTGGTCATGCGCCGGCTGCTCGACGGCGAGGAGGTCAACCACCACGGCACGCACTACACGGTGGAGAACGCCCGTCTCTACACCGTTCCGGACGAGCCCGTCCCGATCGACATCTCCGGCTTCGGCCCGACGGCGACCAAGCTGGCGTCACGGGTGGGCGACGGCTACATCACGATGGTGCCGGACGCCTCGTTGGTGGAGCAGTACCGCAAGGGCGGGGGCGGCGGGAAGCTGGTCAGCGGGGGCACGAAGGTCTGCTACGACACGGACCGGGACGAGGCGGTACGGACCGTGCACCGGCTGTGGGCCAACGAGCTGCTGCCGGGCGAGCTGAGCCAGGTGCTGCCCTCGCCCAAGCACTTCGAGCAGGCGCAGACCCTGGTCACCGAGGACATGGTCCGGAGCAACCGGGTGTGCGGCGACGACGTGGACGAGCACGTCGCGGAGCTGAAGGAGTTCGCCGACGCCGGCTTCGACCGGATCTACGTCAACCAGATCGGCCCCGACCTGCGCGGCTTCTTCGACTTCTACCGCACGAAGGTGCTGCCGCAGCTCCAGCCGGAGACCTGACCCACGGACAGTGCCACGCCCAACTAGGCTCGTCCGCATGGACATTCTGGGAGCCACACTGCGTGTCTACGTCGACGACCTGGACAAGGCGATCCCCTTCTACGAAGGTCTGGCCGGCGGCCGGGCCCTGCGTTTCGAGCGCGGCGGCGTCCAAGTCGCCGCGGTCGGCTGCTTCCTGTTGATGAGCGGGCCCGAGTCCCAGCTCGAGGTGTTGCGCAAGGTCGCCGCGACGATCGCCGTGACGGACGTCGAGGAGACCCATCGCGTCCTCACCTCGCTGGGCGCGGACGTCATCGCGGGCCCGGTCCCGACACCCGCGGGCCGCAACCTGATCGCCCGCCACCCGGACGGGGCGATCTACGAGTACGTGGACCGGCGGGCGTAGGGACGGCCGGACCGGGCGGCCGGACCGGGCGGGCTCACCCCCGTCCGCCCCGTCCGGCCCCCTCGCCGGGCGCGGCGTCGATACTCGATGGGCGGCGCCCGGCGACCCGCGTAGAGTCGGGCCGTCGGCGGCAGGCGAGAAGGAGCGGCACGTGAGTGAGCAGCACACCTACCGGGTGATCGTCCGGGGTACCTGGGAGGGCCTGACCGAGGAGTCCCGTTCCCGCCTGCTCGCGGAGGCCGCCGACCACGGGATGGCGAGCATGCGGTTCACCGAGGAGGGCTCGCTGTCGTACGAGGCGTCGCCGCTGAAGCACTTCTCGATGCGGTACGTCGTGGTGTCGGACGCGGCGGACGGCGAGGAGATGGCCGGTGCGATCGCCGAGGACCGGGCGGAGACGACGCTGCGCGAACTCGGCCACGGGTTCCGCGACCTGCGGTCGACGGTGACGGACCTGGACACGATGAAGATCAACCGGAAGTCACGGTCTCGGCGGTGATCGCCCACCGCTGGTGGTCGCGCCAGGCCCCGTCGATGTAGAGCATCCTCGGCGAGAAGCCCTCCAGGTGGAAGCCGCAGGCGCGGGCCAGCGCGATCGAGGCGGCGTTGCCCGGCTGCACGTTGATCTCCAGCCGGTGCAGCCGCATGGGTCCGAACGCGTACCGCACGACGAGGTCCAGCCCTTCGCGCATCAGCCCGCGGCCCGCCGCGTGCGCGAAGGCGCCGTAGCCCAGCGCCCCGCTGAGGAATCCGCCCTGGACGATGTTGTTGATGTTGACGAACCCGGCGATGGCGCCCTCGCTCGTCCCCTCCGCGTCCTTCTCGCACACCAGGAACCCGGCCTTGGTGGGATCCTCGATCAGCCGGGCCGCGTAGGCGTCGTACGCCTGGAGGCTGTCCGGCGGGAAGAGCCACGGGTGGTGCAGGTCCTTGCTCTCGCGGACCCGGGCGGTGAACTCGGCGCCGTCCTCGTAGGTGAAGTGCCGTACGCCCACGCGGGGGCCCTCGGCGAGGTGACGGGATGCGTTGTGCGGCATTCCGCCAGCCTACGACGTGCCGCCCCGTCCCGGTCAGCGCAGTGCCGGTCGGTCCAGCGTCAAGGTGCCCGCGTCCGCGTCCAGTTCCGCCGTTACGCCGAACGGGACGGTCAGCGCCCCCGCACAGTGGCCGAAGCCGAAGTCCTCGACGACCGGCACGCCGAGGCCGCCGAGCCGGTCCGCCAGCATCGGCCGCAGCCGCTCGTAGGGCTCGCACTCGTGCCACGACCCGAGCAGCACGCCGCCGACCCCGTCGAGCCAGCCGGCGCGCAGGAGCTGGGTGAGGTAGCGGTCCAGCCGGTACGTCTCCTCCCCCACGTCCTCCAGGCACAGCAGCCCGCCGCGCGCCGAGGGACGGGCGTGCGGGGTGCCCAGTTCGGCGGCGAGCAGGGCGAGGCAGCCGCCGAGGGTGACGCCCCGCGCCCGGCCGGGCACCAGCGGCGTACCGCCGGAGGCGATCACGCGGACCGTGTCCGGCGCGAACAGGGTGGCCTTCAGGTGCTCCTGCGCCCGCGCGTTCTTCAGGAAGTCGATCCCCGCGGCCATCGGCCCGTGCAGGGTGACCAGACCCAGCCGGGTGGCGAACGCCTCGTGCAGCGCGGTGATGTCGCTGAAGCCGACGAACACCTTCGGTCCGGCCGCGCGCATCGCCTCCCAGTCGAGCAGGTCGGTCATGCGCTGGACGCCGTACCCGCCGCGGGCGCACAGCACCGCGTCCACCGACGGGTCGCACCAGGCGGCCTGGAGGTCGGCGGCCCGGTCGGCGTCGGCGCCCGCGAGGTAGTCGAAGGTGTCGTGCCGGTCCAGGACGTGCGGCGCCACGACCGGGTCGAGGTCCCAGCCGCGCAGCACGTCCAGGCCCGCCTGCAACCGTTCCTCGGGCACGGGACCGCTGGGCGCGACGACGGCCACCCGGGCACCGGGGGCGAGCCGGGCGGGCCGGGTCAGGTCCCTCACTCGGTCAGCTCCAGGGTCGGGATGCCGCGCGGGGACAGGCCGAAGACCTGCGCGTAGAGGGAGAGTTCGGACTCCAGCGCGCGCACCATGGTCTCGGCCCGGCGGAAACCGTGTCCCTCGCCCTCGAAGGCCAGGTAGGCGTGCGGCACCCCCCGGCCCGCCATACGGGCGAGGAACCGCTCGCACTGTACGGGCGGGCAGATCACGTCATCCAGGCCCTGGAGCAGCAGGAACGGCGCGGTGACGCGGTCGGCGTGCTCGGTGGGCGACCGCTCGGCGTACCGGGCGGGCACCTCTGCGTACGGGCCGATGAGGCTCTCCAGGTAGCGCGACTCGAAGTCGTGCGTCTCCCCCGTGCCCCAGCCGGTCAGGTCGAGGATCGGGTAGATGACCGTGCCGCAGGCGTAGACGTCGGTCGTGGCCAGTGAGGCGGCGGCCGTCCAGCCGCCCGCGCTGCCGCCCCGCACGGCGAGCCGCTCCCGGTCGGCGGTGCCCTCCTCGGCGAGGGCGAGGGCGACTGCGGCGCAGTCCTCGACGTCGACCACGCCCCACTGCTCGCGCAGCCGGTCGCGGTACTCCCGGCCGTGTCCGGTGGAGCCGCCGTAGTTGACCTCCGCGACGCCGATGCCGCGGGAGGTGAAGTAGGCGATCTCCAGGTCCAGCACCAGGGGCGACCGGCTGGTGGGTCCGCCGTGCGCCCAGATGACGTACGGCGGCAGCTCGCCGTCGGGGCCGGTACAGCCGGGGTGGTGCGGCGGGTAGAGGTGGGCGTGGATGTCGCGGCCGTCGGGGCCGGTGAAGGTGCGGACCTGCGGCTGCGGGTAGTACGCGGGGTCCACGGCGTCCTCGTGCGGGGCGCCGATCACCCGGGTCCGGCCGGTACGGGCGTCCAGCTCCACCACCTCG
This sequence comes from Streptomyces lancefieldiae, assembly GCF_031845825.1. NCBI lineage: Bacteria > Bacillati > Actinomycetota > Actinomycetes > Kitasatosporales > Streptomycetaceae > Streptomyces > Streptomyces lancefieldiae. The sequence goes on along the minus strand of NZ_JAVRFH010000025.1, from coordinate 22,534 downwards.
TAGGCGCTGCGCGGGCCGGCGCCGACGGCCACGATCCGCTCGCCGTGGGCGGCGAGCGTGGCCGCGAACTCGGTCCACTCACCCACCGCGTCGACGACCTCGCCGGTCTCGGGGTCGAGTATCCCCAGGGTGGCGTCGCCACGGCCGTGCAGGACCGCGACCAGGCCGCTGTCCAGCGGCGCGAACCAGCGCCGGCCGAGCTTCCACAGCGGGCCGCCGAACTCCTCCTCGCGGGCGCACAGCGGCTGACCGTCGCGGTAGAGGTTCCACCAGCCGGTGCGGTCGGAGGCGTACAGCAGGGCACCGTCGGGGGCCCAGTCGACCTGGGCGATCGACTCCTCGGGCCCGCCCGCGACGGTCCGGGCGTCCTGGAAGCCACCCTCGGGGCCGACCTCGGCGACGATCAGCTCGGTGCCGTCCCAGGGCATGCGCGGGTGGTCCCAGGCGAGCCAGGCCGCACGCCGGCCGTCGGGCGAGAGCCGGGGTCCGGTGACGAACCGGTGCCGGTCGTCGGTGAGTTCACGCACCGCGTCCCGGTCGTCGGCCGCCGAGCCGTCCAGCGGCACCGCCGCCAGGACCCGGCGCACGTCGGTGGGTGCGTCGCCGGTGAACTCCTCCAGGACGCACCACACCTCGCCGTGTCCGGCGCGCAGGTGCGGCTCCACCCAGCGCAGCCCGCCGCCCACCGGGGAGACCGGTGTCAGCGGACGCGGCTCGCCGCCGCCCGGCTCGTAGGCGTACAACCGCTGGTCGGCGAAGTTCACGAAGACCAGCAGCGGCCCGTCGTCCTTCATGAGCGCGTCCCAGGGCCGGCCGCCGTACTCGATGACGCGGCTGCGCACGTTCCACGGTGCGGGCAGCACGGGCTCCTGCGTCCCGTCGGCCCGCCGGCGCACCAGCGTGCGCCGGCCGCCCTCGGTGGGCCGGGGCGCGGTCCACCACACCTCTTCGCCGACGAAACCCACGTCCTCCGGACGCCCGTCGTGCGCGGCGGCGAGCGCGGCGTCGATGGGCGAGGGCCACGATCCGTACGCGAGGGTCTGCACTGGCTGCCCCACTCTCTTCTCCGTCTCCTCGTCTAGGCCGTGCGCAGGAACCGGTCCAGGACCCGGACGCCGAAGTGCAGCGCCTCGACGGGGACGCGTTCGTCGACGCCGTGGAAGAGGGCCTGGTAGTCGAAGCCCTCGGGCAGCCTGAGCGGCGCGAAGCCGTAGCCGGTGATGCCGAGCCGCGAGAACTGCTTGGCGTCCGTGCCGCCGGACATGCAGTACGGCACCACGTGTCCCTCCGGGGCGAACTCCTGGACGGCGGCGCGCATCCCGGCGTACGTCGCCGAGTCCACCGGCGCCTGGAGGGCGACCTCCCGGTGGGCGAACTCCCAGTCCACGTCCGGTCCGGTGAGCCGGTCGAGGGTGCTGCGGAACTCGTCCTCGCTGCCGTGCAGGAACCGTCCGTCGACGTACGCGACGGCCTGGCCGGGGATGACGTTGACCTTGTAACCGGCGTCCAGCATGGTCGGGTTGCTGCTGTTGCGGACGGTGGCCTCGACCAGCTCGGCGGCGGGCCCGAGCTTGTCCAGCAGCGCGTCGACGTCGCTCAGGTCGGTCTCGATGCCGTAGACGGCGGCGAGTTCGGTCAGGGCGGCGCGCACCGTCGGGGTCAGGCACAGCGGCCACTCGTGGGCGCCGATGCGGGTGACCGCCTCCGCGAGCCGGGTGACCGCGTTCTCCCGGTTCACCTTGGAGCCGTGCCCGGCCCGCCCCCGCGCGGTGAGCTTGAGCCAGCCCGTGCCGCGCTCACCTGCGGCGATCGGGTAGAACTGCCGGCCGGCGCCGTCGTGGAAGGTGAACGCCCCGGACTCGCTGACGCCCTCGGTGCAGCCCTCGAACAGCGCGGCGTGCCGGTCGGCGAGGAAGCCGGAGCCGTCCTCGGCGCTGGCCTCCTCGTCCGCGGTGAACGCGAGCACGATGTCCCGCCTGGGGCGCACCCCCTGCCGGGCCCAGTCGCGCACGACGGCCAGGATCATCGCGTCCATGTTCTTCATGTCGACCGCGCCGCGTCCCCACACGACGCCGTCGCGGACCTCCCCGGAGAACGGGTGCACGCTCCAGTCGGCGGCCTCGGCGGGCACCACGTCCAGATGTCCGTGCACGAGCAGCGCGTCGGCCGACGGGTCGGTGCCCGCGATGCGGGCGACGACATTGGTCCGGCCCTTGGTGCGCTCCAGCAGCGTGGGCTCGATCCCCGCCTCGGCGAGGCGCGCGGCGGCGTACTCGGCGGCGGGGCGCTCCCGGCAGTCGCCGCCGCCCCGGTTCGTCGTGTCGATCCGGATGAGCTCGGAGGTGAACCGGACGACCTCGTCCAGTGCCCGCGCGTCCACGCTCTCGGACGTGCCACCGGTGGTGGCGCGGGTCATGGTCCCGGACTGCTCAGCCATACTGCTCCTCCACCGCGGCCGAGGCGATCGTGGTGACCGCCTTGAAGGTGCGGATCGCCTCGAACATGGTCTCGTGGGTGTACGCCACCTTGCGCTCCCCGACGCGGTCCACCCCCGGCACGACGGTCGAGGCCGCCGCGAGGTGTTCGGCGTCGAACTCCACCGCGACGGTGAACGGCCCGCCGCTCACCGGTTCGTGCCGCACGGCGAGCGCCGCCGCCTCCTTGGCCGCCGCCCGGATGTCGGCGGCGGTCCTGGCCGGCGTACGGCACACGGCCGCGTACCGCGACACATGGTCCTTGACCGCGACCTTCAGCGCCCCGGGCGCGTACCCGAGCGCGTCCTCGCAGGCCACGTCGTCCCCGGTGACCAGCACCACCGGCACCCCGTACTCGGCGACGACGTGCGCGTTGAGCAGACCCTCACTGGCCCGTACGCCGTTCAGCCACACGCCGGTGATCTGGTTGGCGAGGTAGGTGTGCGCGAGGACGCCCTCCATGCCGGCGCCCGCGTGGTACCCGATGAACGCGATGCCGTCCACGTCGCCGTGCTGGACGCCCTCCACCATGGACAGCGCCTTGTGCCGTCCGGTGAGCATCTGCGTCCGCTCGTCGAGCCGCTCCAGGAGCAGGTTGCGCATGGTCCAGTGGGCCTCGTTGACCAGCACCTCGTCGGCTCCGCCGTCGAGGAAGCCCTGCACCGCCGCGTTCACGTCCGAGGTGAACATCGACCGGCACCGCTCCCACTGCGGTGTCCCCGGCAGCACGTCGGCCGGCCAGGTGACACCGGTGGCGCCCTCCATGTCGGCGCTGATGAGGATCTTCATGCGCATGACGCTACATGCCGCCGAACACGCGGGCCAGGACCCACACAACTACCACAGGTCCATACCGCCGGCATCGGTTGTCGACATCGGTTCCGTGAGCTTCGGGCAGGCCACCGCCCCTGTCCGATGCGTCACGTCGAGCCAACGACCCTCCAGCACCGCGCTCGTACGGCGGTGGCCGGTGACCAAGTGCCGCGCGGGGGAACCGGCGGCGCGCGAACGCGCGCCGCCGGCCCGTCTCAGTCCTCGTGCCCGAGCTGGAGGTCGCGCTCGGTGCGGCCGCCGCCGGCCACCTGGAGCACCGTGGCGACGGGCGGGTAGCCGGCGGCGATGACGGTGTACTCGCCCGACGACAGGTCGATGAACCGGAAGGCGCCGTCCGGCCCGGTGGTCAGCGTGTCCACCACGTTGCCCGCCGCGTCGAGCAGCGTCACGCGCGCGTCCTCGACGGCCCGCCCGCCACTGGCGCGCACGATGCCGCGCAGTACGGCACCCCCGGCCAGTTCGACGTCCTGGCGGGTCTCCCGGGCGGCCTGGACGCTGACGGGCAGCGCGGCCGGACGGAAGGCGGGGGCGCTGGCGGCGAGGGTGTACTCGCCCGCCACCAGCTCCGTGATGACGTAGCCGCCCTCCCGGCCGCTGCGGGTGGTGGCGACCACCTCGCCGTGGACGTTGGTGAGCGTGACGGTCGCGTCGCGTACGGGGCTGCCGTCCGCGGTGAGGACACTGCCGGCGAGGCGGCCGGCGCCGCCGAGGACCACGTCCAGTTCCACCGGGCGCTCGCCGACGGTCACGGAGACCGCCTGCGGCTGGTGACCGCCGGCCGCGGCGATCAGGACGTACGATCCCGCGCCCGGCGTGGCCAGCGCGTAGCGCCCGTCGTCGCCGCTGGCGCCCCGGCCGATCTGCTGTCCGCCGACGTCGATGAGGGTGAGGGCGGCGCGGGGCACGACGGTGCCGTCGGGGTGCTGCACCGTGCCGCAGACCGGGATGCCGGCGGCGTACGGCGATCGGGCCTGGGGGACGTGGACGGTGGGGTGCGCGGTCTCCGGCTCGGTTGCGTGGCCGTTGTGGGGCACGAGGGGTTTCTCCTTGAGGAAGAAGGCGATGAGCAGCCCGAGGACGAGCACCGGCACCAGGTAGAGGAAGATCCGCGGCATGGCGTCGGCGTACGCCCCGATGTAGGCGTCGCGCAGCGCCGGGGGCAGGGAGTGGATGAGCTGTGGGGTGACGGCATCGGCGTCGGGCAGCCCGGCGCCCGCCTCGGCGGGGAGCCGGTCGGCCAGGGAGTCGGTGAGCCGGTCGGCGAAGAGCGTGCCGAAGACGGCCGCGCCGACGCTGCCGCCGATCTGACGGAAGTAGTTGTTGGCGCTGGTGGCGGTGCCCAGGTCGGCGGGGCGCACGGAGTTCTGCACGGCGAGGACGAGGACCGGCATCACCATGCCGATGCCGGCGCCGAGGACGGCCATCCAGATGCTGTAGTGCAGCCGGGGTGTGTCGGTGTCGAGGCGGGAGAGCAGCCACATGCCGACGACGGACAGCGCGCTGCCGAGGATCGGGTGGCTGCGGTAGTGACCGGTGCGGCTGATGAGCTGCCCGGAGATGATCGAGGTGCCCACGATGCCGCCCATCATCGGCAGCATCAGCAGGCCGGACTCGGTGGCGGTGGCGCCGTCGACCATCTGCAGGAAGGTCGGCAGATAGCTGGCGGCGCCGAACAGGGCGACGCCGATGACGAGGCCGACCAGGCCGGTGACGTTGAAGACGGAGTCCCGGAACAGCCGCAGCGGGATCAGGGGTTCGGGCGCGAAGTGCTCGGCGACCAGGAAGAGGGCGGTGGCCGCGGCGGCTCCGGCGCCGAGGCCGAGGATGACCCGGGAGTCCCAGGCGTACTCGGTGCCGCCCCAGCTGGTCAGCAGCACCAGGCAGGTGGAGGCGGCGGCGAGCAGCAGGGCGCCGAGGATGTCGAGGCGGGGCCTGACGTCGGGCCTGGGCAGCTTCAGGACGACGGCGACGACGGCCATGGTGATCAGGCCGAAGGGCACGTTGACGTAGAAGCACCAGCGCCAGGAGAGGTGGTCGGTGAAGTAGCCGCCCAGCAGGGGGCCCGCGACCGAGGCGAGTCCGAAGGCGGCGCCGATCAGGCCCATGAACCGGCCGCGCGCGCGGGGCGGCACGATGTCCGCCATGATCGCCTGCACGCCGATCATCAGGCCGCCCGCGCCGACGCCCTGCACGGCGCGGAAGGCGATCAGCTGGTCCATGGTCTGCGCCCGGCCGGCGAGTGCCGAGCCGACGACGAACACCAGGATGGCGAACTGGAAGACGCCCTTGCGCCCGAAGAGGTCGCCGAGCTTGCCGTAGATCGGCAGTCCGACCGTGGAGGTGAGCAGGTAGGCGGTGATCGCCCAGGACATCCTGTCCAGACCGTGCAGCTCGCCGACGATCTTCGGCAGCGCCGTGGCGACGATCATCTGCTCCAGGGCGGCGAGCAGCAGCGCCAGCATCAGTGCGACGAAGACCAGTCGCACCCGGCGCGGGCTCAACCCTTTCCCCGGCTCCCGCTCCCGCTGCGGCGCGGGCGCGGGGGGCTCGGGAGGCGCCGGGGGTGCGGCGACCGGTTCCTCCTGCACCAGAGTGATCCCGCCCACGTGCCGCTCCCCTCGTCGCACCTGCTCACCATTGCCACCTGCGGCGGACAACCACGAACCAGTGCGACGAGTTACGGCGTGCGGCCGGATCTCATGCAGATCACTCGAACCGGTGAGGGCCCCAACACCCCCCGGGGAACTGCCTTTTGGCTACTTCTCGACCTCGGCGGCGAGCTTGGCGAGCACCGCGTCGTAGATCCGGGCGAGCCCCTTGGGCGCGAACGTCTTCTCGAAGAAGCCGCCGACGCCGCCGGCCCCCTGCCAGGTGGTGGTGACCACGACCCGGGACCTGCCCTCACCGGCCGGGGTGACCCGCCAGGTGGTGACCATGGAGGAGTTGCGGTCCTTCTCGACGAGGTCCCCGTCGGCCGGCTCGGTGACCTCCAGCAGGCAGTCACGGATGCGCTTGCTGGTGGCCTGGAGCTTCCAGTGCACGAGGGTGCCCTCGCCGTCGCCGCCCTCGCGGACCTCGTACTCGCTGAAGTGCTCGGGCAGCAGCTTCGCGCGCGTACCGCTGTAGTCGGCGAGGGTGTCGAACACCGTCTCCGCGTCCGCCGCGACGATCCGCTCCGTCGTCGACTCGACCTGCGCCATCGGGTCCCTCCAGGGGCTGTTTCTCGGGTTCGGGGCAAGCCAACCACCCCACCGCCCGGCCACCAAATCGGGGGGCGCGAAGCGGCCCGTGAGCGGTGGGACGCGGTACCGGGCGTCCCACCCGCACGATCATGGGAACGTGTGTTCTATTGTGTGGGCCGAGCACTACCGAGGAGGCGTCAATGCGCTGGGACAACCTCACGGACACCGACCACGCCCGGGCCGCCGACCCCGCGCTGTTCGGCGCGGACGCGGTGACCACCCGTACGTTCGACACGCCCGAGTTCCGCGGCATCACCTTCCACGAGGTGCGGGCCCGCTCGATCCTCAACCGGGTGCCGGGGGCCTCGCGCATGCCGTTCGAGTGGACGGTCAATCCGTACCGGGGCTGCACGCACGCGTGCGTCTACTGCTTCGCCCGGAAGACGCACGGCTACCTGGACCTCGACACGGGACTCGGCTTCGACTCCCAGATCGTCGTCAAGGTGAACGCGCCCGAGCTGCTGCGCCGCCAGCTGGCCTCACGCCGCTGGCAGGGCGAACACGTCGCGATGGGCACCAACGTCGACTGCTACCAGCGCGCCGAGGGCCGCTACCGGCTGATGCCGGACATCATCACGGCGCTCACCGAGCGGGCGAACCCGTTCTCGATCCTCACCAAGGGCACGCTGATCCTGCGCGATCTGGAGCTGCTCACGCGGGCGGCGCGGGTGACGGACGTGGGGATCTCCGTCTCGGTCGGTTTCACCGACCCCGAGCTGTGGCGCACCGTGGAGCCGGGGACGCCCGCGCCGGAGCGGCGCCTGGAGGTCGTACGGACCCTCGGCGAGCACGGCATCGGATGCGGTGTGCTGATGGCGCCGGTCATCCCGTTCCTGAGCGACGAACCGGCCCAACTGCGCGCGACGGTACGGGCCGTCGCCGCCGCCGGCGCCACCTCGGTGACTCCCCTCGTGCTGCACCTGCGGCCGGGCGCCAGGGAGTGGTTCATGGCCTGGCTCGGCCGGCACCACCCTCATCTGGTGCGCCGCTACGAGCGGCTGTACGCGGAGGGTGCCTACGCCCCGAAGTGGTACCAGCGCCGGATCACGCGTCAGGTGCACGACCTGGCCCGGGAGTACGGCGTCGGCCCCACGCGGGCGGGGATGCCGCACAGGGGCGATGAGCCGGAGAGGCCCGGACCGGAGAGGCCCGGACCGGAGGAACCCACGGCATCCGAGCCGGTCCAGCTTTCCCTCATCTGAGAGCATTCGAGCGCATCCGACGACCCAATCGGGTCAAGTACGGACAGAACGCGTTCGTTCGAGGGTGTCCCCCGGGACGATGCGGCGAGGACCGCGACCCACGCGGACCGCCGCCTCCCCGTCCTGGAAGGACTCCATGAGACAACGCGCAGCCGTGCTGTGCGGCGCCGCCGTCATCGCCGCCGGGGCCCTCACGGCCGTCCCCGCCGAGGCGAGCGCACCGCGTCCCGCGGGCACCTCGCACGCCGCGGGCCCCAGCTGGAAGAAGTGTGGCACCGACGACTACCCGACGCTCCAGTGCGCCTCCCTCGAGGTGCCGCTCGACCACGCCCGCCCGAGTGGCAGGCGGATCACGCTGGCGCTGTCCCGCATCCCGCACACCGCGAAGAAGTACCAGGGGCCGTTGCTGGTCAACCCGGGCGGCCCCGGCGGCAGCGGGCTGACGCTCGCCGGGTTCGTGGCGTCCTCGCTTCCGAAGGACGTGGCCGCCCAGTACGACGTCATCGGCTTCGACCCGCGTGGCGTGGGCGAGAGCAAACCCTCCCTGGACTGCCTGCCGGGCCACTTCGCCCCGGTGCGCCCCGACTCCGTGCCGGCCACCCCGGCCGTCGAGCAGGCCAACGTCACGCGCGCCAGGTCCTTCGCCGAAGCATGCCGCGAGAAGTACGCGGACGTGCTGCCGTACATCGACACGGTCAGCGCCGCACAGGACCTGGAGGCGATCCGCAGGGCGCTCGGCGCCGAGAGGATCAACTACGTCGGCTACTCGTACGGCACCTACCTGGGCGCCGTCTACGCCAAGCTCCACCCGGACCGGGTGCGACGCCTGGTGCTGGACTCCGTCGTCGACCCGACCGACGTCTGGTACGACGCCAACCTCAGCCAGGACCACGCCTTCAACGACCGCCACCGCGCCTTCCTGGCCTGGGTCGCGCGGCACGACGCGGCGTACGGGCTCGGCAGCGACCCGGAGCGGGTCGAGACCCGGTGGTACGCCATGCGGAGCGCGCTGGCGAAGCAGCCGGCCGGCGGGAAGGTCGGCGCCTCGGAACTGGAGGACACCTTCATCCCCGGCGGCTACTACGACGGCTACTGGCCCTACCTGGCGGAGGCGTTCGCGGCGTACGCGAACGACGAGGACACCGGCCCGCTCGTCGAGGCGTACCAGAACTTCGGGGCCGTGGACGCCGCGGGCGACAACGCGTACAGCGTCTACACGGCGGTGCAGTGCCGCGACGCCGGCTGGCCGAGCGACTGGGACGAGTGGCGCGACGACAACTGGGGCGTGTACGGGAAGGCGCCGTTCATGGCCTGGAGCAACGCCTGGTACAACGCGCCGTGCGCGTTCTGGCCCACGGCCCCGCGGCAACCCGTGGACGTCACCAACAGCGAGCTGCCGCCGGCCCTGCTGTTCCAGGCGACCGGCGACGCGGCCACCCCCTACGAGGGCGGCGTCACCGTGCACCGGCTGCTGCGCGGTTCCAGCCTGGTGGTCGAGGAGGGCGGCGGTAACCACGGCGTCACCCTGAGCGGCAACAACTGCCTGGACCGGCACCTGGCCGCGTACCTGGCCGACGGGACCGTGCCGAGCGGCGGCGGCAACGGCGGGGCGGACGCGGTGTGCGCGGCGCTGCCCGGTCCGGAACCGCTGAAGTCCAAGGCCGCGTCGACGTCCTCGCGCGGCTCGACGCTGCACGGGCTGCTCGGCCACCGGAGGTAGCTGCCCTGCCCAGGGGCGGCGCATTCGAGGCCCGCCGGGGGCGTTGTCAGTCCCGTGGTCCACGATGGACGCATGAGTGAGCTGACCAGGATCCCCGCCCCCGACGGTGTCGCGCCCGCCGCCCAGTACACCCATGTCGTCCTCGGCTCGGGGCGGTTCGTGGCCGTCTCCGGCCAGCTCGCCCTGGACGAGGACGGCAGGCTGGTCGGCGCGGGCGACCCGGCGGCGCAGGCCCGCCAGGTCTTCGAGAACCTGCGCCGGTGCCTGTCGGCGGCCGGCGCGACCTTCGACGACGTGGTGAAGATGACCTTCTTCGTCACGGACATGGCGCACATGCCCGCGATCCGCGCGGCCCGCGCCGAGCACATACCCGACGACCGGCTCCCGGCCGTCTCGGCGGTGCGGGTCGCCGGGCTGGTCCGGCCGGAGTTCCTGATGGAGGTCGAGGCGTTCGCGGTCGTGGCCCCGTGAGCGGGCCGGCCGTGCGGGAGATGACGCTCGCCGACTGCGACCGCGTGTCCGAGATCCGCGTCCGGGGCTGGCAGTCGGCGTACCGGGGCCTGATGCCGCAGCCGTACCTCGACGGGCTGAGCGTCACCGAGGACGCCGAGCGGCGCCGCTCCCTCTTCACCCGGGCTCCGGCCCACATGGTGAACCTGGTCGCCGAGGATCCGGATGGCGAAGTCGTCGGCTGGGCCTGCCACGGCCCGTACCGGGACGGCGAACGGCTCACCGCGGACGCCGAGTTGTACGCCATCTACGTCGACACGGGGCGTTTCGGCACCGGCGTCGGGCAGGCCCTGCTCCAGGAGTCGGTACGCCGGTGCTCTGCCGCCGGGCACGGGCGCATGCTCCTGTGGGTGCTCAGGGGCAACACCCGCGCCCGGCGCTTCTACGAGCGGGCGGGTTTCGCCGCCGACGGCGCCGAGGAGGCGTCCGAGGTGGACGGCGTGAGTGTGCCCGAGGTGCGGTACGCGAGGGCACTGGCCGGCTGAGGACGCGGGCGACGGCTCACCGCTGCCCCGGGATCCGCGCCAGCGCCCGCACCGCCGCCTCCGCGAGCGCCGGATGGGCCAGGGCCTCGTTCAGGACGGGACCGGCCCGGCCGTCACCGAGCGCACCGAGCCCCTCGACGCAGGCGAGCGCCACGCGGCGGTAGGGGTCGTGCGGGCGCAGCCGGCGCCGCAGGGTGGTGATCAGCGCGGGCACGGCCTCGGGGGCCCGCAGCTCGACCAGCAGCCGCACCGGGTGCAGGGCGTAGGCGACGCGCAGTTCGTTGGTGGCGAGGGCGGCGGCGGCGCGGGCGGTGCGGGGGTCGCCGAGGCGGGCGAGGGCGTGGGCGGCGGAGGCACAGCGCGGCGGGTCCCGGTGGTTCAGCAGCAGCACGAGGGACTCGAAGGCCCGCCGGTCCCCGGCCAGCCCCAGCCGGAACGCGGCCAGTTCCCGGGCCCACAGGGGGCGTCCGGGCTCCGTGAGCACCGCGGCCAGCTCATCGAGGTCCCCGGTCGCCACGAGACGGTCGTACGCCGCGGGGGCGCCGGGCGTGCCCGACGCGCTCGACTCGGCCCGTAAGCGTTCCGTGAGCGATCGCAACTCTTCGTCCATGACATCGAGGTTAGGGGGCGCCGGCCCGCGGGTGGGACGTAGCTCACGAACGCCGGGGGCTGGCGCGCTCGTTACTCGCGAGTTAATATCAGACGAGCGAGTTACCCACTCGCGGCACTCCTCTCGACGGTCTGGTGACGCGGCCGTCGAGAGCGCGGAGCAAGTCGGTTCGGTACCTCCGGTGCCGGTTACCGCGGTACGGCTCGGCCTCGGGACAGGGCCGGTCGGACACCGCCGCCGTGCGGGCGTGTGCACGCCCTCCACGACGGCGCCGGGCGTGTGCGCACGTCAGCCCGGCAACACCCGCATCCTTCCTCACGCATCCGGTGCGCCGCTCGGCGCAGCGGGGCGTGCTTCCCGTCGTCACCCTCATTCCTGGAGTCCCGCGATGGCCACTCCCCTGTCCGACGCCCCTCTGTCCCCGCTCCGGACCATCGCCGTGGTCGGCCTCGGCACGATGGGCACCGGCATCGCCGAAGTCCTCGCCCGGGCCGGACGCGACGTCGTCGGCATCGACGTCAGTGAGGCGCAGGCCGCGACGGCCGTCGCCGCGCTGGAGTCCTCCACCGCCCGTGCCGTCGAGCGCGGACGACTCACCGGGCGGGAACGCGCCGACGTCCTCGCCCGCGTCCGCACCTCCACCGACCTGCGCGCGGCGGCCGACGCGGACCTGGTGATCGAGGTGGCTCCGGAGTCGTACGAGATCAAGCAGCAGATCTTCCGGGAGCTGGACGGGATCGTGCGCCCCGGCACCATCCTGGCGACCGGCACCAACGCCCTGTCCGTCACGCGGCTGGCCGCCGACTCGTCGCGCCCGGAGCGGGTGCTCGGCCTGCACTTCTTCAACCCGGCCCCGGCGATGAAGCTGGTGGAGGTCGTCTCCTCGGTGCTGACCGCGCCGGGCGCGGTCGCGGCGGTCACCGACCTCGCCCTGGCGCTCGGCAAGGAGCCGGTCGCGGTCGGCGACCGGCCCGGGTTCGTCGCCGACGGGCTGCTGTTCGGCTACCTCAACCAGGCGGCGGCGATGTACGAGGCGAACTACGCCTCCCGCGAGGACATCGACGCCGCGATGCGGCTCGGCTGCGGTCTGCCCATGGGCCCGCTGGCCCTGCTGGACCTGATCGGCGTGGACACGGCGCGCACCGTCCTGGAGGCCATGTACGCCGCCTCCCACGACCGTCTGCACGCCCCCGCGCCCATCCTCGGCCAGCTCGGCGCGGCGGGCCTGACGGGTCGCAAGGCCGGGCGCGGCTTCTACACCTACGAGGCGCCGGGCAGTGCGACGGTCGTGCCGGACGCCCTCACCCCGCGTCCGGGCGACGTCCCGGTCCCCGGCCGTCCCGTGCGCGCGGTGGGCGTCGCCGGTTCGGGCACCATGGCGTCCGGCATCGCCGAGGTCTTCGCCAAGGCCGGGTACGAGGTCGTCCTCGCCGCCCGCAGCGCGGAGAAGGCGAGCACGGCCAAGGCCCGCGTCGGCAAGTCCCTGGCGCGCGGCGTCGACAAGGGCAGGCTCACCGCCGAGGCCGCCGCCGCGACGCTGGAGCGGATCACGCCGACGGGGACGTACGACGACTTCGCCGACGTCGATCTGGCCGTGGAGGCGGTCGCGGAGGACCTGGAGGTCAAGCGGCAGCTCTTCACCACGCTGGACAAGGTCTGCAAGCCCGGCGCGGTCCTCGCCACCACCACCTCCTCCCTGCCCGTCGTCGCCTGCGCCCGCGCCACCTCGCGCCCGCAGGACGTCATCGGCATGCACTTCTTCAACCCCGCGCCGGTGATGAAGCTGGTCGAGGTGGTCCGCACGGTGCTGACGGCGGACGACGTGCACGCCACCGTCCGGGAGGTCTGCGCCAAGGTCCGCAAGCACGCCGTGGACTGCGGCGACCGGGCCGGGTTCATCGTCAACGCGCTGCTGTTCCCGTACCTCAACAACGCCGTGAAGATGGTCCAGGAGCACTACGCGACGCTCGACGACATCGACGCGGCGATGAAGCTGGGCGGCGGTTACCCGATGGGCCCCTTCGAGCTGCTGGACGTGGTCGGACTGGACGTCTCGCTCGCCATCGAGAAGGTCCTGCACCGCGAGTTCCGGGACCCGGGCCTGGCCCCGGCGCCCCTGCTGGAGCACCTGGTGGCCGCGGGCTGCCTCGGCCGCAAGACGGGCCGCGGCTTCCGCGAACATGCCCGCCGCTGAGCGACCGGGCGACTGGTTCCGGTCCGAGGAGGACTGGGGCGGACTGCTCGATCCGGGCGGGTCTCCCCCGCCCCGCACGGGCGGGGGAATCCCCGGTCACGCGCATGATGGCGCGAACATGCAGTACGTTCGGGTCATGTCCCAGCCCGCCAAGTCCTCACGTACACCAGCCACGACCGACGCGCCGGAGAGCGCGGCCGGCAGCCGGGCCGCCGCCCAGCGGCTCAAAATGCGCCGGGAACTGGCGGCGGCGGCCATGGAGCTGTTCGCGACCAAGGGGTACGAGGCGACCACCGTCGACGAGATCGCGGCCCGCGCCGGGGTCGCCCGCCGCACCTTCTTCCGTCACTTCCGTTCCAAGGAAGAGGCGATCTTCCCGGACCACGACGACACCCTGGTGCGCGCCGAGGCGGTGCTCAACGCGGCACCGGCGCACGAGCATCCGCTCGACACGGTGTGCCGCGGCATCAAGGAGGTCATGAAGATGTACGCGGCCCGGCCGGAGATCTCGGTCGCCCGCTACAAGCTGACGCGCGAGGTGCCCACCCTGCGCGAGGCGGAGATCGCGTCGGTGGCCCGCTACGAGCGTCTCTTCACCCGCTATCTGCTCGGCCACTTCGACGAGCACGCGCACGACGACGACGCCAACGACGACCCGCTGCTGGCGGAGGTCGCCGCGTCCGCCGTGGTCACCGCCCACAACCACGTGCTGCGGCGCTGGCTGCGGGCGGGCGGGCAGGGAGACGTGGAGGCCCAGCTCGACCACGCCTTCGGGATCGTGCGCAAGACGTTCGGCACGGGCATCGGGGCCGGGCGCTCCACGGCCTCCTCGGCGCAGCCGGCCGCCTCCTCGGCCTCCGTACAGGGTGAGGTGCTGGTGACGGTCGCACGCACCGACGCGCCACTGCACGAGGTGATGCGCGCCATCGAGCAGGCGCTGAAGGAACGTTGACCCGACCTCTTCCCCTGTGAGGACCTGTGACGACGGCCACCCGACGGGTGGCCGTTTTTGCGTGTCAACGCCCCTTTTCCCACTCTCTCCGACCCGCATTCGATCGATCATCGCTCATCTGATACGTAAAGTTTTCATCTGAGAGCAAGTTCTGGCACCCAGTGCCTTGCGGGGTGACACGCGGTGCCATACGTTGAAGGTGTCCGGGCTGTCCCCGCAAGCCATCGCCTGCGTGCCCGGCGCCTGCGTCACAGGCACCCTCCCGCGCCACAAACGCGCTGCCGAACCAGCACCGCCGCCGAACCGACGGCCCTCCTCATCCCACCCTCAGCAGCACCGACGCACCCCTCAGCGCCCCTCCCTCAGGGCGCTCACCGCCGGAGGCAACACCGTGACCGTGAAGGACATCCTGGACGCGATCCAGTCACCCGAATCCACGCCGGCCGACATCGCCGCGCTGCCGCTCCCCGAGTCGTACCGCGCGATCACCGTGCACAAGGACGAGACGGAGATGTTCGCGGGCCTCGACACCCGCGACAAGGACCCCCGCAAGTCGATCCACCTGGACGAGGTGCCGGTGCCCGAGCTGGGCCCCGGCGAGGCCCTGGTGGCCGTCATGGCCTCCTCGGTCAACTACAACTCGGTGTGGACCTCGATCTTCGAGCCGCTGTCGACGTTCGGCTTCCTGGAGCGCTACGGCAAGGTCAGCGAGCTCACCAAGCGCCACGACCTGCCCTACCACGTCATCGGCTCCGACCTGGCCGGTGTCGTCCTGCGCACCGGCCCGGGCGTCAACGCCTGGCAGCCGGGCGACGAGGTCGTCGCGCACTGCCTCTCCGTCGAGCTGGAGTCCTCCGACGGCCACAACGACACGATGCTCGACCCCGAGCAGCGCATCTGGGGCTTCGAGACGAACTTCGGCGGCCTCGCCGAGATCGCGCTGGTCAAGTCCAACCAGCTGATGCCCAAGCCGGGCCACCTCAGCTGGGAGGAGGCCGCGGCCCCGGGCCTGGTCAACTCGACCGCGTACCGCCAGCTGGTCTCCCGCAACGGCGCCCAGATGAAGCAGGGCGACAACGTCCTCATCTGGGGCGCGAGCGGCGGCCTCGGCTCCTACGCCACCCAGTTCGCGCTGGCCGGCGGCGCCACCCCGATCTGCGTCGTCTCCAGCGAGCGGAAGGCCGAGATCTGCCGGCGCATGGGCGCCGAGCTGATCATCGACCGCAACGCCGAGGACTACCGGTTCTGGGCGGACGAGCACACCCAGAACCCGCGCGAGTGGAAGCGCTTCGGCAAGCGCATCCGCGAACTCACCGGCGGCGAGGACGTCGACATCGTCTTCGAGCATCCGGGCCGGGAGACCTTCGGCGCCTCCGTCTACGTCACGCGCAAGGGCGGCACCATCGTCACCTGCGCCTCGACCTCCGGCTACGACCACAGCTACGACAACCGCTACCTGTGGATGTCCCTGAAGCGCATCATCGGCTCCCACTTCGCCAACTACCGTGAGGCCTGGGAGGCCAACCGGCTCCTCGCCAAGGGCAGAATCCACCCGACGCTCTCCAAGGTGTACTCCCTCGAGGACACCGGCCAGGCGGCGTACGACGTCCACCGCAACCTCCACCAGGGCAAGGTCGGCGTGCTGTGCCTGGCCCCCGAGGAGGGCCTGGGCGTGCGCGACGAGGAGATGCGCGCCCGGCACGTCGACGCCATCAACCGCTTCCGGAACATCTGAGGAGCGCCGCATGACCGAACGTCAGAAGGACCGGCCGTGGCTCATGCGCACGTACGCCGGTCACTCCACGGCCGAGGCGTCCAACGAGCTGTACCGGCGCAACCTCGCCAAGGGGCAGACGGGTCTGTCGGTCGCCTTCGACCTGCCGACCCAGACCGGCTACGACTCGGACCACGTCCTCGCCCGCGGCGAGGTCGGCCGGGTCGGCGTGCCGGTCGCGCACCTCGGTGACATGCGCCGGCTGCTCCAGGACATCCCCCTGGAGCAGATGAACACCTCCATGACCATCAACGCCACGGCCATGTGGCTGCTGGCGCTCTACCAGGTCGTCGCCGAGGAGCAGGGCGCCGACATCACCCGGCTCCAGGGCACGACCCAGAACGACATCGTCAAGGAGTACCTGTCCCGGGGGACGCACGTCTTCCCGCCGGGGCCGTCGCTGCGCCTGACGACGGACATGATCGCGTACACGGTCTCCCACATGCCGAAGTGGAACCCGATCAACATCTGCAGCTATCACCTGCAGGAGGCGGGTGCCACGCCGGTGCAGGAGATCGCGTACGCGATGTCCACCGCGATCGCGGTGCTCGACGCGGTGCGCGACGGCGGCCAGGTGCCCGAGGAGCGCATGGGCGACGTGGTCGGCCGCATCTCCTTCTTTGTGAACGCGGGCGTCCGCTTCGTCGAGGAGATGTGCAAGATGCGCGCCTTCGGCCGCATCTGGGACCGTGTCACCCGCGAGCGGTACGGCATCGAGAACCCCAGGCACCGCCGCTTCCGCTACGGCGTCCAGGTCAACTCCCTCGGCCTGACCGAGGCCCAGCCGGAGAACAACGTCCAGCGGATCGTGCTGGAGATGCTGGCGGTCACCCTCTCCAAGGACGCCCGCGCGCGTGCCGTGCAGTTGCCGGCCTGGAACGAGGCGCTGGGCCTGCCCCGGCCCTGGGACCAGCAGTGGTCACTGCGCATCCAGCAGGTGCTGGCGTACGAGAGCGACCTGCTGGAGTACGGCGACCTCTTCGAGGGCTCGAAGGTGGTCGAGGCGAAGGTGGACGAGCTGGTCGCCGGGTCGCTCGCCGAGATCGAGCGCATCCAGGAGATGGGCGGCGCGATGGCCGCCGTCGAATCCGGCTACCTCAAGTCGCGGCTGGTCGCCTCGCACGCCGAGCGCCGGGCCCGGATCGAGTCCGGCGAGGAGAAGATCATCGGTGTCAACGCCTTCGAGGGCACCGAGCCGAACCCGCTGACCGCCGACCTGGACACCGCGATCCAGACCGTCGACCCGGCGGTGGAGGCCCGCGTCGTCGCCGCGCTCCAGCACTGGCGGGACACCCGCTACCAGCCGCCCTTCAACCACCCGCGCCCGTGCAAGGCGCTGGAGAAGCTGAAGGAGGCCGCCAAGGGCACCGACAACCTCATGGAGGCCACCCTGGAGTGCGCCCGCGCCGGCGTCACGACCGGCGAGTGGGCCGGGGCGCTGCGCGAGGTCTTCGGCGAGTTCCGGGCGCCGACCGGCGTGTCCTCGGCGCCGGTCGCGGTCGCCGCGGAGGAGGGGTCGGCCCTGGCCGAGGTGCGCCGGAAGGTGGATCTGACGGCTCGCGACCTGGGCGTCGGCAAGCTGCGGTTCCTGGTCGGCAAGCCCGGCCTGGACGGGCACTCCAACGGCGCCGAGCAGATCGCCGTCAGGGCCCGCGACGCCGGGTTCGAGGTGGTCTACCAGGGCATCCGGCTCACCCCGGAGCAGATCGTGGACGCCGCGCTGGCGGAGGACGTGCACGCGGTGGGCCTGTCCGTCCTGTCCGGCTCGCACGCCCGACTCGTCCCCGACGTGCTGGAGCGACTCCGTGTGGCCGGTGCCACAGATATACCGGTGATCGCCGGTGGCATCATCCCGAACGGTGACGCCGAGGAACTGCGGGCCGCGGGAGTGGCCGCGGTCTTCACCCCGAAGGACTTCGACATCACCGGCATCATCGGCCGGATCGTCGACGAGATCCGGAACGCGAACAAGCTCGACCCCCTGGAGGTCCCCGCATGACCACGGTCAACCGCCCGCCCGTCTCCCACCACCACCCTCAGACGGCGTCCCTGCGGGACGGCACCTCTCGCCTTCGCCCCCGGCGTTCCTGCCTGGCTGTGCCCGGCTCGAACCCCCGCTTCCTGGAGAAGGCCCAGGGCCTCCCGGCGGACCAGGTCTTCCTGGACCTGGAGGACGCCTGCGCGCCGCTGGCCAAGCCGGAGGCACGGCACACGATCGTCAAGTTCCTCAACGAGGGCGACTGGACCGGCAAGACCCGTGTCGTGCGCGTCAACGACTGGACGACGGAGTGGACGTACCGGGACGTGGTGACGGTCGTCGAGGGCGCCGGCCCGAACCTGGACTGCATCATGCTGCCCAAGGTCCAGGACGCCCAGCAGGTCGTCGCGCTCGACCTCCTCCTCACCCAGATCGAGAAGACGATGGGCTTCGAGGTCGGCCGGATCGGCATCGAGGCGCAGATCGAGAACGCGCGGGGCCTCAACAACGTCAACGAGATCGCGCAGGCCTCCCCGCGCGTCGAGACCATCATCTTCGGCCCGGCCGACTTCATGGCGTCCATCAACATGAAGTCGCTCGTCGTGGGCGAGCAGCCGCCCGGCTACCCGGCGGACGCCTACCACTACATCCTGATGAAGATCCTGATGGCCGCCCGCGCCAACGACCTCCAGGCGATCGACGGCCCCTACCTCCAGATCCGCAACGTCGACGGCTACCGCGAGGTCGCCCGGCGCGCCGCCGCCCTCGGCTTCGACGGCAAGTGGGTCCTGCACCCGGGCCAGGTCGAGGCGTCGAACGAGATCTTCTCGCCCTCGCAGGAGGACTACGACCACGCCGAGCTGATCCTGGACGCGTACGACTACCACACCTCCGAGGCGGGCGGCAGGAAGGGCTCCGCGATGCTCGGCGACGAGATGATCGACGAGGCCAGCCGCAAGATGGCCCTGGTCGTCTCCGGCAAGGGACGCGCCGCCGGCATGCGGCGCACCAGCAAGTTCGAGATCCCGGAGGGCTGAGGGCGATGCAGTTCGGACGCACCTACGAGGAGTTCGAGGTCGGGGCGACGTACAAGCACTGGCCCGGGAAGACGGTCACGGAGTACGACGACCACCTGTTCTGCCTCCTCACCATGAACCACCACCCGCTCCACATGGACACCAACTACGCGGAGAAGACGACGGACTTCGGCCGCAACGTCGTCGTCGGGAACTACGTGTACTCGCTCCTGCTGGGGATGTCCGTCCCGGACGTCTCGGGCAAGGCGATCGCCAACCTGGAGATCGAGTCGCTCAAGCACGTGGCGCCGACCTTCCACGGCGACACCGTCTACGGCCAGACGACCGTGCTCGACAAGTGGCCGTCCAGGTCGAAGGGCGACCGCGGCATCGTCCACGTCGAGACCAAGGGCTACAAACAGGACGGCACGCTCGTGTGCGTGTTCCGCCGCAAGGTGATGGTGCCGACCGAGACGTACGTCAAGGAGCGCGGCGGCGAGCAGCCGGGCCGCCCGGAGCTGAAGGAACAGGGGAAGCAGTAATGGCGCGACTCGCCCGGACCGCCGGTCTCACCGACATCCAGCAGGAGATCCTGACCACCGTCCGGGACTTCGTGGACAAGGAGATCATCCCGGTCGCGACGGAACTGGAGCACCGCGACGAGTACCCGCAGGACATCGTCGACGGACTCAGGGAGCTGGGCCTGTTCGGGCTGATGATCCCGGAGGAGTACGGAGGCCTGGGCGAGTCGCTGCTCACCTACGCGCTGTGCGTGGAGGAGATCGCCCGCGGCTGGATGTCGGTGTCCGGCATCATCAACACGCACTTCATCGTGGCGTACATGCTCAAGCAGCACGGCACGCAGGAGCAGAAGGAGCACTTCCTGCCCCGGATGGCGGCCGGCGACGTCCGGGGCGCGTTCTCCATGTCGGAGCCGGCACTGGGCTCCGACGTGGCGGCGATCTCCTCGAAGGCGGTGCGGGACGGCAACGAGTACGTCCTGAACGGCCAGAAGATGTGGCTGACGAACGGGGGCACGTCGTCCCTGGTGGCCGTCCTGGTGAAGAGTGACGAGGGTCACTCCCCTTCGGAGGTGGCCGCGGCACCGCACAGGTCGATGACGACCTTCCTGGTGGAGAAGGAGCCCGGTTTCGGCGAGGTCCGCCCCGGACTGACCATCCCGGGCAAGATCGACAAGATGGGGTACAAGGGCGTCGACACGACCGAGCTCATCATGGACGACCTGCGGGTTCCGGCCGACCGGGTCCTCGGCGGCGTCACCGGCCGAGGTTTTTACCAAATGATGGACGGCGTCGAGGTCGGTCGCGTCAATGTGGCGGCACGTGGTTGCGGCGTCGCTCAGCGCGCCTTCGAACTCGGTGTCCGGTACGCCCAGCAGCGCCACACTTTCGGCAAGCAGATCGCCCAGCATCAGGCCATTCAGTTCAAGCTCGCGGAGATGGCTACCAAGGTGGAGGCGGCGCATGCGATGATGGTGAACGCTGCACGCAAAAAGGACTCGGGCGAACGAAACGACCTGGAAGCAGGGATGGCCAAGTACCTCGCCTCCGAATACTGCAAGGAGGTCGTCGAGGACGCCTTCCGGATCCACGGCGGCTACGGCTTCTCCAAGGAGTACGAGATCGAGCGCCTCTACCGCGAGGCCCCGATGCTCCTGATCGGTGAAGGCACCGCCGAGATCCAGAAAATGATCATCGGCCGCCGACTGCTCGAAGAGTATCGATTCCAGGGTTAGATGTCCGGATACGGGGTGTTTTCTTGGAGAACAAGGTCACACCCCGTAGGCACTGTTCGGCCGCCGACTCGGCTTCCTGGCTTACCCAGTTGCGGCACGGAGCCGCTACGATCGCCGGAAAGCCGCCGTCCCCCGTCAGAGCGCGGCATCATCCTACGAAGGTCATCCATGCCCCACAGCCAAACCTCTGCACCTCGCGACAGCCTCGCCGGCGTACGCCTCGCGCGCGGAGCATCGCCGTGGCTTCTGCCGACCGTCGCCACCGCAGCCGTCAGCCTCCTCCGTGCCCGTCGCTCCGGCGCCGCCAAGGCCGTCGCCGTCCCCGCCACCGCGCTCGCGGCGGGGATGCTGTGGTTCTTCCGCGACCCCGAGCGCGAGATCACCCAGGGCCGGGTCATCTCGCCCGCCGACGGGGTGGTGCAGAGCATCATGCCCTGGAAGGACGGCCGCACCCGCGTCGCGATCTTCATGAGCCCGCTCAACGTCCACGTCAACCGCGCCCCCCTGTCGGGCACGGTGACGTCGGTCGAGCACGTCCCCGGTGGCTTCGTTCCCGCCTTCAACAAGGAGAGCGAGAACAACGAGCGGGTGGTGTGGCACTTCGACACCGAGCTCGGCGACATCGAGATGATCCAGATCGCCGGCGCGGTGGCCCGCCGCATCGTCCCCTACGTGCCCCAGGGCACCAAGGTCGAGCAGGGCGACCGGGTCGGCCTGATCCGCTTCGGCTCGCGCGTCGACCTGTACCTGCCGGAGGGTGTGGAGGTCGCGGTCGAGGTGGGGCAGAAGACGGTGGCTGGGGTGACTCGAATTGACCGTGGTTGATCCACAGACCCAGGCCGGGTGGGTGCCCGAGGCCGACGAGGTGGACGACGAGGAGGAGATGCCTCTCTCGCTCCGCCTGTCGATAGCGGACACCCTCACCCTGGGCAACGCCACGTGCGGCTTCATGGCGGTGTACTTCACCACCACCGGCATCCTGATCCCGCACCTCATGGGCAGCGACGAGTCCGGCATGGCCCGGCACAGCGCGGCCACGGCGGTCATCCTGATGCTGTGCGCGGCGATCTTCGACCTGTTCGACGGCCTGGTGGCGCGCAAGCTGCGCAGCTCGCCCATGGGCGCCGAGCTGGACAACCTCTCCGACCTGATCAGCTTCGGGCTGGCGCCGGCGTACTTCGTCCTCGTCTACGGCATGGTCGCGGACGACGCCTACCAGCGGGTGGCGGCGGTGGGGGCGATCGTGGTGCTGCTGGCGGTGGTGCTGAGACTCGCGCGGTTCTCCTGCGTCACGGTCAAGGACGGCACCTTCCAGGGCATGCCGTCGCCGTTCGGGGCGCTGACCGTGGTGTCGATCGTGCTGCTGGAGCTGCCCTTCGTGGCGACGCTCCTCGCGATCATCGGCACCGCCTGGCTGATGGTGAGCCGCGTGGAGTACCCGAAGCCGCGGGGGCGCCTCGCGGTGGCGATGCTCTCCTGGATCGTCCTGTCGATGGGGCTGCTGGCCGGCTGGGCCTTCGACGCCCCGAGCGGGCAGCTGCTGCTGCAGACCGGGTGTGCGCTGCAGCTGGTGATGGGCGCGGTGATTCCGCTGTTCGCCACGGCTCGCAGGGTGAACAACTTCCGCGACAACCGGCGGGAGGCGCGGGCGGCGCAGTTGCCGTAGCGCTCCGCTGAGTGGGGCCCCGGACCCGGGTTGGGTTCGGGGCCCTTTCGTTCGCCCGCGTCCGGCTCCGGTGGGGGCCTCGCTGGGGGCTCCGCCCCCAGACCCCCGGCCTGTGCCCACC
>NZ_JAVRFH010000259.1:0-741 GCF_031845825.1 Streptomyces lancefieldiae | reverse complement strand
GGCCGAGGAGCCGGCCGTGGTGCCGGAGTCTTTGCCGCAGAGGGCGGTTGCGGGATCGACGGTGCCGCACCGGACCGAGGGCATGACGGCATCGGTGCTGGCAGTGGACTACCAGCACATCGTGGGCCTGCTGGAGTCGGACGTCGGGCGGGAGGGCATGCGCTGTCAGCAGCTGGCCGCGGCTCTGGGGCTCCAGGTGGTGCCGGCGAAGGTCGAGGGGGTGCGGTCGAAGGCGAAGCGGCTGGCAGAGCGGGGCTGGATCCGGCAGGTGCGGCCGGGAGTGTTCACCGCGCTTGCGCAGGCCGGCTGAACCCTGTCGGGCGCCGGCCGGCGAGGCGGCGGCTCATGAGCATCGTCATCGACCACAACACCATGGCCTCGTGCATGACGGGCAGCGTCTCGTAGTCCCGGACGAGACGACGTGAACGCATCAGCCAGCTGAGCGTCCTTTCCACCACCCACCTGCGCGGCAGCACCACGAAGCCCGTGGTGTCGTCGGTGCGTCGGACGATCTCCAGGGTGAGACGGAGATTCTCGGCCGCCCAGTCGACCAGCCGTCCCGCGTAGCCTCCGTCCGCCCACACCAGACGGATCGAGAAGTACATCGTGCGCAGCCGCTCGAGCAGGGCGACAGCGGCATCGCGGTCCTGCACGCTCGCCGCGGTCACCGCGACGGCCAGGACCAGGCCGAGGCAGTCGACCACCAGGTGCCGCTTGCGGCCGCCGACCTTCTTCCCGCCG
>NZ_JAVRFH010000258.1:0-747 GCF_031845825.1 Streptomyces lancefieldiae | reverse complement strand
TCAGCGCAGTCCGGCGAAGAGATCGTTCTCGGGTACGTCCGCGCCGGTGGCGTCCTGGACTCGTACGAAGGTCTCCATGCCCATCAACTCGCCGAACCTCTCCTTGCCCATCTTGAGGAAGAAGATGTTCTCGCCCTGACTGGCGTGCGCGGCCAGCGCGTCGAACTTCTGACCGCTGTACGCGGTGGTGTCCACCCAGGTGGTGATCTCATCGTCGGGAAGGCCGATCTCGGCCATCGCGGCGGCCTCGGCAGGATCCGGCTCCGGCATGTCCGGATGAAACTCGCGCATGATCTCCCCGAACCGCTGCATCCCCGAGCGGGGCATCGTGGTCCAGTACACCTTCGGTGTCAGCGCGGTCATCTCCAGCGCCGCCATCGTGATGCGGTGGGCCTGGATGTGATCGGGATGGCCGTAGAAGCCGTTCTCGTCGTACGTGACGACCACGTCAGGTCGGTAGTGCCGCATGAGTTCCGCGAGTCGGGCCGCGCCTTCCTCCACCGGGGTCTGCCAGAAAGATCCGGGGGCGTCGTTGCTCGGCCAGCCCATCATCCCGGAGTCGGCATAGTCCAGCATTTCCAGATCGCTGACCTTCAGGACGTCACAGCTCGCCTCGAGTTCCTGACGGCGCATCAGAGCGACCGCCGCCGGATCATGCCCGGGATCGCCCGGCTTGACGCCCCCCGGCCCGTCACCGCAACCGCCGTCGGTACACGTCACGAGCACCGTGCGGACGCCTTCCGCCGC
>NZ_JAVRFH010000257.1:0-762 GCF_031845825.1 Streptomyces lancefieldiae | reverse complement strand
CAGCGGGACGCCGGGCGTCGGCAAGACGACCTTGCTCATCGCGCTCGCCCGCGAGATCGACCCCCAGGAGCGGGGCGGCACCCTGGAGACCGAGTACGAGCTGTTCCTGCACGAGATCGGCCACCTTCAGCAGGTCGTGCCGATGGAGGCCCGCGAAGGCAACGGGGAACGGGTCGACGGGCGGGACGCCGGCGAGATCGAGCTGGCCGACCTGATCGCGCCGTCGCTGCGCATGATGCTGCGCCGCATGATCGTCGGCGAGGTCCGCTCGAGGGAGATCGTGCCGATGCTGCAGGCCATGAGTGCCGGCGAGGGCGGCTCGATGTGCACCATCCACGTCAAGCGGGCCGACGCGGTCTTCGCCCGGATCGCCCAGCTGTGCATCCAGCACGGCGGCGGCATGACGCAGGAACTCGCCTACCTCACCGCCGCCATGGCACTGGACTTCGTCGTGCACATCCACATGGACGACCGCACCGAGCACGGCGGCACGAAGGAACGGTTCGTCCACCAGGTGCTGGAAGTCACCGGCGAGTTCAGCGAACTGACCGGCGCGCCGTCCTTCAACCGGATCTACAGCCCCGGCCCCGACGGGCGCGCGGTGCCCACCGGCATCCAGCCCGCCTGCCTCGACGACCTGCTCCAGGCGGGATGCCACCCGGAGTGGCTGTCCACGTACCAGAACATCGGGGCCTGGACGGCCCGCCCGAACGGCACGGTGGCCTGAGCTGGGGATGCGGATTGCCGGATTCGCCGCCGCCG
>NZ_JAVRFH010000256.1:0-770 GCF_031845825.1 Streptomyces lancefieldiae | reverse complement strand
AGCCGGTTCATCCACCAGAACAGGGCGATGACGGCGGCGACCAGCAGCAGCATGACGATCATCCCCAGGGGGGTTCCGTAGGGGGCGACCTGCTCCTTGTTGAAGGAGGAGGCGATGACGACCACGACGGTGATGGCGCAGATCCAGCGGACCGTGGTGCGGTGCTTGGCCCGGTGGGCCTCGGTGTCACGGCGGCGGCGGACGATGTCCTTGGTCCGGGCCGCCATGTCGGACAGGACATCGGCCAGGCCCGGGCCGCGGTCGCGGATGCGCAGCAGCAGGGCCGCGGCAACCAGGTCGGCCCGCGGGTCGCCCAGGGCCCGGGCGAACGCGGTCAGGGCCTCGCGCGGCTCCATGCGCGAGAGCAGCCGCACGGCAAGGTCGGCGACCTCCCGCTCGATCGCCTTGGGCGCGGTGCGCACCGACGTGGCGATCGCGTCCTCGATGCCGGTACCGGTCATGACCAGGTCGGACAGGCGCTGGGTCCACTGGGCGAGCGCTTCGAGGCGCTCGATCTGCTCGGTCGCGGCCCGGTTGGGGTTCAGCAGCCACGGCAGGAAGAACACCGCCAGAGCCGTGAGCAGCGCCGAGGGCAGCCAGCCGGTGACCGTCCAGGTGAGCATGGCTCCGCCAGCGGCGCCGGCGAGCTGCAGGCGCAGGACGCGGCGAGCCCGGGGCGGACGGGCGGTGCGGACCTTCACCGGGCGGGCGGCAGCCGGGGCGCGAGTGCCGCGCACCCCGGCGACGACCAGCAGCAGGCCGGCCACCGC
>NZ_JAVRFH010000255.1:0-779 GCF_031845825.1 Streptomyces lancefieldiae | reverse complement strand
CGTGGCCGTCCTGGCCGGCATCGGTGTCGGCGTGTACGTGCTGGCGGACGACGGCGGTTCGGGCGGTGGCAGCGCGGGCCCGGCGCAGCAGGACCGACGGGACTCCGGCGGCCGGAACGACCCCTTCGGCGACTCGGGCGGTGGCGGGGGCGGTGAGTCGCCCGCGCCGGACTCGCCCGGCTCGCCGGAGCGGTCGGAGCCGCCCACGATCGACAGCGGGTCGGTCGCGGACCCGGTCAGCGGGATCAGCCTGCCCATCCCGGACGGCTGGTCCGGCCAGCAGTTGTCGGTCGGTGCGTCGGTGACGTCGGACGACAGTTACAAGTGCCCCGGCGATGCCTCCAACACCTGCACGAAGGGCGGCGCCTACTCGGCGCCCGCGCTGGTGCTGGGCACCAAGGGCGACACCGCCGAGGAGGTCGCGAAGGCCGACATCGAGGCGAACGCCGAGGAGTCCTACGGCGAAAAGGCCTACGGCGGGATCACCTCGCACGAGGAACTGGCCTCCAAGGCGGTCACGGTCGCCGGCCAGAAGGGCTACCTGGTCCGCTGGAAGGCGGTCACCGAGAAGGGCGCCGACGGCTACGTCGAGTCGCTCGCCTTCCCCTCGCCCGCCGACCCCGAGCGCATCGTCGTCGTCCGCTTCGGCGTCGACACCGACCAGCAGCAGACGGTGATCGACGAGATAACCAAGGGCATCGAGGTGTCCGAGGCCGGCGGCGGCAACGGCCAGGACGTCTGACCGGCCCCGCACATCGGTCGGGCGGGGGGGGGCGGCC
>NZ_JAVRFH010000254.1:0-792 GCF_031845825.1 Streptomyces lancefieldiae | reverse complement strand
TCAGCCCAGTCCTCCACACCGATCACCTCTTCCACCTGACTCCCATGGAGCCAGACTGATCACTCGATCACGGAAGGGGTCACTTTTCATCGACCGATAGGGGGTCACGGTTCAAGGAACGGCGACAGGCGGTTCGGGTCGGCGGCTCACCTTGGTGGGTTCAGCAGGCAGTCGAGAGCCGCCGCTGCAGCTCCTCAGTCCGAGCGGAACATAGCCGACGATTGCCGGTTGGGCAAACCGGCGACGCTGCGGAGCATTGATCCATAGCCCGAGCCGGTGAGACACCGGATTACGGGTGCGCCTTTCGAGGTGCCGTGTGCTGTTGCAGGAAGAGATGACGGAGGAGACTTGCGAGTGGCTGTGACTGACCGGTTCATGGATGTCAAGGAAACTGCCGCATATTTGAACGTGTCCGTCTCCTGGCTGTATAAGAACGCAGCCCGGTCGGGATTGGTGATGTACAAATTCGGCGTAGGGATGAACTCGAAGATTCGTTTCAATGTCTCAGATGTTGAAGCGTGGGTGAAGCAGCAGCGAGTATCGGGAGTTTAAGGCATTTGTAATAGTTGACATCGGGAAAGGGATCATTCCTGGTGTCGCGGTTTTACAGCAAGACCGTGGGTGCCTTGTCGGCTGAACAGAGAGCGGATAGTTGGCAGTTTCGTTGGTTCGTGGGATGGGTTCGTTTTTCAAGGGGTGTGAGCATCCGCGGTCGCGGTGGTCGAAGTGTCCGCACCCGTACACGGTCCGGTATAGGTCGGCGGCCGGGAGGCAGGTGGAGGAGTCCGGGTT
>NZ_JAVRFH010000253.1:0-805 GCF_031845825.1 Streptomyces lancefieldiae | reverse complement strand
GTGTTCGCCTGCGTCGGCGCTCCCTCCGGTAAACGCCCGGTCGCCGAGACGCACCTCAGCGAGTTCGCGGCGGTCCACGAGGCCAACACCCTCAGCCTGGTCAGCACCTGGCACGCGGTGGCCGACCGTGCCCGCCGCGACAGCACCGCGGTCCTGGCCGTCGGTTCCGACGCCGGACAGGCGGCCCGCGCCAACAACGGCCCCTACAGCGCGGCGACGGCAGCCCTCGAAGCCCTCGTCACCACCCTGGCCAAGGAAGAGCACCAGCACGGTGTCCGGGTCAACCTGATCGCCCCCTCGCTCATCGGCTCCCCCCTCGCCGCGCACGTCATGGCCCTCAAGGGCGTCACGGACCCCGACGCGTACTTCGCGCAACTGCCCTGGGGCCGGCCCCTGGCGCTGGACGAAGTCGCCGCGGCCTGCATCGAGTTCGCCACCGCCGCGCACTGGTCCTACGTCACCGGCCAGATCTACCCGCTCGGAGCGCTGCGCTGATGGTCGACACGGCCCGGGCCCGCCAGCTGGGCATCGTCCACGTGCTGCGCAGCCGCACGACCGTGCCCGCACGGGAACTCGCCAGCCGCTTCGGCGTCTCCGAGCGCACCATCTACCGCGACATCACCGCCCTCACCGCCCACGGCATCCCTATCCACGCCACCCCCGGCAAGGTCGGCGGCTACCGCCTCGCACCCGAGAGCGCCCTCGACCCCCTCACCATCGACTCCGACCACGCCCTACGGCTGTACGTCCTCGGCTTCCTCGACACTCCCGACCAGAGCGTGAGCGCGGAAGAACGCGCCCGCAC
>NZ_JAVRFH010000252.1:0-808 GCF_031845825.1 Streptomyces lancefieldiae | reverse complement strand
GCTAGATGTACTGCCCAGGGACGTTGGTCAACCTGGTGACGGGCGGTTTGCCGCCGGTTGCGGTGTGGGGGCGGTGGTGATTGTAGTGATGGAGCCAGGCCGGCAGGGCTTTGCGGCGGGCTGATTCGCTGGAGTAGAAGCGTCCCAGGGCCCAGCCGTCGGCCAGGGTGCGGTGGAAGCGTTCGACCTTGCCGTTCGTCTGCGGCCGGTAGGGCCGGGTCTTCTTCGGCGTGATGCCGAGTTCGGTGCAGGCGCGGATCCAATGCCGGGAGCGGTAGGCCGAGCCGTTGTCGGTCAGGACCCGCTCGACGCTCACACCCCGCGCGGCGAACCAGGCCACCGCGTGGTGCAGGACGTCGACTGCGGTGTCGGCCGTCTCGTCGTCGCGGACCTCGGCGTAGGCGACACGGGAGTGGTCGTCGACGACGGTGTGGACGAAGGCGGTTCCCAGCAGCGGGCCGCGGTATTTGTTGCGGGGCTTGTCGGGTGTTGCGGCGCGGTTTCTGCGGCCCTGGACGCGTCCGACGTAGCGCCAGCCGCCGCCGTCGGGGACATTGCCGAGCTTCTTGACGTCGATGTGGAGCATGGCGCCGGGGTGAGGGTGTTCGTAGCGGCGGACCGGCTCACCCGTGGCGCGGTCGATGTGGGACAGGCGGTTGATCCGGCAGCGGGTCAGGACCGCGTGGACGGTAGAAGCGGCCATGCCCAGCCGTCCGGCGATCTGGACCGGTCCCAGTCGCTGCTTCCAGCGCAGATGCACGATCTTGCGGACCTGCGGCTGAGGGGTCCGGGCCGGGCTCCTGTGAGG
>NZ_JAVRFH010000251.1:0-813 GCF_031845825.1 Streptomyces lancefieldiae | reverse complement strand
CGCTCACCTTGAACCTGGACCCGGCCGACGTCGAGCACCGCCTCACCGACCGCACCCGCGCGATCGTGGTCACCCACTGGAACGGGCTCGCCGCCGACCTGAGACCGTTCCTCGACCTCGCCGAGCGCCACCCGCACCCGCACCACGGGCCGCCGGTGGTGATCGTCGACGCCGCGCGCGCAGCCGGCGGCATCACCCCCGCCGGGCTCCCGGTCGGCGCCGAGGGGTGGGCCACCATCTTCAGCTTCGAGACCAAGAAGTTGATGACGACCTTCGGACAGGGCGGCATGGTCACCACCGGCGACGCGCGGCTCGCCGACCGGCTGCGGCGCCTGCGCACCTACGGGCTGAGCCAGGAATGGGGCACCAACCAGCAGCTCTCCAAGATCCAGGCAGCCGTCGGCCTCGTCCAGCTCGGCCGCCTCGACGAGATGAACGCCGCCCGCATCGCCCGCGCCCACGAGCGCACCCGCCTGCTGCACGGCATCGAGCACCTGACCCTGCCGCCCGAACTCGACGGCGGACGGCACCTGTACTACCGCTACAACCTCCTGGTCCCCGCGTCCTGGGCCGGAGCCGGCCGCGACGCCCTCATGGAAATCCTCGCCGACCGGTACGGGCTCGGCAGCATCATCAACGACCCCGTCACCTACACCGGGCACGACTACATCCGCGCCCACACCGACGGCCAGGCCTGCCCCCGCGCCGAGGCTCTCGCGGCCCGCCTGCTCTGCCCGTGCCTGCACCCGCAGATCCCCGCCGACGAGGAGCGCGAGATCTGCGACGCCATCCGCCGGGCCACCGACGAGATCG
>NZ_JAVRFH010000250.1:0-839 GCF_031845825.1 Streptomyces lancefieldiae | reverse complement strand
GTCTCTACACCACGACCCGACGGGCGAAGTGGAGCAGCACGCGACGGGACGATTCGTCCGGTGGTGAGGCCCTCACACAGCCATTCGGTCATACGTTCGATACTCTGGGGAGGGAGGAGGCGACGACGTGACGATCGACCAGGCACCTGCGGGGCAGGTCCCCACCGTGATGCACGTGCGCTGCCCGGACCGTCCCCCGGAGCTGTACCGCCTCCTCCTCGAGCAGCTGGCCGAGCTGTCCCCCGTCGTGCAGGCACTGCCGCCCACCGCGGCCCTCGCCGAGCTGAAGGGCGCCCTGCGCTGCCACGGCGTCGGCGCGGACGTGGACCGACTGGGCCAGATGTTGCGCGTGCGAACGCTGACCCGCTGTGGCGCCGACCTTCGCATCGGCATCGGTCCTACGATCAGCGTGGCCGCGACCGCATCTGCTCAGGTCCCCGAGCCTGGAGGGGTGCTGGTCGTGGCCCCCGACCGGGCCGCGGAGTGGCTCGCCGGGCTGCCGGTGGAAGCCCTGCACGGCATCGGCCCCCGGCAGGCGGGCGTGCTCCACGACTACGGCATCCACACCCGGTGCTGGGCGCGGCCGACCGGCGGGCGGGAGCGATCGCCCGGATCATCCACCTGGACGCGGGGATGCCGCAGGACGGGGTGCCTGCCCTGGCCGCCGTACCCGACGAGCGCCTGCGCGAGCGGCTGTCGGGAGGCGGGGACGGAGGCGGGGGCGAGGGAGAGTGCGACCGGCTGTCCGCCAGCGCCGGGGAAGAACGGGCCGGTGAGCTGCCGCCCCCGGACCGGGACGCGTGGCCGCTCTGGGGGAGCACCGCCGGACTCTCCGATGA
>NZ_JAVRFH010000024.1:0-119430 GCF_031845825.1 Streptomyces lancefieldiae | reverse complement strand
GGATCGGGGGGTGGGGCTTCGGAGGGTGGAGGGGCTGAGGGTGGTGGCTCGGGGGCCGGGTGGGGAGGTGCTGTACGCGGTGGTGGGGTGAGCCGGGGGGTTCGGCGCTGCGGGGTGCCTCGGGCCGTTCGGACACGGGGGAGGCACGACTGCCCGCAGGCTGTGGGGTGTCAGTGGAGCACGTCGGCTGCCAGGCGGGCCGCTCTTCTCACCCGGGGTGTGGCCAGGCGGCGTACGGCCGGGCGGATGACGGTTGCCGTGCTGCCCACCGGCTGCCAGCGGATCTGGAGGCGGCCCGGGTCGTGGCCCTCCGGTTCCACCGTGACCCGGTGGGGGGCCGTACCGGCGCGGTAGGGGACGCGGGCGGTGAGGGCGGGGAAGGACAGGGGGGCCAGGAGGAGGCCCGTGTGGGACTGGCCCTGACGGCGGAGGCGGAGTACGGGGTGGCGGATGCCCTCGAAGCCGTGGAGCGGGAGACGTGCCGCCGTCAGGTCCAGGCGGGCACGGCCCTCGAAGACGCCGGGGCTCACGGGGCAGAGGCGGAAGGGGACCGTGAGGCGGCGCCGGCCGGGGGCGAGGTGGAGGGTGGCGCGCTGGGGGCCGACCGGGAGGCGCAGGGCCGGGTCGTAGGTGCGGACGGTGAGGTCGATCGAGGCGCCGGGGCCCCGCGCGATCTCGGTGATCTCGTGGCGGAGCCGGGCGCTGAAGAACGGGCGGGTGTCCAGGCCCAGGTCCGTCAGGTCCAGTTCGCGGCGGGCCTGCGCGGAGTGCGGTATCCCCGCGCCCCAGTAGGTGCGGCCGGTTGCCGCGTCCGGCGTGGTCCGGCGCGGTGCCACGTCGTGGCCGAGGCCGCGGGCCGCCTGCCGTACGTCGGACAGGCGGCGGTCGCGGACCAGCTGGAGCACGACCCGTTCGGCGCGGGGCAGGCGGGCACAGGCGCCCGGGGCGAGGGTGTCGAGGTAGGGGTTCATGATGTCGGCGAAGGACGTCAGCCACGCGTCGTCCCGGTACGGGAGGTCCCCGGCGTACATCCGGAAGTCGTGCTTGAGGAACTTGAAGTCCTTGTCCTCCCGCAGCGACACGTGCCCGCTCCCGGCCAGGAACGCGTCGATGAGGCGCTGGACGTGGACGCGGTCGCGGACGTTGCTCAGCAGGTGCCGCTGGTTGGAGATGGAGGCCGCCTCGGATGCGGCGTACGGGGCGATGTACCAGCGGTAGACCGGCTCCGGGACGATGGTGAACGTCTTGGCCAGGCAGTACGCCTGAGCCGAGAAGAGCTGGTCCTCGTAGTGGATGCCCTCGGGGAAGCGCAGGTCGTGCCGGTCGAGGAAGGCACGGGCGTACATCTTGCTGGTCGCCAGGTGCTCGAAGAACAGCCGCGGGTCGGCCTCGATGCCGTCGAGCGTGCGGCGGTCGGCGACCAGGTGCGGCATCCAGGTGGTGCGGCGTCCGCCGTCCACCCGTATCCGGTGCACCGCGCCCATCGCGAAGTCGATGTCGCGTTCGCGGTGGGCGGCGAGCAGGACCTCGACGGCGCGCTCGGGGAGTTCGTCGTCGCTGTCCAGGAACATCAGGTACGGCGCCCGCGCGATCTCCAGGGCGCGGTTGCGCGGGGCGCTGCAGCCGCCGCTGTTCTCGGGCAGGCGGAGGTACACGACGCGGGGGTCCTGGGCCGCCAGCCCTCGGGCCACGTCCTCGGTCGCGTCCGTGGAGTGGTCGTCGCTGATGACGACCTCGATGTTCGGGTGGGTCTGGCGCAGGACGGACGCGACGGCGCGGGGGAGGCGCTCGGCGTCGTTGTGGACGATGACCGTGACGGTGACGTCGGGGGTGACCGTCGTGTTCAGGATGCTCATGCTCATGACGCGGTCGCCTCCTCGGGGCTCGGGGCAGGGGTGCGCTCCTCGAGCGGCAGCACGGGGGGCAGGGTCCGCTCGTCCTCGCCGAGGAAGACCCGGCGTACGACGCGTTCGGCGGCGCGGCCGTCGTCGTACTCGCAGAACCGGCGCCGGAAGGCGGCCCGTGCCTTGGCCGCGCGCTCGTCGCGCCAGGCGTCCGTCGTGAGGATCTCCGTCAGTCGCGCCTGGTCGCGGGCGACGGGGCCCGGGGCCTCGGCCATGAGGTCGAAGTACACGCCGCGCGTGGTGCGGTACGTCTCCCAGTCGTCGGCGTGGATCACGATCGGGCGGTCGAGGTTGGCGTAGTCGAACATGATCGACGAGTAGTCCGTGACGAGCGCGTCGGCGGCCAGGCACAGCTCTTCGACCGGGTCGTAGGAGGACACGTCGATGACGCGGCCGGTGCGGCGCAGGGCGGTCAGCGGGGAGGACGGGGAGGACGGAGAGGCGGCGGTCTCGTAGAAGTAGTGGGCGCGCACCAGGAGAATCGTTTCCTCGCCGAGTTGGTCGGCGAGGGCGGCGAGGTCCAGACGCGGGGTCCAGCCGGCCTCGTAGTCGCGGTGGGTGGGCGCGTAGAGGACCGCTCGGTGGCCGGGCGGGACACCGAGGCGTTCGCGGACCGCGCGGACCTCCTGGGCGCCGGCCGTGTAGTAGACGTCGTTGCGCGGGTAGCCGTGGTCGAGCGAGAGGTGGCGGGACGGGTACGCCCGCTGCCACATGCGGGTCGAGTGGCTGTTCGCGGAGATGCTGTAGTCCCACTTGTCGACGCGCTCCAGCAGGGCCTGGAAGTCCAGGCCGCGGGCGGCGGCCGGGTACGGCATCTGGTCCAGGCCCATGCGCTTGAGCGGGGTGCCGTGGTGGGTCTGGAGGTGGACGGTGCCGGGGCGTTTGACGACCGCGTCCGGGAAGTTGACGTTGTTGACGAGGTACTTGGCGCGGGCCAGCACCTCCCAGTAGCGCCGGGTGCCCGGGACGACGTGGTCGGTGCCGGGCGGCAGCAGGGCCGCGCCCGCCGCGGTGACCACCCACACCGGGTGGACGCCCGGGGCGAGACGGGCGAGTTCGGCGGCGATCGCGGCCGGGTTGCAGGCCACGCCGCGGGCCCAGTACGCCGAGAAGACGGCCAGGTGGGGGTCGACCGGCTCGGCGAGCGCCCTGCGGTACTGGAGGGCGCGCACCCGCGTTCCGGCCCGGCGCCTGCCGGTGCGCACCGCCGACCGCACCCTGCGGCGGGTGCGGTTGGCGGCCTGGAGGGTGCGGTACCGGGTGCACGCGTCCTCCTCCAGCAGTGAGCGGCGTACGCCTTCGAGGCCGGCCGGGCGGCGGTGACCGTCGGGGCGGCGGCGCCGGGCGGCCAGGGACGCGCGGCGGAAGAACTCCCGCGCGACGTCGTCCGGCATCCCGGCACGGGCGAAGGTGCGCAGGCAGTCGCGGACCATGAGGTCGTACAGGACGGCGTAGGCGGCCGGGCGCCCGGCGGCGAGGTCGAGGAGGGCCTCGTAGCGCTCGACCAGGGCGTAGCGCTGCTCCGGGGTGATCGGTGGCAGGCTCTCGGGGCGCAGCCGGCGGTCCTCGTACGCCGGGTGGGGCAGGCAGGCGACGCGGTCGGCGAGCAGCAGGGCGGCGTACGCGGCGAAGGGTTCGTCGTCGGTGGTGAGGAGCCGCTCGTGCGTCCGCCAGAAGCCGGCGCGCACGGCGCGGTTGCCGAGCAGCGGGGTCAGCCTCAGCAGTCCCGCGCTGTCGTCGAGGGCGAGGTCCGCGCGATCGGCCCGGTCCGAGCGGTCCGAGCGTTCCGCGCGGGCGAGGCGGGGACCGTCCGGGGAGGGCAGGGCGGAGGCCCGCCAGGTGCTGCGGACGTGGTCGAACAGCAGGACGTCCACCGTGCCGGGGAGGCCCGCGGCGTGCTCGGCGATCGTGCGCGGGGCGCCGGGGGGCAGTCCGTCCTTGGCGCGGACGAAGTGCAGCCACCGGCCCGACGCCCGCGCCGCCCCCGCCGCGCGGGCCGCGGCGTCGCCGGCCCCCTCCGGCAGCGGCAGCACGGTGAAGGCGGGGATGTGCCGCTCGGCCGTCTCCCGCGCCCAGTCCCCGACGGCGGCGACGATCACCTCGGTGCCGGTGAGGGGGTGGGCGTCCAGGGAGCCGAGGAGGGCGGGGAGGTGGTCCTGGACGTTGGGGCCGTGGACGATGACGCTGAGTTCGGGGGTCTCGGACATCGCGGGGACTCCTTCGCCGTCGTCGCTCCCGGCACTCCTGTTCGGTCCTGTTGGGTCCGTTCGGCCATAGTGGCACCAAACAGGCGAAAGGGCTGACCGTGAGTACGCCTCCCGGGCGAAGGAGGTCGGCGAAGGATGTCGGTGGAGGGGACGGGGTGAGGGCTTCAGGGAAGCGCGTCGTTCACGCGGCGGCCTTCGCCTTGGGCGCGGGCTTGGGCGCGGGCTTCGCCGCCCTGTCCGGACCGCCGGTGAACTTCTCGTACTCCTTCAGGACCTCGTCCGTCGGCCCGTCCATGCGCAGCTCACCGCGCTCCAGCCACAGCACCCGGTCGCACGTGTCGCGGATGGACTTGTTGCTGTGACTGACCAGGAACACCGTGCCGGCGTGCCGGCGCAGCTCCCGGATGCGTTCCTCGGAGCGCTTCTGGAAGGAGCGGTCGCCGGTGGCCAGCGCCTCGTCGACGAGGAGCACGTCGTGGTCCTTGGCGGCGGCGATGGAGAAGCGCAGCCGGGCCGCCATGCCGGAGGAGTACGTGCGCATCGGCAGCGTGATGAAGTCGCCCTTGTCGTTGATCCCGGAGAAGTCGACGATCTCCTGGTACCGCTCCTTGATCTGCGCGCGGGACATGCCCATCGCCAGGCCGCCCAGGTACACGTTGCGCTCACCGGTGAGGTCGCTCATCAGGGCCGCGTTGACGCCGAGCAGAGAGGGCTGGCCGTCCGTGTAGATGCGGCCCCTCTCCACCGGCAGCAGGCCGGCGACCGCCTTGAGCAGGGTCGACTTGCCGGAGCCGTTGGTGCCGATCAGTCCGATCGCCTCCCCCCGGTACGCCACGAAGGACACGTTCTTCACGGCGTGCACCCGGCGCACGCCCGCCGCCTTCTCGGCGTTCTTGCGGCGCACGATGCGGTTGAGGGCGGCGGTCGCGGAGCCGCGCCCGGCGCCGGTGCCGTTGACCCGGTAGACGATGTCGACGCCGTCGGCGATGACGGTGGGGACGCGCTCGTCCGTCTGCTTGGTGATGCCGGCGTTGTCAGCCACGACCGTACGTCTCCTCGGCCTTCCAGAAGTAGATGAAGCCGCCGATCCCGGCGACCAGCGCCCAGCCCAGCGCGAGCGCCCACACGTGGGGCGGCAGGTGGCTCGCGTCGAAGGAGTCGATCAGGGCGAAGCGCATCAGGTC
Source organism: Streptomyces lancefieldiae (assembly GCF_031845825.1). Classification (NCBI taxonomy): domain Bacteria; kingdom Bacillati; phylum Actinomycetota; class Actinomycetes; order Kitasatosporales; family Streptomycetaceae; genus Streptomyces; species Streptomyces lancefieldiae. Next base: position 114,135 of record NZ_JAVRFH010000024.1, on the reverse strand, counting down.
GATGTAGACGACGGCGGGGTTGAGCTGGAGCACGGTGCCGACCCAGGACGGCAGGCCGCTGTCCGGGCCGGTCATGTGGTCGATGCTGAACATGACGCCCGAGCCGTACATCCAGGTGCGCAGCAGGAACGGCATCAGCTGGGCCATGTCGGGGATCTTGGACCCCACCCGGGCCATGATCAGCGACACGCCCGCGTTGAACACGAACTGCAGCACCAGCGCCGGGACCGCCAGCAGCCAGGACGCGCCGGGCGGTACGCCGAAGGCGAGCAGGATCACGAGCAGGGCGGCCATCGAGAACATCAGCTGCTGGAGCTGCTGTAGGCAGAAGGAGACCGGCAGCGCGGCCCGCGGGAAGTGCAGGGCCCGCACCAGGCCGAGGTTGCCGGAGATGGCGCGGGTGCCCGCCATGATCGAGCTCTGCGTGAACGTCCACATGAACACGCCGGTGACCAGGAACGGGACGAAGTCCTCCACGCCCTGCTTGGTGCCGATCAGCACGCCGAAGATCAGGTAGTACACCGCCGCGTTCAGCAACGGCGTCATCACCTGCCAGACCTGGCCCAGCTTCGCCTGGCTGTACTGGGCGGTGAGCTTGGCGGTGGCGAAGGCGCCGATGAAGTGCCGGCGTGCCCACAGCTGGCGGACGTACGCGGGCAGCGAGGGGCGTGCGCCGCTGACCGTCAGACCGTGGCGGGCGGCGAGGGCCGCGAGGTCGTCGGCCTCGGCGGGGGTGGACGGGGCCGGTGTCGGGGGCGGTGTGTGGAGTACCTGGCTCACATCCGGTGCTTTCGCTCGGGGGGAGGGGGTGACGGAGGCGACTCCCGGTGTTTCCCTGCGGGACGCCGACCGTTCAATTACGACGGGACGGCACCGTATCGTCGTGACGTGAGCGTAGGCCCGATCGGCGTCGGAACGCAACCGTTTCGTCGCAACGCCCTATGCTTGGCTTGCATGACGACCAACGCCGACGAGCCGCAGCCGCGCCCGCGCCGCAGGGTCCCCGCCGGGGCGGCCGTGCTCCGCGAGGACGTGACGGAGGCGATCCGGGCGGCCGTCTTCGAGGAACTCGCGGCGGTCGGCTACGCGCGGATGTCCATCGAGGGCATCGCGCGCCGCGCGGGCGTCGGCAAGACCGCGGTGTACCGGCGCTGGCGCTCCAAACTGCACCTGGTCCTCGACGTCGTCTCCGCGCTCGCCGTACAGGGCCTGCCCGCGCCCGACACCGGGTCCCTGGAGGGCGACCTGCGGCTGCTCTACGAGGTGACGTCCCGCGCGCTGCGCCACCCGGTGGCCTCGCAGATCATCCCCGACCTCCAGGCGGAGGCGGCGCGCAACCCCGACATCGCCGAGGCGTTGCAGAAGACCGTGCGCGAGGGTCAGGACGGCATCGCCAGCAAGATCCTCGACGCGGCGAAACGGCGCGGCGAACTCAGCCCCGGCCTCGACACCGACCTGGCCCTCGACCTGATCTCGGGCCCGCTGTACTGGCGCTCGGTGGTCGTCCGCAGCCCGAAGCTGCCGAAGGGGTACCTGGGGGCGCTGGCGCGGGCCACGGCGGAGGGGCTGAAGGCGTTGTGAGGCGGGGCGGGGTTGTCAGCGGCCCCTGCCGCGACGGGCCCCACCGTCCGTGTGAGGTGCGCGAGGGGCACGGACGCGACGGCCACCGTCACGGCGTGGCCGGTGGCCAGGAGGCCGGTCGCTGAGACGGACACCCGAAGGTCTCCGGAGACGAGGTCCGGGAGGGGAGTGCTCGACCCCGACCGGCGAGGTCGGCAGCACACGGCGCACGACCGTCCCGTTGCGCTCCAGGCGGCGCGGGGTCTGGGCCAGGACCCGCTGGGTCACGCCCTCCGCCCCCCGAGGACCTGGCCGAGGGGCACCTCTGCGGGAGCACGACGCCTGGGGCGGGCCAGGTTGTCCGCCCCAGGCGGTCGAGCGGTTGATCCGCGGTGGACTGGCCCACGGGGCCCACGACCCGCGACGGCGAGCGCGATCCGGAGGGCCTGGTCCGGGGACTGGCCGGACAGGATCCGGGCTGACGAGGACCCCACGTACTCATCGTGTCCCGTCGGCCGCGGCGGCGTGCGTCCTTCGGGCCGGGAGCGAAGGGTGCGAGCAGGGCGTCAGTGCCGCGCCGCCCCCGGATGCAGCCGTACCCAGCCCGCCCAGGCCGACGTGATCATGTCCTCGACGCCGTACTTGGCCTTCCAGCCCAGTTCGACGGCGGCGCGTTCGGCCGAGGCGACCACCCGGGCCGGGTCGCCGGGGCGGCGTGGAGCGACCGTCGGGGCGCGGTCGTGGCCGGTGAGGGCGTTGACGCGGTCGATCATCTCGCGGACGGAGACGCCCTCGCCCCGGCCGATGTTGAGGGTGAGGGTGCGGCGGGGGGCGTCGGACAGGGCGCGGGCCGCGGCGACGTGGGCCTCGGCCAGGTCGACGACGTGGATGTAGTCCCGGACGCAGGTGCCGTCCGGCGTCGCGTAGTCGTCGCCGAAGACGCACGGGGCGGCGCCCTCGGTCAGCTTCTCGAAGACCATCGGAACGAGGTTGTGGACGCCGGTGTCGGCCAGCTCCGGGCTCGCCGCGCCCGCCACGTTGAAGTAGCGCAGCGACGCCGTGGACAGGCCCGTGGCCCGGCCGGTCGCCCGGACGAGCCACTCACCGGCCAGCTTGGTCTCGCCGTACGGCGACAGGGGCGCGCAGGGCGTCTCCTCCGTCACCAGGTCGACGTCGGGCATCCCGTACACGGCCGCGGAGGAGGAGAAGACGAAGGACCGGACGCCGGCCGCGGTGACCGCGTCCAGCAGGACGCGCAGGCCCTCGACGTTCTCCCGGTAGTAGTGCAGCGGCAGGTCCACCGACTCGCCGACCTGCTTCTTCGCCGCGAGGTGCACGACGCCGGTGACGGAGTGGTCGGTGAGGGCGCGCGCGACCCGTTCGCCGTCCAGGACCGAGCCCACCACCAGGGGGACGCCGTCGGGCACGCGCTCGGCGATGCCGGTGGACAGGTCGTCGTAGACGACGGTCCGCTCGCCCGCCCCGGTCAGCGCCCGTACGACGTGCGCCCCGATGTATCCGGCGCCGCCGGTGATCAGCCAGGTCATGTGCGGCCGTCCCCTCGTCAGTGGGCCTCGGTCGATTCCGGTCCCTCGATGGCCTTCAACGATCATGATCCGTCATCGGGTTCCTCCGTGCGGATTTCCCCGGTCGGCCGGTCCCTCAGGAGGGGGCCGAAGCGGCCTCAGGGTCGTACGCGTCCAGGGCGGCCGTGAGCCGGTCCAGGCGCGTGCGCAGGTCCTCGACCTCCGCGAGGTCGAAGCCGGTCGCCGCGGCGATCCGGCGCGGCACCTCGACGGCCCGCCCGCGCAGCGCCGCACCCCGACCGGTCAGCCGTACCTCCACCGACCGCTCGTCGCGCGCGCTGCGCTCCCGCGTGACCAGGCCGGCCGCCTCCAGCCGCTTGAGCAGGGGCGACAGCGTGCCGGAGTCGAGACGCAGGTGGGCGCCGAGCTTCTTCACCGGCAGTTCGCCGTGCTCCCACAGCACCAGCATCACCAGGTACTGCGGGTAGGTGAGACCGAGGTCCTTGAGGATCACGCGGTAGACGCCGCCGAAGGCGCGCGAGGCGGCGTTCAGGGAGAAGCAGATCTGCTGGTCCAGACGGAGCCAGTCCGTTGCGGGCGTGGTCATCCCTTCAGGGTAGCCGACCACGCTTGTGGGCCATTCAGTTGTGCGCAATTGAATTGCGTGCTCTACTTGGTGGGGTCAGCAGGGCGACAGCACGTCAGTCGCCACAGAACGCTCATTTCAGAGGGATGGTTCTCCATGGACGCGCTCTACACCGCCGCCGCCACCGCCACCCACGGCCGCGACGGCCGCGCCGTCAGCTCCGACGGCAAGCTGGACCTCGCGCTCGGCGCCCCCGTCGAGATGGGCGGCGACGGGCAGGGCACCAACCCCGAGCAGCTGTTCGCCGCCGGGTACGCCGCCTGTTTCGGCAGCGCCCTCGGTCTCGTCGGCCGGCGGGCGAAGGTCGACGTCAGCGACGCCGCGGTGACCGCCGAGGTCGGCATCGGCAAGCAGGGCGAGGGCTTCGCGCTCGCCGTCACCCTCCGCGTCGAGCTGCCCGAGGGCGTGGACGAGGAGACCGGCCGCAAGCTGGTCGAGCAGGCCCACCAGGTCTGCCCGTACTCCAACGCCACCCGCGGCAACATCCCGGTCGAGCTCGTCATCGAGTAGATCGAGTAGATCGAGTAGATCGAGCAGATCGAGAGATCGAGCAGGCCGAGTGGATGGAGTGGGCCGAGCCGGTCGTCGAGTGGGCCCCGAGGCGTTCACCCCACCCGGGCCAGCACCTCCCCCGTCCGTTCGCTCCAGGCCACCACCACCGCCTCGTCGGGCAGCGGCTGCCAGCGCGTCAGCAGCAGCCAGCGGACGTGGTGGCGGCGGACGACGGCGGCGCGCTCGGCGCGGGTCGAGTCCGGGGCGAGATACGCCTTGACCTCGGCCACGCGCCGCTTGCGCTCCCGCTCGTCCAGTGACGGGTCGGGCCAGGGGGGTGCCGCCAGGTTCGGCCCGTACCCGGCGATGGCGTGGGAGGCGTAGTAGCCGTCGGTGATCACGACCTCGCCGGGGCCGATGTGCCGGGCCGCCCACGCGTACTCCGGCCAGTGCGGCGGCTGCTCGAAGCCGACCGGGTCCAGCGCCCGGGGCACCACCGCACCCGCGTGCACCGCGAGGAACCCCAGCAGGGCCCCCGTGGCCGCCGCCCGGCCCAGCGCCCGCCGCCACCGCCCCCACGGCCGGGGCGCCGCCAGCTCCACCGCCAGGGCGAACTGCAGCGGCACCGGCGTGAGCCCGAGGATGCGGCCGTAGGTGTAGTGGCCGCTGAACCAGCCGTACGCCACCACCGCGCAGTCCAGCGCGAACATCAGCACCAGCGGATCCCGCGCCGAGCGGCGTCCGCGCAGCCACAGCGCGGGCAGCCCGAGCAGCGTCAGCCAGAACTCCCCGGGCAGGTCCAGGTACAGCACCCGGTGCATCGCGTCCACACTGTCGTCCCCGGCCAGCGCGAACACGTCGAAGTACGGCCACACCGCCGCCGTCGCCACCGCCACGGCGCCCGTCAGCGCCCACCGCCCGACGACCGCCCCGCGCCACCCGCGCTGCCACCCGGCCACCAGCGCCACCGCGCCCAGCCCCGCCGCCACCGACGTGATCGGGTGCACCAGCAGGACCAGGCCGTAGAGGGCGCCCAGCACCGCGTACCCGGGCAGTCCGCGCAGCCCGCCCGGCCCCACGTACCGCACCCGGCCCGCGTCCCGCGCCCGCGCTCCGGTCAGCGCCCACGCCCAGAAGGTGAGCCCGATCGCGAACGTCGACGGGTAGCCGAGGTTGCCCGTCATCGACATCAGCCCGAGATAGCCGCTCCACCAGGCCCGCTCGGTGCCCCACAGCAGCGTCATCGCGCCCAGCGCCAGCACCGGCGCCCACGGCCGCGGGGTCAGCACCCGTACGAAGCGGCCCAGGCCGGTCAGCAGTACCAGCAGGTTCGCCGGTCCGGCGAGCCGCACCACCTCCCAGCCGCCCAGTCCCGTCAGCCGGGCGAACAGGCCCTGCGCCACCGCGTAGGGCGAGTAGTACGCGCTGCCCGCACCCGGCAGGTCGGCCATCGGGTGGCGGGGGTGGAGGAGGCCGGTCTTCAGGCGCTCCACGACGGCCGCGTGCTGCCCGGCGTCGCAGCACAGCGGCACCGCCCAGTACGCCAGCGGCATCAGCAGGAAGAACAGGAACCCGGCGACCTGGAACGGAGTGGGGCGCAGGCCTCGACGGCCGCGCAGCGCCGTCGCGCCGCGCACGGTCCGCCGGACGAGGACGCCGGCGCTCACGGAACGGGCGAAGGATGGGACATTCGGGGCATTTGTCGTATATTCCCAGCGGGGTCAACGACGTGACCTCGTGTCACCTCAACGAGTGATGTTCACCGAGTGATGTTCACCGAGTGGTGTTCAGTGAGCGATGTCAGCGAGTGATGTCCGGCGAGTGATGTTCAGCCGACCGCGCGGGCCCGGTCCACGTGCCCCTGCGCCGCGCCGGCAGCGCCACCCGCCCCCGCGCCACCGGCTCCAGCAGCAGCGGCACCCCCACCACCGGCAGCAGCCACGCCAGCACGATCAGCCGCTCGCCCCAGATGTTGATGTCCGGATGCCCGGCCTGGGTGAGGATCCCGGTGAACGCGGCCGCGACCAGGAAGCCGCCGGCCGCGCCCCCGCGCCGCAACGCGCCCCACGCCCCCGCGCCCAGGGCCGCGACGAACAGCGGTTCCCACGCCTGCCGGCGCAGCCACTCCACCCAGAAGTTGCCCTGCAACCGCCAGAACTCCGGCCACGGGTGTTCCCGGTCGGGCCGGGCGAAGTGGCCGGTGAGCAGGTCCTGGAGGCTGTCGGACTCCGACGGGTAGTCCAGCAGCCGCGCCAGGACCATGGTGAGGACGGCACCGGCCAGGCCCACCGCCCCGAGCGACAGCACGTCCCGGCCCGGCGGCCGGCCCCGTCGGTGGCGCCGTACGGCGATCAGCGCGCCCGCCGCCGCCAGGCACAGCCCCAGGAACAGCGCCTGGGAGTGCTTGACGGCGAACAGCGCGAGCAGCGACCCGGCGACCAGGGCGAGTCCGGCCCGTTCCCGCCGCGCCCGCAGCACCAGCGCACAGCCCCACACCGCCGCCAGGGTCAGCGCCAGCAGCAGGCCCTCGGTCATCGGGCGCATCGCGGTCGTCCCGCACGGCAGCACGTAGTACAGCGCCTGCCCGGTCAGCGCGAGCGGCACCGGCACGGACATCGTGCGCAGGACCAGGAAGGCGAGGACCCCGCCCGCGCACGCGATGACGACGCTCGCCGCCCACAGCCCCCACGTCACGCCGAGGGCCATGACGAACGGCACCAGGAACGCCGGGTAGCCGGGCCGCGCCTCGAAGATCCGCATGAAGCGTTCCGGCATGTACGGCACGGTGTGCCCGCCGGTCCGCCCGGCCGCCAGCCGCGGCTCCACCGCCCGCCACTCGCGCTCCCGGCACTCGGCCCCGACCCGGTCGGCGGGGTCGGCCCGGTGGAAGCGGACCACGTCCACGCGCTGGGCGCGGCGGGCCTTCGCCGCCTCCTCGGCGCACACCTGGTCGATCGTGGCCGCCGCCACCCCGCGCTCGCTCCCGCCGCTGAGACTCAGCGCGTACGACAGGTAGTTCTTGGTGTCGGGAGAGGCCCGGCCGGTGACGTTCGCGAGCTGGAGCGCGGCGAAGACCGCGGCCAGGACCAGCACCCAGGTGCGCGGCCTCACGACGAGGTCAGCAGGTCGCGGCCGGCCGGGACGGGCCGGGCGCCGGGCACGGCCGCGGGCTCCGGGCCGGGCATCGCCTCGCCCAGCATCAGGGTCCGCACGACCCGCTCGGCGGCCCGCCCGTCGTCGTACTCGCAAAACCGTGCCCGGAACGCCGACCGCAGCCGCGCCGCCTCCTCGTCCCGCCACGCCCCGGAGGCCAGCAGCCACGCCAGCTCCCGGTAGGAGCGCGACACATGGCCCGGAGCCTCGGCGGTGATGTCGAAATAGGCGCCCCGGCTCGCCGCGTAGGCGCCCCAGTCGTCGGCGTGGACCAGGATCGGCCGGTCCAGGAGCGCGTAGTCGAACATCAGGGCCGAGTAGTCGGTGATCAGCACGTCGGAGGCGAGCAGCACGTCCTCGACGCGGGGTTCGCCCGTCGCGTCGATCAGCACGCCCCGCCGGTGCAGCTCCGACAGGCCCATGCCGCGCGCCGGGCCGGTGGCCAGGGACGGGTGCAGGCGGACCACCAGGGTGTGGCCGTCGCCGAGGTCGGCGGCGAGCCGGGCCAGGTCGACGCGGTCGACGTGCCCGCCCCGCCGGTAGTCCCGGCGCGTCGGCGCGTACAGCACGACGGTGTGGCCGTCGGGGACGCCGAGCCGCTCACGGACCCGGCGGCCGTCCTCGGGACCCGCGCCCACCAGCACGTCGTTGCGCGGGCTGCCGGTGCGCACCGACGTGAAGTGGCACGGGTACGCCCGCTCCCACACCCGCTCCGAGTGCCGGTTGGCGACCAGGCTGTAGTCCCAGCGGTCCGCCCGGCGCAGCATCTGCGGCACGTCGAGACCGTGCCGGGCCCCGGGCTTGCCCAGCAGGTCGACGCCCATGTACTTCAGCGGGGTGCCCTGGTGGGTGTGGATGTGGACGCTGCCGGGGCGCTTGGCCACGGCACCGGGCCAGTTGACGTTGTTGACGAAGAACGTGGCCCGTTCGGTCACCCGGCGGTAGGCCGGGCTGCCCAGGACGACGTGCTCCGTGTCCGGCGGCAGGGCCGCCGCGCACTCCTCGTCACGCACCACCCACACCCCCCGCAGGTGCGGGGCGATCTCGCGGGCCTTGCGGTGGATCGCCGCCGGGTCGCCGAGCACGCCCCGGTGGGAGAACGCCGAGTACACGACGAGGTCGGGGTCCAGCGGACGCCGGGCGTCGACCGCGCTCCGCATCCGCCCCAGGTGCCCGGCGACCGCCCCCCGCGCCTGCCGCGCCCGCCGCTCCAGTTCCCCGGCCGCCCGCCCGGACCGCCGCCGCAGCCGGTAGGCCGCGTATCCGAGGGCCCCGCCCTCCAGCACCCGCAGTTCGGGCGGGACCTCGGCGCCCTCGGGCCGGTACGCGCGGAACCTCTCGGCGGTACGGCGGAAGAACTCGGCCTTGTCGGACGGCGGCAGCCGGTCCGGCTTGGACAGGATGTCCAGACAGTGCTCGCCCATCTTGGCGTGCAGGAACGGCCGCCACCGCGCGAGCTGCGGGCGGGCGTCGAGGAAGGCGAAGACCCGCTCGTACTGCTCGTGGACGTCGAAGTGCTTGCGGCTGGTGGTGGACAGGATGTTGCCCTGGCGGCGCTGCCGGTAGTTCAGGCAGATGCGGTCCAGCGTGGCGATCCGCCCGGCGCTGAACATGACCGGGAACGTCCAGGGCGTGTCCTCGTAGTAGCCCGGCGGGAAGGTGAAGCCCTCCCGCTCCACGAAGTCGCGCCGGTAGACCTTGTTCCACACCACCATCAGCAGGTCGAGGATCTCGGGGCGTTCGGCGGCCGTGAAGGTGCCGTCGCCGGCCTCCGCGAGGACCCGGGCCAGGGCGTTGCGCCGGGTGCCGCCCCACCAATAGGTGCGCGCGTAGTCGAAGACCAGGACGTCCGGGTCGTCCGTCTCCGCGAGCCGGTCGGCCATCGCGCGCAGGGCGCCCGGGGTCAGGGTGTCGTCGCTGTCGAGGAAGAAGAGGTAGTCGCCGCCGGCGAGCGGCAGCCCGGCGTTGCGGGCCCGGCCGAGACCGACGTTCTCCGCCAGGTGCAGCACCCGCACCCGCTCGTCGCGGGCGGCGTACTCGTCGAGGATGGCGCCGCAGCCGTCCGGGGAGCAGTCGTCGACGGCGATCACCTCGATGTCCCGGTAGGACTGGTCCAGGACCGAGTCGAGGCACTCGCGCAGGAAGCCCTGCACCTTGAAGCAGGGGACGATGACGCTGAAGCGGGGCACTTCGGGTTCAGCTCCTCACTGGGGTGACGGCGGCGGGGGCCGGGACGCGCTCCGCGAGCGGGAGCACGGGCGGGAGCGCCTGGGGCGGCTCGCCGAGCAGCACCCGGCGCACCACGCGCTCGGCGGCCCGGCCGTCGTCGAACTCGCAGAACCGCTCCCGGAAGGCGGCCCGCAGCGCCGCGGCCTCGTCCCCCGCCCACGAGCCGTCGCGGAAGACGCCGGCCAGCTCCTCCGGCGACCGCACCACCGGGCCCGGCGGCGCCGCCATCAGGTCGAAGTAGACGCCGCGCGTCTCCCGGTAGACGTCCCAGTCGTCGGCGTACACGACGATCGGCCGGTCCAGGTTGGCGTAGTCGAACATGATCGACGAGTAGTCGGTGACCAGCGCGTCGGCGGCCAGGCACACGTCCTCCGAGGAGCGGTGCGCGGTGACGTCGATGATCCGGCCGCTGCCGCGCGCGCCGCCCCGGTCGTAGAAGTAGTGGGCGCGCAGCAGCACCACCACGTCCTCGCCGGCCGCCTCGCAGAACGCCTCCAGGTCCAGGCCGCCCGCGTCGAAGCCGGTCGCCCAGTCGCGGTGCGTGGGGGCGTACAGGACGGCCGTCTTCCCCTCCGGCACGCCCAGTTCGCGCCGGACGCGGGCGACGTCGTCGGCGGTGGCCGTGCAGTAGACGTCGTTGCGCGGGTAGCCGTACTCCAGGTGCTCGTAGGAGCCGGGGAAGGCGCGCTCCCACATCCGGGTGGAGTGGCGGTTGGCGGAGAGGTTGTAGTCCCAGCGGTCGACGCGGCGCAGCAGCCTGGCGAAGCTGCCGGTGGCCGCCGCCACCACCGGGTACGTCGACTGGTCGACTCCCATCGTCTTCAGCGGCGTGCCGTGCTGGGTCTGCACGTGCACGCTGCCGGGGCGCTTGACCACGCCGTCGGCGAAGTTGGCGTTGTTCACCAGGTACTTGGCCCGGGCCAGCACCTCCCAGTAGCGCCGGCTGCCGATGACCGCGTGGTCGACGTCCTTCGGCACGGTGTGCGCCTGGCCCGGCTCGACCAGGAACACGCCGCGCAGGTGCGGGGCGAGTTCGCGGGCCTTGGCGTGGATCGCGGCCGGGTTGCAGGCGTAGCCGCGGCCCCAGTACGCGCAGTACACGACGAGGTTCGGGTCCAGCGGGCGGCGCAGGTGATGGCGGTAGAGCAGGCGGGTGCGCAGCCCGTGCGGGCGCGGAAGGCGTCGCAGCAGCCCGGTCACGGCGCGGTTGGCGGCACGCAGCGCGCGGAAGCCCGGGTACGACCCCGAGGCCAGCAGCCGGTGCTGCACGCCGAGCCGGCCGCCCGGCCGCCGGAAACCCGCCGGCCGGTGGAGCCGGTAGAGGCGGCTCGCCCGGCGGAAGAAGTCGCGGCGCTCCCGGCGTGTCAGGCGCCGGGGATGGGTGGCCGTCTTGAGGATCGCGGCGAAGAGCTGCTCGAACAGCGGCCCGCGCCGCTCGGCCGGCAGCCCCTGCTCGGCGGCGTGCACGAGCGCCAGTTCGGCCTGGTCGAGGAGGTCCGCGTGGTGCTCGCCCGGCAGGTTCAGCCGGCTGCCCTGCCGTCGCACCAGATGCCGTACGACGACGGAGCGCAGCACCGCCACGCGCTCGGCGCGCGCCGCGACCAGGGCGCCGAAGCCGACGTCCGTGAAGTGCCCCTCGGGGAAGGCCAGTCGCCGCTCGGTGAGGAACGCACGGCGGTAGACCGCGCTCCACGCGGGCAGCCGTACCCCGGTGAGGTGCGGGGCCCGGTCGGGGGGGAAGGGACCGTCCGGGGCCTTCGCCAGCAGCGGGGCGGCCGGGTTGGTCGGATCGCCCTCCCACCAGGGGACGCGCTCGTGCTCGAAGTACAGCACATCGACGCAGGGGTCGCGGGGGTCGCCGGGATCGCCGCCGGTTTCCGCCAGCCGCGCGTCCAGCGCCGCCAGCGCACCGGGGGTGAGGACGTCGTCGCCGTCGAGGAAGAGCAGGTACGCGCCGGTCGCCGCCCGCATCCCGGTGTTGCGCGCCCCGGCCAGCCCGGCCGACGGCGGCGAGTCGACGGGCGCCACCCGGGAGTCCCGCTCGGCGCGCGTCTCGACGACGTCCGCCGCGGCGAGGTCCGGGGCGTCACGGACCGGGATCAGCTCGAAGTCGCCGAAGGACTGGGCGAGGACCGAATCCAGCGCCTGGGAGAGCCGCCCCGCGACCCCATGGGACGGGACGATGATGCTGAAACGGGGCATACTGCACTTTCTCTCGGTGTCCTGGTCCGACGGGAGCCCCCGCCGCACGTGCCGTCCGGCGGCCCGGCCGTCCCGTCGGCCGCCAGGTGGAGGGCCGGGACGGGGTGGGCCGCGACGAGCTGCGGGCCATGCGGACTCCCCGTGGACGCGAACGGTGGTCAGAAGCTGTCGGTGACGGTGCGGGGCCCGGCCGGTTGCGGCACGGTGGCCAGCGGCGTGCGGGCGAGGGCCGCGGACGGGGGTCCTCCGGTGCGAGCGGGGTCGAGTGTGGGGGAGGAGGGCGCGGGGCGGCGTTCGGCGAGCGGCACGACGGGCGGCAGGTCCTTCTCGCCGAGCACCACCCGGCGTACGACGCGCTCGGCGGCGCGGCCGTCGTCGTGCGGGCAGAACCGTTCCCGGAAGGCCGCCCTGAGCCGGGCGGACCGCGAGCCCCGCCAGTGGCCGCCGGCGAAGACGTCGATCAGCTCGTCCTCGTCCCGCACGACCGCGCCCGGCGGGAACGCGTGCAGGTCGACGTAGGTACCGCGGGCCGCCTCGTACGCCTCCGGCTCGTCCGCGTGGAGCACGATCGGGCGGTCCAGGCCCGCGTAGTCGAACACCAGCGCCGAGTAGTCGGTGACGAGGGCGTCCGAGGCCAGGCACAGCGACTCCACGCTCGGGTGGTCACTGACGTCGAGGACCCGGCCCCCGGACGCGACGAGCGGGCCGGCGCAGCCGCTGTGTTCGGGGGCCGCGCGGGCCAGCACCATGAACCGCGGACCCAGGTGGGTGACGACGCGCTCCAGGTCCAGGGCGACGCGCTGGGTACGGCGGTAGTCGCGGTGCGCGGGCGCGTACAGGATCGCGACCGTGCCCTCGGGGATGCCGAGGCTCTCGCGCAGCCGGGCCACGTCCGCGGCCGTCGCCCGGTGGAAGACGTCGGTGCGGGGCTGGCCGTACTCCAGGACGGTGTAGCCGCCGGGGTGGACGCGTTCCCACGTCAGGGTGGAGTGCCGGTTGGCGGAGACGACGTAGTCCCAGGAGTCGACGTCGCGCAGCATCCGGGTGAAGTCCGTGTCGCGGGCGGCGGCCGGACGCTCCTGGAGGTCCAGGCCCGTGTACGCCAGCGGGGTCCCGGCCTGCGTCTGGATCAGGACCTGGCCCCGGCGCTTGACCAGGCCGGGGTCGAAGGCGGTGTTGTGCACCAGGTACCGGGAGCGGGCCAGCGCCGTCCAGTACGCGGCCGTGCCGGGCGTCAGGCGGCGCGGGCCGGGCGGGACCGCGTGGTGGTGCTCGGGAGCGGCGGCCCACGCCGTGCGCACGTGCGGGGCGAAGGTGCGGAACGCATCCTCCAGCGCGCCCGGGTTGCAGCCGTGGCCCCGGCCCCCGTCGGCGGCGAAGACGGCCCGGTCGGCGCGCAGGGGCAGGCGGCGCTGGACCCGGTAGTGCAGGCGCAGGGCGGCGGACCGCGCGGCGCGCAGCAGCTTGGCGGCGGCCTTCCCCGTCCGGCGGCGCAGGGCCGACGCCAGCCGCAGGGCCTCGTAGGTGCGGCGCAGGCCCAGGCGGAGCAGGGCGTGGCGCAGCCGTACGGGCAGCGGGGCGGGGGCGCCGGGGACCCGGTAGCGGCGGCAGTGGACGCGGGCCCGGCGCAGGAACTCGGCGCGCAGCGAGCGCGGGAGGCGGTCGGGGCGGGTGAACACCGTCGTCAGGTGGTCGGCCATGCGGCGGAACAGCACCGGCCGCCAGCGGGCCAGCTCCGGGTACGACTCGAGATACGCGAAGACCCGGTCGTACTGCGTGAACACGTCCAGGTGCCGCGCGCTCGGCGTGCCCAGGATGCTGCCCCGCCTGCGCTGCCGGTAGTGGACGCAGACCCGGTCCAGGGTGGCGATGGACCCGGCCGTCATCAGGACCGGGTAGGTCCACGGGGTGTCCTCGTAGTAGCCCGGCGGGAAGGTGAAGCCCGCGCGCTCGGCGAACTCCCGCCGGACCGTCTTGTTCCAGGCCACCATCAGCAGCTTCAGCAGTCCCGGCCGGTCGGCCAGCCGGAACGGCGCCGGGCCCCGCTCGCTCAGGTGTGCGGCGGCCCGGTTGCGGACCGTCTCGCCGGTCCAGTAGGTGCGCGCGTAGTCGTAGACCAGGACGTCCGGCTCCCCGGTCTCCTTGATCCGGTCGGCGATGGCCCGCAGCGCGTGCGGGGCGAGGGTGTCGTCGCCGTCCAGGAAGACCAGGTAGTCGCCGCTCGCCCGCTCCATCCCGGCGTTGCGGGCGGGTCCCAGGCCCTGGTTCCGCGGCAGGTGCACGGGGCGTACGCGCGGGTCGCGGGCCGCGAACTCGTCGGCGATCGCACCGCAGGCGTCCGGGGAGCAGTCGTCGACCACGATCAGTTCGAGGTCCGGACACGACTGGGACAGCACCGATTCCAGGCACGCGTGCAGATACGCCTGAACCTGGTACGCGGGAACGATGACACTGAACCGGGGCACGGGACATCCATAGGTCGGCGGGGTCGGCGCGGGCGTTCGGCCCGGGAACGGCCAATGGAGTGACTTGGTTACGGTCCCTGCGGCATTCGGGGGACCGGGCGCACGTACGAGCGAGGGGACGGGCCGGTGACCGGCCCGTCCCCTCAAGAGTGGTGTCGCGGCGGCTACTTGACGGCGCCCGCCATCACGCCGGACACGAACTGCCGCTGGAAAGCGAAGAACACGGCCAGCGGGATCACCATGGAGATGAACGCGCCCGGCGCCAGGACGTCGATGTTGTTGCCGAACTGCCGTACCTGCGTCTGCAGGGCGACCGTGATCGGCTGGTTCCCGGAGTCCGAGAAGATCAGCGCGACCAGCATGTCGTTCCACACCCACAGGAACTGGAAGATGCCCAGGCTCGCGATCGCGGGCCCGCCGAGCGGCATCACGACCCGTGCGAACAGCCGCAGTTCACCGGCGCCGTCGAGACGGGCCGCCTCCAGCAGCTCCCTCGGGATCTCCGCGAAGAAGTTCCGCAGCAGGAACACGGCGAAGGGCAGTCCGAAGCCCACGTGGAACAGGACCACGCCGACGATCGAGCCGAACAGACCGATCATGCCGAAGAGTTCGGCGATCGGGATGAGTGCCACCTGGACGGGGACGACCAGCAGCCCGACCACGGCCAGGAACCACCAGTCGCGGCCCGGGAAGTCCATCCACGCGAACGCGTAGCCCGCGAGCGAGCCGATGACGACGACCAGGACCGTCGCGGGGACCGTGATCAGTACGGTGTTGACGAGGGAGGAGGTGATGTCGCCGTTCTTCAGCAGCTCCTCGTAGCTCTGGAAGGTGAGCTGGGACGGCTTGGTGAAGACCTCCCACCAGCCGCTCGCCGCCATGTCCCGCGGCGTGCGCAGCGAGGACAGCAGCAGGCCGATGGTCGGGACCAGCCAGAACAGGCCCACGACGATCAGGAACACCCGGACCAGTCCGCCGCTGACGCCCTCGGCGAGCCGCGCCCCCAGCGACTGCCTGGCCCTGACGGCGGTCTCGGGGGGCTTCTCGGCCGCCTCGGTGAGGGAACCCGCGTCCGCGGTCATCGCCGCACCTCCCGCCGCAGTCGCCGTACGTTGAACCACATCACCGGGATGACCAGGAGCAGCAGGAACACCGAGATGGCGCTGGCGATCCCCGGCTGGTCGGAGGCGAAGCCCTTGCGGTACAGCTCCAGGGCGAGCACGTTCGCGTCGTCCTGGGAGGAGCCGGGGGCGATGATGAAGACCAGGTCGAAGACCTTCAGCACGTTGATCATCAGGGTGACGGCCACGACCGCCAGGACCGGTGCGAGGAGCGGGACCGTGACCCGTCGGAAGACCTGCCACTCGTTGGCGCCGTCGACCCGGGCGGCCTCCAGGAGCTCCCGGGGGACCCCGGCCAGTCCCGCCGCGATCAGCACCATCGCGAAGCCCGCCCACATCCACACGTACGACCCGATGACGGCCGGGGTGACGAGCGAGGGGCCGAGCCAGTCCAGGCCGTTGTAGGGCTCCTTGAAGTTGTCGGCGGGCAGCCTGAGCAGCGCCCCGTCGGCCTCCGCGGGCAGCGTGAACGTGCCGTCGCCGGCGGCCTTCGTCGACGCGACGACCTTGCCGTCCTTGACGGCCTCGATCTTCATCCCGGCGTAGCCCAGCTCGGCCGGGTCGACGCCGCCGAGTTTCCCGACGCCCTTGCCGCGGGTGAAGTCCTGCCAGGTGGTGCCGGTGATCTTCCCGTCCTCGGGCTCGGCGGGCACGGCCTTCTTGGCACTGTCCGGCATCAGGTCCGGGGCGACCCCGACGAGGGGGAGCGAGATCACCTCGCCCGTACCGACCGGCTCCTTGGTGACGAACGCGCCCCCGCCGGCCGGTTCCAGCGGCGACTCACGGCCCGGGTGCGCCTTCGGGAACGCGGACGACTCGGCGAACGTGTCGTGCACCCCGACCCACACCGCGTTCGCGACGCCCTTGTCCGGGTCCTGGTCGTACACCAGGCGGAAGATGATGCCGGCCGCCAGCATCGAGATCGCCATCGGCATGAAGACGACCAGCTTGAACGCCGTGCCCCAGCGCACCCGCTCGGTCAGCACCGCGAAGATCAGGCCGAGCGCGGTGGCGACCGTCGGCGCGAACACCACCCAGAGGATGTTGTTCTTCAGGGCGGTGCGGATGCCGTCGTCGGTGAACAGCGCCTCGTAGTTGTCGAATCCGGCGAAGGAGTCGCCGGACTGGTCGTAGAAGCTGCGGATCAGCGAGTACCCGATCGGGTAGACCACGAGCGCGCCGAGCAGCACCAGCGCGGGCAGCAGGAACAGGGCCGCCACGGTTCTGCGGGTGCCGGTCACGCTCTTGCGCGACTTGGGGGCGGCAGGGGCCGGTGGGGTCCCTGCCGCCGTGGCCGACGTCATCGCGTCAGCCTCCGTAGGCGGCGGCCGCGTCCGCCTCCAGCTTCGACGCCGCGCCGGCGACGTCCTTCGGGTTCTTCAGGAAGTCCTGCAGCGTCTTCCACTCGCCCTTGCCGGGAGTGCCGCCGAAGGCCTGCGGGGCCTGGTCCGACATGTCGAAGCGGAAGTCGTCGCCGGCCGCGATCAGCGCCTCGGCGATCTTCTTCTGCACCTCGTTCGGGTACGCCGACGTGTCGAGGTTCCTGTTCGGCGAGAGGAAACCGCCCAGCTTCGCCTGGATCGCCGCCGCGTCCGGCGAGGCCAGCCAGGTGGCCAGCGCCTGCGCCGCCTTCGAGTCCTTCAGGATCACGGCCGCGTCGCCGCCGGAGACCACCGGCGCGGTGCCGCCGACGGCCGGGAACGGGAACACCTTCGCGTCCGTGCCGATCTTCGCCTTGGTCTCACCGATGTTGACCTGCGCGAAGTCGCCCTCGTAGACCATGCCCGCCTTGGGCTGGTCGCCGCCGGTGAAGGTCTGCGTCACCGAGGCCGGGAACTCCGTCTGGAGGGCGCCGGTCGCACCGCCCGCGACGTAGTCCTTCTTGCCCCAGATCTCGGCGAGGGTGGTCAGCGCCTTCTTGACGGACGGGTCCGTCCACTTGATCTCGTGCTGGGCGAGCTGGTCGTACTTCTCCGGGCCCGCCTGCGAGAGGTAGACGTTCTCGAACCAGTCGGTGAGGGTCCAGCCGTCCGCGCCACCGACGGAGAACGGCGTGACGCCCGAGTCGTAGACCGTCCGGGCGGTGGTGAGCAGCTCGTCCCAGGTCTTGGGCTCGGTCGCGCCGGCGTTCTCGAAGACCTGCGCGTTGTACCAGATCAGGGACTTGTTCGCGGCCTTGTAGTACACGCCGTACTGCTTGCCGCCGACCTTGCCGATGTCCTGCCAGCCCTGCGAGTAGTTCTCGCCGAGTTCCTTGGTGGCCTCGGCGCCCAGCGGCTTGGCCCAGCCCTTGTCGACGGCCTGCTTGATGGCGCCGGGCTGCGGAAGCATCGCCACGTCCGGCGGGGCGCCACCCGCGATCTTCGATCCGAGGAAGTTGATGATCGGGTCCTGGGCGGGCACGAAGGTCACCTTGGCGCCGGTTAGTTTCTCGAACTCGGCGAGGACCTTCTTGAAGTTCTTCTGCTCGGTGCCGGTCCAGACGGCGGCGACCGAGAGGCTCTCGCCGTCCAGCTCGGGGAGGGTGACGGTGGCGGACGTCTCCTTGTCGCCGCCGCCCTGACTGCCGTTGTCGCCGCTGCCGTTGCCGTCGTCGCCGCCGCACGCGGTGAGCGAGAGGGTGAGCGCTCCCGCGGCGAGGGCGGCTGCGACCCGGGCGGTCTTCTTGCTGGTCCTGCGTGTCCGGATGGTGCTGCTCGTGCGCATCACTGCCCCGTTCTTCGTTCCTCGTCGAACGTTCGGCGCTGTCCCGTGCGCTCTGGTGTACGCCAGGGGGATGAGGGCGGCAAGAGCGCGTCCGCCGTCGGGCGGGGGATCGTGACCGCCTCGTGACCAGGCACGGGTGCTGGTGCGGGCGCCGGCGCGGGCGACACGGGGGCTGCCGCCCCGGGCCCCCGCCTCGGCCCGAACGGCCTTGTCCCGAACGCCGGACGGGCCGTGCCGACGCGTCCGGAGCGGCGACGGGCGCAGCGGCCCCGTCGCCGCCCGGGAAGAACCGCCGGAGGCTACAGGAGCGACGGCACCTCCGCCGCCGCCACCTCCCGCGCCGCCCGCTCCAACGCGCTGGCCAGCAGCGCCAGGTCCGTCGGTCCGTTGCCCAACTCCCGCACGGGGCGCCGGGTGGGCGGGTCGCCCATGCGGTGCCACTCCAGGGGGACCACCGTGGGCCGCAGGGTCGCCGTACGCGGGATGCGCCCCGTGACCCGGCCGCCCTGGAAGACCACGGCACGCCCGTCGGCGCGGGCCAACCGCCCCCGCCCCGGCGCCGGTTCGTCCGGCCCCGGCACCGGCGGGTCGAGGGTGACGCGCAGGGTGGCGCGCAGGGCCGGTTCCGTCTGCGCCGTACGGCCCCCGGGCGCGGTGGCGGCCACCAGGTGCACCCCGAGCCGCTCGCCCTCCCGCGCGACCGCCTCCAGCGCCCGCATCACCGACCCCGCAGCGGGCCGCCCGGGCGAGCCGAGCGGGGGAGTGACGAGGGCGTCGAGGTCGTCCACGATCACGACGAGGCGGGGGAGTGGGGGCGCCGCCCCCGCCCGGCGTCGGGCCGCGCCCGGCCGCAGTCGCAGCGTGGAGCTGGGCGGGGACTCGACGTCCCCGGTGTCCGATATCGCCGCGGGGCCCGGGGCGCCGCCGCCCGCCGCCGTGCGCTGGGCGACCATCCGGCCGGACACCTCGCGCCCGGTGTGCCACGCGGCGAAGTCCGAACGGCCGAGCAGTTCGGCGCGCCGCTTCAGCTCGGCGCTCAGCGACTGGGCGAACTCACGCATGAGAACGGGGTCGTTGGCGGTGAGGTGCGTGGTGACGTGCGGTACGTCCGTACAGATGCGCAGTCCCTCGCCGTGCCCGCCGCCCGCGCCCACGCTGTCGCGGCCGTCCATCAGGACGATGCCGAGGCGGTCGGGGCGTTCGGCGGAGGCGAGCGAGGCGACCAGCGCGCGCAGCAGTTCGGTGCGCCCGCTGCCGGGCGGCCCCTCGATCAGCAGGTGCGGTCCCTCGGCCGTGAGGTCGACCGTGACCGGGCCGCGCGGGCCGGCGCCCAGCACGGCGTGCGCGCGTCCGCCGAGGGCCTCCGGGTCGTCGGCCGCGTCCGCCCACCGGGCCATCAGGGAGGCCGGGGTGGCCCGGGCGAGGCCCAGCTCGTCCAGGAGCCGGGCCGCCTGGGGCAGCGGTGCGGACACGCGCGCGTGCCGTTCACCGAGGGCGCCGTCGGTGCGCAGCGGTGCCAGCGCGCGCGCGAACCGCTCGGCCCAGGCGAGGGAGACGGCGTCGGCCGTGCCGAGGGTGCCGTGACCGACCGGCCCGGTGGGGGCGGCCGGAGCGCCCGGGGGGGAGCTCGCGCGGGCGATGCGCAGCAGCCGCAGGGCCGTCGCCACGTCGCCGCTGAGCAGCGCCACGGCACCGCACTCCCGGAACACCGGCGACACCGCGCAGGCCGCCTCGTACGTCTCCGTCACCGGGGACGTGGGGGAGGCGGCGGCCGTCTCGGCGAGGCACACGACGTGGATACCGGCCCGCGGCCCCTCCAGGGCCAGCCGCGCCAGCGTCTCGCGCAGGTCGGCGCCTCCGGGGTCGCCGTCCACGACGACCACGGTGTACGACCCCGCGAAGCCGCCGACCGGATCGGACCCGTCGTCGGGCCGTGCCCAGGAGGGCTGCCGGGCGGTGCCCGCGGCCGTCACCGGGCGGCCGGCCTGCCGCGCGTCCTGCGAGGGAGGCGTCGGTCGGGCCGGGACCGTGCCGACCGGGACCGGCGGCCGTGTTCCGGCGCGGGTGTCGGACAGGTGGTCCTCCAGGCGGCGGAGGACTTCCTGGGCGCGTGCCGTGGCCTGTTCGCGGTCGTAGGCGAGCAGCAGGCGGCAGTCCTGGCCGTGTCCCGGGCGCAGCTGCGGCAGCCAGCCCAGCCAGGACCACTCGGCGGTCCGCTCCGCGAGCGGACGGGAGCGGTCCGCGCTGATCAGGACGATCTCCAGGACGTCGGCGGAGTGCAGCGCGGCGAGCTGGGCCAGCACCGCGCGGGCCAGCCCGGCGAGCCGCGCGCGCGGACCCGCCAGCCCGAGCGCCCCGACCTCGCGCAGCCCGGCGGTCACCGGGACCGCGGGCAACGGCACGTCGACGCCGGGCGCCACCCGGTCGGTGGTACCGAGCCGCACGGTGAGCGCCTCCGGGTGACCCGGGCCGCGCTCCCACAGCCGCGGCCCCGGGCCGAGCGCCGTCAGCAGCAGCGCGGCGGGGTCCGGCCAGGCCTCCGGCGCGTGGGGGGTGCCCGCCGGGGGCGTCCAGGCCGGTCCGGCCCCCTCGTCGTCGTAGGGGTGCGCCGCGGGCCCGGACGCCTCCTGCGCACCACCGCGCCCGCCGGTCAGCCGTCGCGCCCACGCGCCGAGCCCGTGGCGCCGGCGCACGCCCTGCGGTACGTCGGTCCCGCGCACCGGCGTCCCCTTGCGTCCCGTGCCGCTGCCCGGACCGGCGGCTGCGCCGAAGGCGGCGGCCTCGGTCCCGCCGGCTGCGAAGCCGCCCGTACGGAAGGTGCCCGCGCCGGAGGCGCCGCCGTGCGTGTCACCCCCGGCGGGAACCGGTCGCGACGGGCCCGTCACGGGGCCGGTGCCGTGGCTCTCGATGCGCGGTGCGCCGCCCTGCCCGGGAACCTGGGGGGGATCGGCCGGTGTCGCGCCGGTGCCGGTCCCCGCGGCGCCGTAGGCGTGGTGTGTCCGCCCGGCGGGGCGGTCCCGGTCCCCTGATCCGGACCCGGCCCCGTCGGACCTGGTCGCGTCGGTCCTGGATGTGTCGGTCCTGGATGTGTCGGCACCGGTCCCGCGCCGGGAACCGTCCCGGCCGTCGGCCGCGGGTACGGGTCCGTCCGCCGTCCGGGCCGTCCGTGGGCGACGGTCCGTCTCCCCGGGCGGGCCCGCGGCGCCGGCCGCACTCCTGGCCGCGTGGGTGAGGTCGCCCGTCCCGCTGGTCGCGCGCGTGGGACCGTCCGCCCCGCTCCCCGCGCGGGCGTGCCCCTGCGTCCCGTCGGCCACGCGCGCGTGCGCCCCTTCGTCCCCGGCGTCCGTCCCGGCGCCCCGCCCGGCGGCCGGTGACGCGGAGGACTGCGCGCCGGACAGCCGTACGTGCCCCTCCCCGTCCGGTGTCGTCGCCACCCGCGTCTGCGTTCCCCGGGGGACCGGCACGAGCCGCAGGGCCGACTCGCCGATCCGCAGCAGCGCGCCCGGCGCGAAGCGGACCGGGCGGTCGCCCACGCGGGTGCCGTCCAGGACGGTGCCGTTGGTGGAGCCGAGGTCGGCGACCGAGACGCGGCCGTCGGCGGCGACGGTCACGGCGCAGTGCATCCGGGAGACGTCCGGGTCGTCGAGCGCGACGTCGGCGTCGGCGGAGCGGCCGAGCCGGATCTGCCCGCCGTGCAGCAGGTGGACGCCGCCGGCGTCGGGACCGGCGACGACGTGGAGTTGGGCGGGGACCTCGGCCGGCTCGGTGTGCGGGTCGGGATCGCCCGGGGCGCCCAGGCAGAGCACGGCGCCGTCGATCAGCGGCGGCTCGCCCAGGGTGCTGCGCTGGGCGTCGAGCCGCTGCGCACCGGCGTAGAGCACCACCTGGCCGGAGCCCTGGCCCTCACCGCCGGGGAGCGCCGCGGCCAGCCCGGAGGCGACCGCGGCCAGGGCCGTGCCGGCCGGTGCGGTGACCAGCACGTCGCAGCTCACGGCGCGGTCCCCCACCGCATGCGGGCCCAGCGGGTCTACGACGGTCAGCCGGATCTGCATCGCCGTCAGCGGTCCCTTCGCGCGGGCGCCCGCACGCCGGGACAGAAGCCGTTCACCACGGTCCCCCACCGCGGACTTCCCCCACCGCCACACGAGCACGTCGGCCAGTACTGCACGCATCCTCGCACCTGCCACTGACAACGTGCCCGCCGCCCGCCGCCGAATGATCTTGATTGGTCGGCTCTGCCCTCAAAAATGCCTGACAGTCGTCGCCTCGTTGATCGAACGGAATCCGCTTGGGATCGGTCACGTCCGGGCTCGGCAACCCGGGGACCGGGTCGAGCGTCTTTCCTTCGAACACGCACCTGTACGGGTGGGGAAGCAGAACGTAAGACGCACCTGCGGACCAATGGGAACCCGCACAACCGTGACAGCCCGGTGCCGCACACCGCGGCACTACAGTGGGTCGGAACAGCCAGCAAGCAACAGGGAGCGCATGACGTGCGGCCGGTAGGCAGCAAGTACCTCCTCGAGGAACCCCTCGGTCGCGGCGCCACGGGCACCGTCTGGCGGGCCCGCCAGCGCGAGACCGCGGGCGCCGAGGCGGCCGTGGCCGGACAGCCCGGCGAGACCGTCGCGATCAAGGTCCTCAAGGAGGAGCTCGCGAGCGACCCCGACATCGTGATGCGCTTCCTGCGGGAGCGCTCCGTCCTGCTCCGGCTGACCCACCCCAACATCGTGCGGGTCCGCGACCTGGTCGTCGAGGGCGAGCTGCTGGCGCTGGTCATGGACCTCGTCGACGGCCCCGACCTGCACCGCTACCTGCGCGAGAACGGGCCGTTCACCCCGGTCGCCGCCGCCCTGCTCACCGCCCAGATCGCCGACGCGCTCGCCGCCAGCCACACCGACGGCGTCGTCCACCGCGACCTCAAGCCGGCGAACGTCCTGCTGAAGCAGACCGGCGGCGAGATGCACCCGATGCTCACCGACTTCGGCATCGCCCGCCTCGCCGACTCACCCGGCCTCACCCGCACCCACGAGTTCGTCGGCACGCCCGCCTACGTCGCGCCGGAGTCCGCCGAGGGCCGCCCGCAGACCTCCGCCGTCGACGTCTACGGCGCCGGCATCCTGCTGTACGAGCTGGTCACCGGCCGGCCGCCGTTCGGCGGGGGCTCCGCCCTGGAGGTGCTGCACCAGCACCTGAGCGCCGAGCCGCGCCGCCCCTCCACCGTCCCCGACCCGCTGTGGACGGTCATCGAGCGCTGCCTGCGCAAGAACCCGGACGAACGTCCCAGCGCCGAGAACCTCGCGCGCGGCCTGCGCGTCGTCGCCGAGGGCATCGGGGTGCACGCGAGCAGCGCGCAGATCGGCGCCGCCGAGAACGTGGGCGCGCTCCTCGCCCCCGACCCGGCGCCCGCACCGGTCCCGGACGCCCCCGGCGCCGCCGACCCGACGCAGGTCCTGCCGCAGAACCCGAACGGCGCCTACGACCCGAACGGCGCGACCAGCGTCCTGCCGCACACCGGCAACCCCGCGGGCGCCGCCGACCCCACCGCCGTGCTCCCCAGCCGCGGCGCGGCCGACCCGACCGCCGTCATGCCGCCGGTGCCGTCGGGGCAGCCGGGCGGACCGGGGCAGGGCCAGGGCGGACAGCCCGGCGGGCCCGAGGACCCGCACCCCTGGCAGAACCAGCTGCGCGCCGCCCGCGACCGCAACGAACAGACGCAGGTCCAGTACCTCGACCCGAACGAGGACCCGCTGCGCCGCCGCCCCCAGCGGCAGGTCGCCCGCCCGCAGCAGCCGCCCCGCCAGGCCCCGCAGGGCCCGCCGCCCCAGCAGCCCGGCTACGGCTATCCGCAGCAGCAACAGCCGCAGCGGTACGCCACTCCGCAGCCGCAGCAACCCCAGCAGCCCCAGCACCAGCGGCCCCAGCAGCCGCAGCGGCCCCAGCCGCAGCGTTACGCCCCGCCGCCCACGCCCGAGCCCCAGCCGCCCCGGCGTGAACCCCGGCCGCCGCGCCAGCGCAGCGCCAACCCGATGCGGATCCCCGGGCTGGGCTGCCTCAAGGGCTGCCTGTTCACCGTCGTCATCCTGTTCGTGGCCGGCTGGCTGGTCTGGGAGCTCAGCCCGCTGCAGGAGTGGATCGGCACGGGCAAGGGCTACTGGGACCAGCTCAGCGACTGGTTCGGCACCGTGACCGGCTGGATCGGGGACCTGGGCGGCGACAGCGGCTCGGGCGGCGGGAGCACGGGCGGCAACTGAGCCGCCCCGCCGGCCGTGCGCCGCCGACTCTGGGGATTTGTCGACAACTGACGGGTGAATTCCGCCTCCGCTGTGAAGGCCGGCTCCTCGGACGCGTACTTTTAGGCGCAACACGCGTCGGTAGGAGCAGTCTTGGCACGGAAGATCGGCAGCCGGTACACCGCCCACCAGATCCTCGGGCGGGGCAGCGCCGGCACGGTGTGGCTGGGCGAAGGACCCGAGGGGCCCGTCGCGATCAAGTTGCTGCGCGAGGACCTGGCGTCCGACCAGGAACTCGTCTCACGCTTCGTGCAGGAGCGCACCGCCCTGCTCGGCCTGGAGCACCCGCACGTCGTCTCCGTGCGCGACCTGGTCGTCGACGGCAACGACCTGGCGCTGGTCATGGATCTGGTCCGGGGCACGGATCTGCGTACCCGCCTCGACCGGGAGCGGCGTCTGGCGCCCGAGGCCGCGGTGGCCGTCGTCGCCGACGTCGCCGACGGCCTGGCCGCCGCGCACGCCGCCGGCGTCGTGCACCGCGACGTCAAGCCCGAGAACGTGCTGCTGGACATGCAGGGCCCCCTCGGCCCCGGCGGCTCGCACCCGGCCCTGCTGACGGACTTCGGGGTGGCCAAACTCATCGACACGCCGCGGCGCACCCGGGCCACGAAGATCATCGGCACGCCGGACTACCTGGCCCCGGAGATCGTCGAGGGCCTGCCGCCCCGCGCGGCGGTGGACATCTACGCGCTGGCCACGGTCCTCTACGAGCTGCTCGCGGGCTTCACGCCGTTCGGCGGCGGCCACCCCGGCGCCGTGCTGCGCCGCCATGTGACCGAGACGGTCGTCCCCCTCCCCGGCATCCCGGACGAGCTGTGGCAGCTGCTCGTGCAGTGCCTGGCCAAGGCGCCGGCCTCCCGGCTGCGCGCCTCCGAGCTGGGCGCCCGGCTGCGCGAGCTGCTGCCGATGCTGGCCGGGATGGGGCCGCTGGACGTCGACGAGCCCGACGCGGAGCAGGAGGACGACGCGCCCGAGGAGCCCGCGACGTCCCCGGGGTCCCCCGAGTCCGCCGGGGAGCCCGTACGGCGCCGGGGAGCGGTGCCGCTGGTGCCGGGGGCGAAGCCGGCCGACTCCAACCGCGACACGCACACCTCCATGCGCGTACCGGCCCCCGACGAGCTGGCCGGCGGCGCCCGCGGCACCGCCCGCGCCCCGCGCGCGTCCGGTGCCCCGCGCCCCGGCTCGGCCCGCAACCGCGCCACCGCGCGGCGGCGCCGGCTCGCCCTGGGCGCGGGCGCGCTCGCCCTGGTGGCGGCGATCGGTGTCGGTACCTGGCTGGCCACGAGCGGTGACGAGGGCGACGCGGGGCCCCAGGACACGCGGAACTCGGCACCCGCCTCTCCGTGAGGGCGGCACCGGCCCGTCCGTGAGGGCGGCACCGGCCCGTTCGTGAGGCCGGCCGGGCGCGCCGCCACCGCCGCCCGTGACGACCCGGCGAAGACCGGTTGGCGGAGCCGTTACGCTGGATGCGTGGCAGTCGTCGATGTATCCGAAGAGCTGAAGTCCCTCTCCTCGACCATGGAGTCGATCGAGGCCGTCCTGGACCTCGACAGGCTGAGGGCAGACATCGCCGTGCTCGAGGAGCAGGCGGCCGCGCCCTCCCTCTGGGACAACCCGGACGAGGCGCAGAAGATCACCAGCAAGCTTTCCCACCTCCAGGCCGAGGTGCGGAAGGCCGAGGCCCTGCGCGGCCGGATCGACGATCTCGGCGTGCTCTTCGAGATGGCCGAGGAGGAGGACGACCCGGACACCCGTGCCGAGGCCGAGTCCGAGCTCACGGCCGTGAAGAAGGCGCTGGACGAGATGGAGGTCCGCACGCTGCTCTCCGGCGAGTACGACTCCCGTGAGGCGCTGGTCAACATCCGCGCCGAGGCCGGTGGCGTGGACGCCGCCGACTTCGCCGAGAAGCTCCAGCGCATGTACCTGCGCTGGGCCGAGCAGCACGGCTACAAGACCGAGGTCTACGAGACGTCGTACGCGGAGGAGGCCGGCATCAAGTCGACCACCTTCGCCGTCCAGGTGCCGTACGCCTACGGCACCCTCTCCGTCGAGCAGGGCACGCACCGGCTGGTGCGCATCTCGCCCTTCGACAACCAGGGGCGCCGCCAGACCTCCTTCGCGGGCGTCGAGATCCTCCCCGTGGTCGAGCAGACCGACCACATCGAGATCGACGAGTCCGAGCTGCGGGTGGACGTGTACCGCTCGTCCGGACCCGGTGGCCAGGGCGTCAACACCACCGACTCCGCGGTGCGGCTCACCCACCTCCCCACCGGCATCGTGGTCTCCTGCCAGAACGAGCGCTCCCAGATCCAGAACAAGGCCACCGCGATGAACGTCCTCCAGGCCAAGCTGCTGGAGCGGCGCCGCCAGGAGGAGCAGGCCAAGATGGACGCCCTCAAGGGCGACGGCGGCAACTCCTGGGGCAACCAGATGCGTTCGTACGTGCTGCACCCCTACCAGATGGTCAAGGACCTGCGCACCGAGCACGAGGTGGGCAACCCCGAGGCCGTGTTCAACGGCGAGATCGACGGTTTCCTGGAGGCCGGCATTCGCTGGCGCAAGCAGCAGGAGAAATAGCGCCAAGCGGAGACACCGCTTTGTCGACAAGGCAACTGCCGCCCCTCGGGCGGCGGTTGCCTTTCGTCTTCCCCGTGTCTGCCGGTGATGTCTGGGTTTTGCATCACACTCACACCCTTTGTGTCCGGCATACGTCCCGTACCCGGACATCGCGTACGCAATGGCCTTGACGTTGCTTTGAACATTCGCAAGGGTGAGCGCGGCATGCGTATTTCTGGGGCGCATGTGAACCGGGGGGCCTCAGCACAGCTACCTCCGTCGATCACGGCCCCCGAGTGCGGCCTCACTGACTATTTCGGCTACTGGGGGTAGCAACTACATGACGAAGAAGACGCGGATTCGTGTCGCGCGGATAGCGGCCGGCGCGGTGATCGCCGCCGGTGCCTCGCTGACCGCCGCGGGCGCCGCCTCGGCGCTCGACATCGGTGTGAGCGCGGGTGTCGGTGACACCAACGTCGAGCTCGGCGTGAGCGCCGGAGACGACACCGCAGGAACCACACAGGGTACGTCCGAGGGTGCCTCGGTCGGCGTGACCGAGGGCACCTCCAGCGGTGCGTCGCAGGGCACGTCCACGGGCACGTCGCAGGGCACCTCCACCGGTACGTCCACGGGTACGTCCCAGGGCACGTCCACGGGCACGTCTACCGGTACGTCCCAGGGCACGTCCACCGGTACGTCCACGGGCACGTCCACCGGTACGTCGCAGGGCACCTCCACCGGTGCGTCCACGGGTACGTCCCAGGGCACCTCCACCGGTACGTCCACCGGTACGTCGCAGGGCACGTCCACGGGCACGTCCCAGGGCACGTCCCAGGGCACCTCCACCGGTACCTCTCAGGGTGGCGGCAACGGCGGTTCCGGTAACAACGGCGGTTCCGGCGACAACGGCGGTAACGGTAACGGCGGCGGCTCCGGCGGCTCCGGCGGCAACGGCGGCGGCAACGGTGGCGGCGGTAACGGCGGCGGCTCCGGCGGCAACGGTGGTGGCGGCAACGGTGGCGACAGCTCCGGCGGCACCACCCCCGACGGTGGCGGCAACGACAACGTCACCCAGGACGAGGGCTCCTCGGCCCTGACCGACACCGGCGACGAGGCCCCGGCCTCCGACACCACCGCCCAGGGCAGCGGTGACGAGCTCGCCGAGACCGGCGCCGCGGAGACCACCTTCCTGCTGGTCGGCGCCGCCACGATGATCGCCGGTGGCATCGGCTTCCGCCTGCTGCCGCGCATGATGAACGGCCGCGGCGGCGCGGCTGCCTGAGGGTAGCCGTCCGCGTACGCACGGCGCACGCAAGTGGAGGGGCCCGGAGCGCACATCGCTCCGGGCCCCTTCCCTGTCCGCCTCCAGGGGGCCCTGCGGCCCCTCTGCGGGCGTCAGACGGTCTGGTGGGCCAGCAGGGCCACCGCCGCGATCAGCACCGCCAGCAGCGCGATCAGCGTCATGGGATTCAGCCCCGCGAAGAAGTTGCCCTGCTGCAGCCGCTCGCGGTTCGCCCGGCACACCGGGCACCGGCCCTCGCTCACGGGCGCCGCGCAGTTCGCGCACACCAACCGGTCGTACGTCATGCGCTCACCCTCCTTGCCGCCGGCTCCGTCAGGACAACGCCCGCACCGACGCGAACGTTCCCCCCTCCACTGTGCCAGGTTCCGTGGGGTGCCGCGCGCCCTCCCCGCCGGGCCGGAACCGGGCAGGGCCACCGGACAGGGCGAGGACAAAACGCGCAACTGTCACGCAACCCCGACCGGCGACTGCGGTCCGCTCCCCGCTTCGCGTAGGGTCACGCTCATCTACCCCCGGCGACCCGTGGTGCATCCGTGATCCGATTCGACAACGTCTCCAAGGTCTACCCCAAACAGAGCCACCCAGCCCTCAGGGACGTCTCCCTCGAGGTCGAGAAGGGCGAGTTCGTCTTCCTCGTGGGGTCCTCCGGCTCCGGAAAGTCCACCTTCCTACGGCTGATCCTCCGCGAGGAGCGGTGCAGCCACGGCCAAGTGCACGTCCTGGGCAAGGACCTCGCCCGCCTGTCCAACTGGAAGGTGCCGCAGATGCGGCGCCAGCTGGGGACGGTCTTCCAGGACTTCCGCCTGCTGCCGAACAAGACGGTCGGCGAGAACGTCGCCTTCGCCCAGGAGGTCATCGGCAAGTCCCGCGGCGAGATCCGCAAGTCCGTGCCGCAGGTGCTCGACCTCGTCGGGCTCGGCGGCAAGGAGGACCGCAGGCCGGGTGAGCTGTCCGGTGGTGAGCAGCAGCGCGTCGCCATCGCGCGTGCCTTCGTCAACCGGCCCAAACTGCTGATCGCCGACGAGCCCACGGGCAACCTCGACCCGCAGACCTCCGTCGGCATCATGAAGCTGCTCGACCGCATCAACCGGACGGGCACCACCGTGATCATGGCCACCCACGACCAGAACATCGTGGACCAGATGCGCAAGCGCGTCATCGAGCTGGAGAAGGGCCGCCTCGTCCGCGACCAGGCGCGCGGCGTCTACGGCTACCAGCACTGACGAGGAACGGAAAGGCTTAACGAGACGCCATGCGCGCCCAGTTCGTGCTCTCGGAGATCGGTGTCGGTCTTCGCCGCAATCTGACGATGACCTTCGCGGTGATCGTCTCCGTCGCCCTGTCCCTGGCCCTGTTCGGCGGTTCGCTGCTGATGAGCGACCAGGTCAACACCATGAAGGGCTACTGGTACGACAAGGTCAACGTCACGGTCTACCTCTGCAACAAGAGTGACGCGAAGTCCGACCCCGCCTGCGCCAAGGGCGCGGTGACCGAGGACCAGAAGAAGCAGATCCTGGCCGACCTCGACGAGATGAGCGTCGTCGAGAAGGTGACGTACGAGTCGCAGGACGAGGCGTACAAGCACTACAAGGAGCAGTTCGGCGACTCGCCGCTGGCCAGCTCGCTCACGCCGGACCAGATGCAGGAGTCGTACCGCGTCAAGCTGAAGGACCCGGAGAAGTACCAGGTCATCGCGACCGCTTTCGACGGCCGGGACGGCGTGCAGTCCGTGGCGGACCAGCGCAGCACCCTGGACAACCTCTTCGAGCTCCTCAACGGCATGAACTGGGCGGCGCGCGCGGTGATGGCGCTCATGCTGGTCGTCGCCCTGATGCTGATCGTCAACACGGTGCGCGTCTCGGCGTTCAGTCGGCGGCGCGAGACCGGCATCATGCGGCTGGTCGGCGCCTCGGGCTTCTACATCCAGGCGCCGTTCATCATGGAGGCGGCGGTCGCCGGACTCATCGGCGGCGCGGTCGCCTGCGGTTTCCTGGTGACCGCGCGGTACTTCATCATCGACCACGGACTCGCCCTGTCCGAGAAGCTGGCCCTGATCGACTTCATCGGCTGGGACGCCCTGTTGACGAAGCTGCCGCTCATCCTGGCCACCAGTCTGCTGATGCCCGCGTTGGCCGCGTTCTTCGCGTTGCGCAAGTACCTGAAGGTGTGACACAAGTCGAGAGGGCCGAACGGTCAAGCGACCGTTCGGCCCTCTCGCGTTGTCCTAGACTCACCGGCATGTCAGGTCGTGACCCGCTCCGTCAGCCCCGCCGCGCACGCCACGGGGCCGCCCTGACCTTGCTGTTCGCAAGCGTTCTCGTCACGGGCGCGGCCACCGGCTCGTTTCCCGAGGGCGATCGGAAGTCCCCGTCCGACACGGCCCGTTCGGCCGCCCCGGCCGGACACCACGAGGACGTGGCCCGGGCGGCGGCCGAGGCGATGGCCGACGGCGAGTCCCCCGTGGAGGCCGCCGAACGCGCCGTCAGCCGCAGCGGGGACCGCTGGGGCGCCGTCTACTCCCAGGTCGAGTACGAGGAGTTGGAGGAGTCCCTCGACGGCCGGTACACCGGTGTCGGACTCTCCGCGCGCCGTGAACGCGGCGGTCGCATCGAGGTGACGAACGTGCGCTCCGGCTCGCCCGCCGCCGACGCCGGGGTCCGCGAGGGCGACCGGCTGCGCAGCGTCGACGGCCGGCGGGTCGACGGGCGTCCCGTCACCGAGGTCGTCTCCCTCCTGCGCGGCGACGCCGAGGACGAGCCCGCCGGCACCGTCGTCCGGCTCGGGCTGGAACGCGGCACGCGCGCGTGGACCGAGACCGTGCGGCGGGCGCGGCTGTCCACGGACTCCGTGACCGTGCGCACGCTCGCCGACGGGGTCACCGTCGTCCACGTCGTCTCCTTCACCAAGGGCGTCGGCGAACGGGTGCGCGCCGCCGTGGAGCGGGTCCCGGCCGGCACCGGCGTCGTCCTCGACCTGCGCGGAAACTCCGGCGGCCTGGTCGCCGAGGCCGTCACCGCGGCCTCCGCCTTCCTCGACGGCGGCCTCGTCGCCACGTACGACGTCGAGGGCGACGAGCGCGCCCTGCACGCCGAACCCGGCGGTGACACCACCAGACCCCTGGTCGCACTCGTCGACGG
The DNA here is from genome assembly GCF_031845825.1 of Streptomyces lancefieldiae. Lineage (NCBI taxonomy): Bacteria > Bacillati > Actinomycetota > Actinomycetes > Kitasatosporales > Streptomycetaceae > Streptomyces > Streptomyces lancefieldiae. Next base: position 82,746 of record NZ_JAVRFH010000024.1, on the reverse strand, counting down.
CGGCACGATGAGCGCGGCCGAACTCCTCACCGGAGCTCTCCAGGACCGCGGACGTGCGGTCGTCCTGGGCTCGCGCACCTTCGGCAAGGGCTCGGTGCAGATGCCGAGCCGGCTGCCCGGCGGCTCCGTGGCCGAGCTCACGGTCGGGCACTACCGCACGCCCTCCGGCCGCGGCGTCGACGGCACGGGCATCACGCCCGACCTGGAGGTCGACCCGACGGACCCGGCCGTCCTGGAGCGGGCGGAGACGGTGCTGAGCGGCCTGGGACGCTAGGCACGCGCCCTGCGGCCCCCGCTGCGAAATCTGCTTTCCGCGGGCCCCCTCCGTAGTGCCAAAATGGGCTGCACTATGGCTAAGGAAAAAGGGCGCAAGCTGATCGCGCAGAACAAGAAGGCGCGGCACGACTACCAGATCCTCGACACGTACGAGGCCGGCCTGGTCCTGTCCGGGACCGAGGTGAAGTCGCTGCGCCAGGGGCGGGCGTCGCTGGTCGACGGCTTCGTGCAGCTGGACGGACACGAGGCGTGGCTGCACAACGTGCACGTGCCGGAGTACAGCCAGGGCACCTGGACCAACCACAGCGCCCGTCGCAAGCGGAAGCTGCTGCTGCACCGTGTGGAGATCGACAAGCTGGAGGCGAAGTCCCAGGAGAGCGGTCACACGATCGTGCCCCTGGCGCTGTACTTCAAGGACGGCCGGGCCAAGGTCGAGATCGCGCTGGCGCGCGGCAAGAAGGAGTACGACAAGCGGCAGACCCTGCGGGAGAAGCAGGACCGGCGCGAGGCGGAGCGGACGATCTCGGCGATCCGGCGCAAGCAGCGGGCCTGACCCCGGGAATACGCTGGCACGGGTGTGCGTTGGTCACGTACGATGGCACCTGCACCTCGTAGCGGGTGTGAGCCTCTGCGGAGGTTTTGAAAAATCAACATGGGGATGATCGGTTTCGACAGCGGTTGTCGAAGCAGGGGAAGCGTGTCGAGGAAGCGGCCATGATCTCGTAAACCACAGGCCGAAAAAAATAATCGCCAACACCAAGCGCGATTCCTCCCAGCAGGCCTTCGCCCTCGCTGCCTGATCTCAGGTAGCAGAGCGAGCCTCCTACTAAGGGAGTGTCAGCCCGGGGCTGTTCCCGACCCGGATCCTGGCATCAGCTAGGGGACTAAACCTTGATCCCGGTCACGGGGTGAAAAGGGAAACCAAACAGTGACTGAGCCCGTCGGAGACTTGTCCGCGTGATCTCCGGGGCTGAGAAAATCGCAGCGGACTGCACACGGAGAAGCCCTGGTTCCGCACCGTTGGACGCGGGTTCGATTCCCGCCATCTCCACAATTCCCATGTGGGCCAAGGCCCCGTCGCTCAGCGCGGCGGGGCCTTTGTCATGCCCGGACGCCCGTCATGCCCGGACACCTGTCACACCCGTACGGCGGCCGTGCTCGCGCGGATGGTCAGGCGGGGTGCGAGCAGTGTGGTGCGGGGAACGGGGGCGCCCGCGAGCTTCCTCATGACCAGCTCCACCGCCCGGGTGCCGGCCTCGGCGGCCGGGACGGCGACCGCGGTGACGGGGACGCGGACCGCGGCGGCGTGCTCGTCGGGGCAGATCGCCGCGACGGACAGATCGCCGGGTACCCGCAGTCCGAGGCGTTCGAAGGCATCGATCAGCGGCTCCAGCAGGGGCTCGTTGTGGACGACGACGCCGGTCGGCGCGGGCTGGGCGCGCAGCAGCCGCTCGGCGACACCCCGGGCGGCCTCGGCGGCGGCCTCGGGGGCAGACCCGCACGGGTGCACGGACGAGAGCAGCCCCGCGCGGTCGGCGGCGGCCGTGAAGCCGCTCACCACCCGAGGGGCGAACGCGGTCTGCCGGACGTACGCCTCCGGCGGCGACCCGACCAGCGCCACCACCCGGTGGCCGAGCCCCGCAAGATGCTCCACACACGCCTCGCCGGCCGCGTGGAAGTCGAGGTCGATGCAGGTCAGGCCGTCCGGTTCGGCGGGCAGGCCGATCAGTACGGCCGGCCGGCCGAGCGTACGCAGCCACGGCAGGCGGGGGTCGTGCGGCTGTACGTCCATCACGATCAGCGCGTCCGCGGCCGACCACGCGCCGTGCCCGTCCTCCTCCCGGGTGAGCAGCAGCACGTCGTGGTCGTACGTCCGGGCCGCCGCCACCACGGACGTCGCGAAGCCCATCACCACCGGCAGGTGGACGGCGGCGCGCAGCGGAAGAGCCAGCGCCAGCACCCGGGATCCGGCGTCGCCGCGTGCCCGCGGGTCCGTGTACGGCCGGTAGCCCAGCTCCCGGACGGCCGCCTCGACGCGCCGCCGGGTCGCGTCGGAGATCGGCCGTTTCCCGCTGAGCGCGTACGACACGGTGCTGGGGGAGACCCCGGCCCGCCGCGCCACATCGGTGATCCTCGCCATCAGTCCGCCTCCGGTGTCACCGCACGACACAATGCCGTCAACATTTCGGTTCCTCCGGGGCCGCCGAGCCTTCGAAGCGCTTCGACGGAGGAAGGTAGGCGGGGGCGGCGGGGTCGTCAATGGGGTGGACGGGATCGGTGAGGCGGAGGCGGGAGGGGCCGGGTGGGGCGGGCTCAGTGGTGGCGGGGGGAACGGCCGGGCAGGGGGAGCAGCGTGAGGAGGAGGGCCGCCGCGGCCGCCGTGACCGGTACGCCGTAGGCGGCCGTGGGGGAGGCGTGTTCCACCGTCCAGCCGCCCACCGCGCTGCCGCAGGCGATCCCGCCGAGCAGACCGGTGACGGCGAGGGTCATGCCCTCGTTGAGGCGGCCCTCGGGGGTGCGGTGCTGGACCAGGGTCATGGTGGTCACCATCGTCGGGGCGGTCGCCATGCCCGCGATCAGCAGCGTCGCGGCGAGGAGCGGGAGGGAGCCGGTGAGGGACGCCGCGAGCAGGGGCAGCGTGAGCAGTGTCGTCATCGCGGCCACGCACCACGGCAGGCGGTCCTCGACCGGTCCGGTCGGCTTCAGCGCGCCGTACAGCAGGCCCGCCGCGCAGGAACCGGCCGCCTGCAGAGCGAGGACCACACCGGCGGCCGTACGGTGCCCCTGTGCGTCCGCGAAGGCGATCGTGACGACCTCCAGGGCGCCGAAGATCCCGCCCATCGCCAGGCAGACCGCCAGCAGCGGGGGTATGCCGGGCGCGCGGAGGGGTGCCTTGGTGCGGGGGCGCGGCAGGGCCGGCGGTTCGGTCGAGCGCTGGGCGGTGAAGAGCAGCATGCCGGTCACCAGCAGCACCACGCCGACGAGCGTGCCCGCCTCCGGGAACAGCGCCGTGCACAGGGCCGCCGCGAGCACCGGCCCGAGCATGAAGCACAGCTCGTCCGCGGCCTGTTCGAAGGAGTTCGCGGTGTGCAGGCCGTCGGTGTCGCCCCGCAGCAGGTGGGCCCAGCGGGCCCGGGCCATGCCGCCGGTGTTGGGGGTCGTGGCGGTGGCGGCGTAGGCGGCGAACAGCGTCCAGTTCGGGGCGTCGTACCGCACGCACAGCAGCAGGGCGAGTGAGCCGAGGGCGGCGACCAGGGTGGCGGGCAGGGCCACCCTGGCCTGGCCGTGCCGGTCCACGAGCCGCGCGGTCCACGGGGCGACCAGGGCCGTCGCCGCCAGCCCGGTCGCGGTGACGGCACCGGCGAGGGCGTACGAGCCGCGGGTACCGGCGATCATCACGACCGCGCTCACGCTGAACATGCCCATGGGCAGCCGGGCCAGGAGATTCCCGATGGTGAACGCTCGGGCCCCGGGGGTGGAGAGAAGCCGCCGGTACGGGCCGGGCGGCCGGCGCCGGGTGCGGGGGTGGAAGTCGGCGACGACGAGGGTGTCGGCGGTCATGGTGACGAAGGTGGTCTGCGGAAACGGGCGTTCAGGGGACGGATGCGGCATGCGTCCACCGTCGCCCGGGGCCGATCGATCGGTCCAACACCTTCTCCCTCCCCATTCACGCACTCCTGTTGTAGGTTCGCCGGATGCCCGCACCCGCCCCGCTGGACCCCCGCCTTCTGCGGGCCTTCGTCACCGTCGCCGAGGACCTGCACTTCACCCGCGCCGCCGCCCGCCTGTACGTCGCCCAGCAGGCGCTCAGCCGGGACGTGCGGCGCCTGGAGCGGGAGTTGGGCGTCGAGCTGTTCGTGCGGACCACGCGGCAGGTGACGCTGACGGCCGACGGCGAGCGGCTGCTGCCGTACGCCCGTCGCGTCCTCGAGGCGCAGGACGAGCTGCTGGCCGCTTTCGGGCAGGCCCGCCCGCTGCTGGTGGACGTCAACTCCCCGGGGCTGGTCACCGGACGCCTGGTCCTGGAACGGGCCCGCGCGCTCGCTCCGGAGCACGAGCTGATGGCGCGCTACGAGAGCGGGCTGACGGGTGCCGCCGCCGAACTGCTCGCCGGCCGCCTCGACGCGTCGTTCGGCCGGTTCGCGGGCCTGACCCCCGCGCTGCGGGCGGGACTCGACCACCAGCCGGTCCGCTGCGAACCCATGGCGGTGGTGCTGCCCGGCGACCACCCGCTGGCGAGGCTGCCCGAGGTGCCGCTCGCCGCGCTGGCGGGCGAGACCGTGTACGCCGGGGCCGGCAATCCGCGGACGCCCGAGTGGACCGAGCTCGCGCACCGCCTGTTCGAGGGACGCGGCATCGACGTGGCGCCGCCCGCTCCGCTGGCCGTCGGGGACGAGGAGTTCCAGCGGGTCATGGACAAGTCGGGCTACCCGGTGCTCGCCGTGGTCAGTTTCCCGGCCATCGGTTCGACCGTCGTGCGCCCGCTCGTCGACCCCGTGCCGCTGTCGCCGGTGTCACTGGTCTGGCGAAAGGGGCTGGTGCATCCGGCGTTCGACGCGCTCCGCCGGGCGGTCGCCCAGCTCACGGCCGAAAAGGGCTGGCTCCGCATCCCCGCCGGAGGGTGGATTCCGGCCACCGACGCCGCTGTGATGTCCGTCCACAACTGACACGCGGCATCCCCGCGTTCCGCGCGTGCGTGGAGTCGCGTGCGCGGAGTCGTGTGCGCGCCCGGGAACCGAGGCGCAGGCCCCGACGGCGGCCGGACGGTGGGCAGCGCCCCGCCCACCGGCACTGATGTCACGTCGGTGGTCGCCGCCCCGGCTCCGCGTTTCCGCTGCGCTCCGTACAGACCCGGCCAAGCGCCCCGACCCGGTACCGCGGGGGCGCCTCCCGTGCGAGACTGCCCCGGTTGCGGAAGTGAACGGTGCGGCGTGAGCCGGTCAGGGGGACATGTGGGATGAGCAAGCGGCAGACACAGAAGATGCTGCGGCTGATGGCGAGCGGAGAGCCGGTCGAGCTCACCAGCCCGATGGCGTCCGTGAAGAAGCTCGCCCGGCTCGCCTTCGTCGCCCAGCAGTTCGGGTACGAGTACGCCGACGTGCGGCAGGGCGGCGGGAACAACAGCCAGCTCAAGATGGTGATCGTGCCGGACCCCAGCCCGCAGGCCCGGGCCCGGGCGGCGCAGAACTGGGCGCAGTACCCGAACGCCGGCGACGGGGTCTCGGTGCCGCCCCTCGTGCCGGACGCCTTCGAGCTCCTCAAGGCCCGCATCAACTTCGACCTCACCGGCAAGAGCGCCGAGAAGCGGATGGGGTACGGCGCGCTCGGTGTCACCGTCGCCTGCGCGGTCCTCGGGTTCCGCGCAGGTGGTCGGGCCGGCGACTTCGTCATGGCCGCGATCATCTGGGTGTGTGTTCTGGCGCTGCTGGGTGTCGGCTTCCTCGTCACCCGTAAACGCAACGCCAAGTTCGCGGCCCGACTGCAGGCCGCCGGTTTCGTGCCGGTGACGGAGGAGACGGGGCGGGTGCGGTACCTGGCGCCGGGGGCGCAACCGCCCGGGCACGGGAACCCGTTCGGGGGCGGACCCGTCGCCGCGGGTGCGCCGTACGGCTACCCGGCGCCCGGCGCGCCCGTGATGCCCGGCGCGCCCGTGACGTCGGGTGGTTACGCAGCGCCCGGCGGTCACGGACAACCCGCCCCCGGTCCGTACGCCCCGCAGCAGCCGTATCCGGCACAGGCGGCCTTCGGCCGGCCGCAGCCGTACGCGCACCACCAACCGCAGCCGTATGCGCATCCCCAGCAGCCCCCGCACCCCCAGCAGCCCCCGCCCCCTCAGCAGTACGGCCAGCCCCAGCAGCCCCCACACCCTCAGCAGTACGGCCGGCCCCACCGCCAGCAGAACCCCCACTGGCACCCCCAGCCCACTCAACCCCCCCAGCCCCCGCAGGCCTGAGCGCGACCTCTCACCCGGCCGCCCGGCGGGGTGAGAGCAACGTTCCCTCGCGGTCATCCACAGCCCCACCGGCCCGAAACGCGTCCTGCCTACCTTCGGTGCGGTCGAGCTGTGGAGCACCGTGGAGGCGTCATGAAAGTCCCTGGCGGCCGCTGGATCCAGCACTGGGATCCCGAGGACGAGACCTTCTGGAAGGAGACGGGGGAGCGGATCGCGCGGCGGAACCTGTTCTTCTCCGTCCTCTCCGAGCACATCGGGTTCTCGGTCTGGACGCTGTGGTCCGTGCTGGTGCTCTTCATGGGGCCGGAGTACGGGCTGACACCGGCCGACAAGTTCCTGCTGACGTCCGTGGTGACCCTGGTCGGGGCCGTCGTTCGCGTGCCCTACACCTTCGCCGTCGCCCTCTTCGGCGGCCGGAACTGGACGATCGTCTCCGCCGGACTGCTGCTCCTGCCGACCGTCGCGGCCTTCGTGGTGATGGAGCCGGGGACGTCCTTCTCCACCTTCCTGCTCGTGGGCCTCCTGGCCGGTATCGGCGGCGGCAACTTCGCCTCCTCCATGACCAACATCAACGCCTTCTTCCCGCTCAGGAAGAAGGGCTGGGCGCTCGGCCTCAACGCCGGGGGCGGCAACATCGGCGTGCCGGTCATCCAGCTCGCGGCGCTCGCCATCATCGGGGCGAGCGGTGGGCCGCGGGTGCTGCTCGGCATCTACATCCCGCTGATCCTGGTGGCCGCCGTCCTCGCCGCCTGCTTCATGGACAACCTCGCCTCGGTGAAGAACGACACCGGGGCCGCCAAGGACGCCGCCCGGGACGCCCACACCTGGATCATGGCCGTGCTGTACATCGGCACGTTCGGCTCGTTCATCGGGTACAGCTTCGCCTTCGGGCAGGTGCTCCAGACCCAGTTCGGGCGGACCCCGCTCCAGGCGGCCTACCTGACCTTCATCGGGCCGCTGCTCGGCTCACTGATCCGGCCGCTGGGCGGCAGGCTCGCCGACCGGTACGGCGGCGCGCGGATCACGCTGTGGAACTTCGTCGCGATGGCCGCCGCCACCGCCGTACTCGTCGCCGCCAGCATGGCGAAGTCGCTCGCGCTGTTCGTCGCCGTGTTCGTGGCGCTGTTCGTGCTCAGCGGGCTCGGCAACGGGTCGACGTTCAAGATGATCCCCGGCATCTTCCAGAACAAGGCGCTCGCCAAGGGGCTGACGGGGGAGGAGGCCGTGGCGTACGGGCGGCGGCTCTCCGGCGCCTCCATGGGCCTGATCGGCGCGGTGGGCGCGCTCGGCGGCGTCGCCATCAACCTCGCCTTCCGGCAGTCCTTCCTCTCCGTCGGCTCGGGCACCGGCGCCTTCGTCGCCTTCCTCGCCTACTACGCCGTATGTTTCGCCGTCACGTGGGCGGTATACCTTCGCCGCCCAGCCGTACGGACGCCCGACGGCCCGGCGGGCCCGGCGGAGTCGAAGGCACGGCTCAGCTACGCCGAGGTGTGACGTAACACTGGTGACATGAAGCGGAACCGAGCCTGTCACGCAGCGTTGACAGGCTCGGTCGGTACGTGACCGGGCAGGGCACCGGGCGCGTGGGTGTGCACGTGGGTGTGAACGAACGGAGCGCGGCGAGCCATGGACGACGAACAGCAGCGACCTGACCACGGTCCCCTGGCCGGTTTCACCGTGGGCGTGACCGCCGCCCGCCGGGCCGACGAACTGGGCGCGCTGCTCCAGCGACGCGGTGCCGTCGTCCTGCACGCCCCGGCCCTGCGGATCGTGCCGCTCGCCGACGACAGCGAGCTGCTGGCCGCGACCAAACAGCTCATCGACCAGGCGCCGGACGTCGTCGTGGCGACCACCGCCATCGGCTTCCGGGGCTGGGTGGAGGCCGCCGACGGCTGGGGGCTCGGTGACGCACTCCTGGAGCGGCTGCGCGAGGTGGACCTGCTCGCGCGCGGGCCCAAGGTCAAGGGCGCGGTGCGGGCCGCCGGGCTGACGGAGAAGTGGTCGCCGGCCTCCGAGTCCATGGCCGAGGTGCTGGACCGGCTCCTGGAGGAAGGTGTCGACGGCCGCCGGGTCGTCGTACAACTGCACGGCGAGCCGTTGCCGGGGTTCGTGGAGGCGCTGCGCGAGGGCGGCGCCGAGGTGGTCGGCGTGCCCGTCTACCGGTGGCTGCCGCCGGAGGACCTCGGGCCGGTCGACCGGCTGCTGGACGCCGCCGTCACCCGGGGCCTGGACGCCGTGACGTTCACCAGCGCACCGGCCGCCGCGTCCCTCCTCGCCCGCGCCGAGGAGCGCGGGCTGCTGCCCGAGCTGCTCGGCGCCTTCGGCCACGACGTGCTGCCGGCCTGCGTCGGCCCGGTCACGGCGGTGCCGCTCCAGGCGCACGGCGTCGACACGGCCCAGCCCGAACGCTTCCGGCTCGGCCCTCTCGTCCAGCTTCTGTGCCGGGAACTCCCGGCCCGCGCCCGTGCCCTGCCGGTCGCCGGGCACCGGATGGAGATCCGGGGGCACGCGGTGCTGGTCGACGGGGAGCTGCGGTCGGTGCCACCCGCGGGCATGGCCCTGCTGCGCGCGCTGTCCCGGCGGCCGGGCTGGGTCGTGCCCCGCGCGGACCTCCTGCGCGCCCTGCCGGGCGCGGGGCGCGACGAACACGCCGTCGAGACGGCGATGGCCCGCCTCCGCACGGCCCTGGGCGCGCCCAAGCTGATCCAGACGGTGGTGAAACGCGGCTACCGCCTGGCCCTGGACCCGGCGACGGACGCCAAGTACGCGGACGGGTGAGGGCGGGAAGTACGCGGACGGGTGAGGGCGGGCGCGTCCGTCGCCCCGCCGCCCCCCGTCGTCCCCCTCTCTCCACCACCCCCGACGCCTTCACCGGCCCGCCGTCTCCACCGGCCCGTCGTTCTCCGCCATGCGTCCATGCGTCCATGCGACCGGCACGGTGCCGTGACGGACGTGTCCCGGGCGCGCGGGCGCACACGCAGGCATCCACGTGGGAGCGGTACGAGGGGTTCCGGCCGCGGGAGCGGGCAGGCACTGTAGAGGGAGCGGGCCACCTGCTCCCCTTTCCAGCCCGCCCCACCGGGCCACCCCTAGGCGGTGACAGGAACATGGCACTGGGTACGGCCACCGACCCGTACGAGCTGCGGTTCGACACCGGGCGGATCTGTCTGGACCTCCTCGCCACCACCCACCCCGTGGAACGGCTCGACTCCGTCGAAGTGCTGCGCGCCTGGATCACCGGCTCCGGACTCGTCCCGCCGGGCACCCCGCTGACCCACGCCGACGCCTCCTGGCTGGCCGGCTTCCGCGAACTGCGCGGCGAGACCGCGAGGTTGGTGCGCGGCCGGTCCGCGTCCGGAACCCGCCCGTACGACCTCGCGCTCGCCCGCGTCAACGACCTCGCCGCCGCCGCACCCCCGGCCCCGCGCGCGGTGCACGGCGAGGACGGCGCGCTGGTACGGGAGCTGACCGGGCCACCGCAGTGCGCGGCGCTGCTCGGCGCCCTCGCCCGGGACGCCGTGGAACTGCTCACCGACCCCGCCGCACGGGCGAGCCTCAGGCAGTGCGCGGGCGACAACTGCCCGATCGTGTACGTCGACACCTCCCGCGGGCGCCGCCGGCGCTGGTGCTCCAGCGAGATCTGCGGCAACCGCGAGCGCGTCGCCCGGCACCGCCGCCGCGCCGCCCTCGCCCGGTAGCCACGTCGGCGCCCCCTTCGTCACACCAGCCCGGGGGGAACCGCCGACTCGCTTTGAACACCCCGCACTCCCCGCCCGTACCGAAGGGGCGAGCGACCGACTGGGGAACCCCCGGACGTCGGAGATGGGCGGGCGCAAGGATCCCGTCGTGGCCAAGGAGCGGGGTGACGCTCAGCTCCCGGACGGTCCCGGACTGGGGTTACGGCATCCCGGGCGCCACCACCGACAAGGCCGGGAAGCCGCTCTCCGGGCACGGCGGCGCCGCCTTCGAGCCCGGCCGGATCGATCACTTCGAGGTGATGACCTTCGACGGCAAGCGGCTGGTCGAGGTCGACGCGTAGCTTCCGGCGCCCCCTTCGCGTACCTTTGACGGCTGCCCAGCACGTCAGAAGGGGGCCCGGTGGCCGCACAGGCTCAACAGGACTCAGCGGTCGACTCGGTTCACGGCGCCACGGCGGAAGCCGTACACGACTCCGTACGCGACCGAGAGACCAGCGTGGAACAGGCACACCTGGACCGGGTGTACCGCCGCCTCGAGGAGAAGATCGACGAGGCCGAGTTCCTCATGCACGACGCCGCCCAGCGCGGCCATGTCGGCACGCCCGGCGCGCTGGCCGAGCGCGACGCGCAGGTCTTCCGGGCCGGCATCCACCTCAACCGCCTGAACAACGAGTTCGAGGACTTCCTCTTCGGCCGGATCGACCTGGTGCTCGGCAAGGACGGCAAGAAGGGCCCGGACGGCGCGTACACGGCGGTCGAGCCCGCCGAGGGCGCCCTCAGGCCCGACAACACCGCCGACATCGCCGAGACCCTGCACATCGGCCGTATCGGCGTCCTGGACGAGGACTACGCCCCGCTGGTCATCGACTGGCGGGCGCCCGCCGCGGCCCCCTTCTACCGGTCCACGCCGGTGGACCCGGGCCGGGTCGTGCGCCGCCGGGTGATCCGCTCCAAGGGGCGACGCGTCCTCGGGGTCGAGGACGACCTCATGCGGCCCCAGATCAAGGCGTACCTGGACGGCGAGGAACTGGCCGTCGTCGGCGACGGCGCCCTGATGGCCGCCCTCGGCCAGGCCCGTACCCACACGATGCGGGACATCGTGGCGTCCATCCAGGCCGAGCAGGACCTGGTGATCCGCGCCCCCGCCGCCTCCGTGACCTACGTCGAGGGCGGCCCCGGCACCGGCAAGACCGCCGTCGCCCTGCACCGGGCGGCGTACCTGCTCTACCAGGACCGGCGCCGGTACGCGGGCGGCATCCTGATCGTCTCGCCGACCCCGCTGCTGGTGGCGTACACCGAGGGCGTGCTGCCCTCCCTCGGCGAGGAGGGCCAGGTCGCCATCCGCGCCATCGGCTCCCTGGTCGACGGCGCCGGGGCCACGCTGTACGACTCCCCGGCCACCGCCCGCGCCAAGGGGTCCTCCCGCATGCTCGGTGTGCTGCGCAAGGCCGCGCGCGGGGCCCTGGAGCCGCAGGACTCGCCGACCCTGCTGCGGGTCGTCGCCTTCGGCCGCCGCCTCGAGCTGGAGGGCGAGGAGCTGGCCGCCATCCGCCGCGCCGTCCTCGGCGGCACCGCGCCCGTCAATCTGCTGCGCCCCCGCGCCCGCAGGCTGCTCCTGGACGCCCTGTGGGCCAAGTCCGGCGCCGGCGGCCGCCACACCGACCCCGAGCTGGCCGCCGAGCTGCGTTCCTCCTTCGACGAGGACGTCACCTCCGAGGACTCCTTCACCGGCTTCCTCGACGCCTGGTGGCCGGAGCTCACCCCCGGCGCCGTGCTGGCGGCCATGGCGGACGAGCGGCGCCTCGGCCGCTGGGCCCGGCGCGTCCTCAACCCCGGCGAGGTCCGCAAGGTGGCCCGTTCGCTGCGGCGCGAGGGCCACTCCGTGCACGACATCGCCCTGCTCGACGAGTTGCAGGCCATCGTCGGCACCCCGGCCCGCCCCCGCAAGCGGCGCGAGCTCGACCCGCTGGACCAGCTCACCGGCCTGGACGAGCTGATGCCGCAGCGCGAGGAGACCCAGTGGGAGCGCGCCGAGCGCCTCGCGCAGGAACGCACCGAGTACGCGCACGTCATCGTCGACGAGGCCCAGGACCTCACCCCCATGCAGTGGCGGATGGTCGGCCGCCGCGGCCGGCACGCCACGTGGACCGTCGTCGGCGACCCGGCCCAGTCCTCCTGGTCCGACCCCGACGAGGCGGCGGCGGCCCGTGACGAGGCCCTGGGCAGCCGCCCGAGGCGCCGCTTCCAGCTCACCGTGAACTACCGCAACCCGGCCGAGATCGCCGACCTGGCGGCCAAGGTGCTCGCCCTCGCCATGCCGGGCTCCGCGTCGCCGACGGCCGTCCGCTCCACGGGCGTGGAGCCGGGCTTCGTGGTGGTGCGGGACCCCCTCGCGCAGACGGTCCGGGCGGAGGCGGCCCGGCTGCTGGAGCTCGTCGACGGCACCGTCGGCGTCGTGGTCGCCATGAACCGCCGCGAGGAGGCCCGGCGCTGGCTGGCCGGGCTGGGGGACCGGGCGGTGGCGCTGGGCAGCCTGGAGGCGAAGGGCCTGGAGTACGACGCCACGGTCGTCGTCTCACCGGCCGAGATCGCCGACGAGTCGCCCGCCGGGCTGCGGGTGCTGTACGTCGCCCTGACCCGGGCCACCCAGCAGCTCACGGTCGTCTCGTGCGAGCGGGACGAGCCCGACGCCGCCGGGGTGCCGGACCTGCTCCGCGACTGAGGCACCCGGACGTGCGAGAGGCCCGCGCCGTCGGAACGGCGCGGGCCTCTCGTCTTTGATTGAGTGGCACCGACCCGCCATGCTCGCCTCGCGGCAAGTGGTCGCTCGTAGCGACGAAGGTTGGGCCCGGGGGCTTGGATCGAGCCGGTGCCACGTCCAAGGTAACAAACGATTCCCGCAAGACAATTCCCGTACCGGGGTTCGTTTCCGGGCCGGTGCGCCCCTTCCGCCGTCCTCTTCCGGTGTCCCCTTCCGTCGGTGGCCGACTTCTCGTATGGTGGAAGTCGTTTTCCGAAAAAGCCACCCTTCGGTTGGACGGCACGCGAACAAAAAGTTCGCAATCCGGGGCGGCTACCACGTACTCGGTGGTAGGTGCGACGATCGGACGGCACAACACAGCTACACGGTGAAAGCAGAGGAAGTCGGCCATGGCAACGGCGCCCAGCGTCTCCTACTCGATGACGGTCAGGCTGGAGGTGCCCGCGAGCGGAACCGCAGTCTCGCAGCTCACCACCGCCGTGGAGTCCTCCGGAGGCTCGGTCACCGGCCTCGACGTCACGGCCTCCGGCCACGACAAGCTCCGGATCGACGTCACCATCGCGGCCGGCTCGACCTCGCACGCCGACGAGATCGTGGAGCAGTTGCGCGGCATCGAGGGCGTCAGCCTGGGCAAGGTCTCCGACCGTACCTTCCTCATGCACCTCGGCGGCAAGATCGAGATGGCGTCGAAGCACCCCATCCGCAACCGCGACGACCTGTCCATGATCTACACGCCCGGTGTGGCCCGCGTGTGCATGGCGATCGCCGAGAACCCCGAGGACGCGCGCCGCCTCACCATCAAGCGCAACTCCGTTGCGGTCGTGACGGACGGCTCAGCCGTGCTGGGCCTCGGCAACATCGGCCCGAAGGCCGCGCTGCCGGTCATGGAGGGCAAGGCGGCCCTCTTCAAGCGCTTCGCCGGCATCGACGCCTGGCCCCTCTGCCTCGACACCCAGGACACCGACGCGATCGTCGAGATCGTCAAGGCCATCGCCCCGGGCTTCGCCGGCATCAACCTGGAGGACATCTCCGCGCCGCGCTGCTTCGAGATCGAGGCCCGGCTGCGCGAGGCCCTCGACATCCCCGTCTTCCACGACGACCAGCACGGCACCGCGATCGTCGTCCTCGCCGCGCTGACCAACGCCCTGCGGGTCGTCGGCAAGGGCATCGAGAACGTGCGGGTCGTCATGTCCGGCGCCGGCGCGGCCGGTACGGCCATCCTCAAGCTGCTGCTCGCCGCGGGCGTGAAGAACGCCGTCGTCGCCGACATCCACGGCGTCGTGCACGCCGACCGCGCGGACCTGGTCGACGCCGCGCCCGGCTCGGCGCTGCGCTGGATCGCCGACAACACCAACCCCGAGGGGCTCACCGGCACCCTGAAGGAGGCCGTGCACGGCGCCGACGTCTTCATCGGCGTCTCCGCCCCCAACGTCCTCGACGGCGACGACGTGGCCGCCATGACCGAGGACGCGATTGTGTTCGCGCTCGCGAATCCCGACCCCGAGGTCGACCCGGCGGTCGCCCGGCAGACCGCGGCGGTCGTCGCCACCGGCCGCTCCGACTTCCCGAACCAGATCAACAACGTCCTGGTGTTCCCGGGTGTGTTCCGCGGTCTGCTGGACGCCCAGTCCCGCACGGTCAACACCGAGATGATGCTGGCCGCCGCGCAGGCCCTCGCGGACGTGGTGACCGAGGACGAGATCAACCCGAACTACATCATCCCCAGCGTCTTCAACGACAAGGTCGCCGGTGCCGTCGCGGGCGCCGTGCGGGAGGCGGCGAAGTCCGCGGGGTCGGCGTCCTAGGCCCGTAGTGACGTCCTGGGCCCCGGAGCGATGCCCCGGGGACCCCCGGGGTCGGGGGAACGCTGTCCTGGGCCCCGGGGCGGTGCCTGGCGGCCCCTGGAGCGGTTGTGAGGATCGCCACGGCGGGCCGCCGTACCGGCGCGTCGTGGGAAGGCGGGCCTCGGATCGCCCTCTAGGGTGGCGCAAGGCTCAGGCCCTCTCGGCGTGTGACTCCCAAGGGTGTTCTCACGACTCCTGGGGGTGCCGGATTGGCTTTACCGCCGCAGGTGGAGGCAGGATGCCTCCCTGGGCGCGAGGGTCTGACGACCGACCCGGGTCCGGGGAGTGTCCGAGGCCCCTGGCAGCATCGGCATCGCTGTGCCCAACATGCGGCTCCGCCGCGTGGCACGCCTCAACGGCAAGAAGAACACGGGAGTAACAACATGAACCGCAGTGAGCTGGTGGCCGCGCTGGCCGACCGCGCCGAGGTGACCCGCAAGGACGCCGACGCCGTGCTGGCCGCGTTCGCCGACGTCGTCGGCGACATCGTCTCCAAGGGCGACGAGAAGGTCACCATCCCCGGCTTCCTGACCTTCGAGCGCACCCACCGTGCCGCTCGCACCGCCCGCAACCCGCAGACCGGCGAGCCGATCCAGATCCCGGCCGGCTACAGCGTGAAGGTCTCCGCGGGCTCCAAGCTCAAGGAAGCCGCCAAGGGCAAGTAGGCGCTCCGCTTCGAGCGCCGGGTGACTGCGGGCCGTCTCGCGGCTTGCGGGCCGCTGGTGGCTGGTCGCGCAGTTCCCCGCGCCCCTTGCAGGGGCGTTCCTCCATACGCCGATGGGGCGGTCACCCGAGTCCGGGTGACCGCCCCATCGGCGTGTTTCCGGGGCCGATGCCGGGAGGGCCCGGGGGTGACCCCCGGGCCCTCAGTCGGCGCGGCGTCGGCCTTGCCCGGTCGCGGAGGCGTCAGCCGAGTGCTTTGCCGGGCAGTTCGACCTTGGCGCCCAGCTCTGCCAGCTTCTCCATGCTGTGTCTGCCCGGGGGATGACCCCCGGACCCCCAGCCGGTGCGGTGTGGGTCTTGTCCGGGGGCGGCGGTCAGCCGAGTGCTTTGCCGGGCAGTTCGACCTTGGCGCCCAGCTCTGCCAGCTTCTCCATGAAGTTCTCGTAGCCCCGGTTGATCAGGTCGATGCCGTGGACCCGGGACGTGCCCTGGGCGGCGAGGGCGGCGATGAGGTACGAGAAGCCGCCGCGCAGGTCGGGGATGACCAGGTCGGCGCCCTCCAGCCTGGTCGGGCCGGAGACCACGGCCGAGTGCAGGAAGTTGCGCTGGCCGAAGCGGCAGTGGGAGCCGCCGAGGCACTCGCGGTAGAGCTGTATGTGGGCGCCCATCTGGTTGAGCGCGGAGGTGAAGCCGAGGCGGGACTCGTAGACCGTCTCGTGGACGATGGACAGGCCCGTGGCCTGCGTCAGGGCGACCACCAGGGGCTGCTGCCAGTCCGTCTGGAAGCCGGGGTGCACGTCCGTCTCCAGGGCGATGGACTTGAGCTGCCCGCCCGGGTGCCAGAAGCGGATGCCCTCGTCGTCGATCTCGAAGGCGCCGCCCACCTTCCGGAAGGTGTTCAGGAAGGTCATCATCGAGCGCTGCTGGGCTCCGCGGACGTAGACGTTCCCCTCGGTCGCCAGCGCCGCGGACGCCCAGGAGGCGGCCTCCAGGCGGTCCGAGAGGGCGCGGTGGGTGTAGCCGCCGAGCTCGTCCACGCCGGTGATGCGGATCGTGCGGTCGGTGTCCATCGCGATGATCGCGCCCATTTTCTGCAGGACGCAGATCAGGTCCTCGATCTCCGGCTCCACGGCCGCGTTGGACAGCTCCGTGACGCCCTCGGCGAGCACGGCCGTCAGCAGCACCTGCTCGGTCGCGCCGACGGACGGGTACGGCAGCCGGATCTTCGTGCCGCGCAGCCGCTGCGGGGCCTCCAGGTACTGGCCGTCCGCCCGCTTCTCGATCTTCGCGCCGAACTGCCGCAGCACGTCGAAGTGGAAGTCGATGGGCCGGCCGCCGATGTCGCAGCCGCCGAGGCCGGGGATGAAGGCGTGCCCGAGGCGGTGCAGCAGCGGGCCGCAGAACAGGATCGGGATGCGCGACGAGCCCGCGTGGGCATCGATGTCGGCGACGTTCGCGCTCTCCACGTGGGTCGGGTCGAGCACCAGCTCGCCGGGCTCCTCGCCCGGACGGACCGTCACCCCGTGCAGCTGCAGCAGTCCGCGTACCACCCGCACGTCGCGGATGTCCGGCACGTTGCGCAGCCGGCTCGGCGCACTGCCCAGCAGGGCCGCGACCATGGCCTTCGGTACGAGGTTCTTCGCACCGCGGACCCGGATCTCGCCCTCCAGCGGTGTTCCGCCGTGGACAAGCAGTACGTCATCAGCGCCGTTGACGGTCATGGATCTCGCGTTCCGTGGGGTTGGGCAGGGGCCAGAAGGGAAAGGGTAGTCGCCTTGTACCTCCCTTCAGTCAGCCCGTGCGGGGTCGGACGACGTCATGAGTTCGTCACAACACGTGGCGTTCCCCGGCGCGCACGCCGGGTCACGGTCGCGGGGTGTGCGCGGGGAGCGTGTTCACCCCCGTGCCCCCGATTGCCTCCCCACGGGAGGGGAACATGCGGGATCATGTCTGGCATGACCGAGGTGTCCTCGCTCACAGGGCGGCTGCTCGTGGCAACGCCCGCCCTGGCGGACCCGAACTTCGAGCGTGCGGTGGTGCTCCTTCTCGACCACGACGAGGAGGGCTCCCTCGGTGTCGTTCTGAACCGTCCCACGCCGGTCGACGTGGGCGACATCCTGGAGGGCTGGGCGGCCCTGGCCGGCGAACCCGGCGTCGTCTTCCAGGGCGGGCCCGTGTCGCTGGACTCGGCCCTGGGCGTCGCCGTCGTTCCCGGCGGGGCGGCAGGCGAGCGGGCGCCCCTGGGCTGGCGCCGGGTGCACGGGGCGATCGGCCTGGTGGACCTGGAGGCCCCGCCGGAGCTGCTGGCCCCCGCGGTGGGCGCCCTGCGGATCTTCGCCGGGTACGCAGGCTGGGGTCCGGGTCAGCTGGAGGACGAGCTGACGGAGGGCGCCTGGTACGTGGTCGAGTCGGAGCCCGGCGACATCTCCTCGCCGTTCCCGGAGAGACTGTGGCGCGAGGTCCTGCGCCGCCAGCGCAACGAGCTGGCGATGGTGGCGACGTACCCGGACGACCCCTCACTCAACTGATCACTCGACCGATCTCCCAGCCGATCCGTGCGAGCTGCAACAGCCCGGCTTTCAGTACTCTGGCATGCATGAGCACTCTCGAGCCCGAGCGCGGGACTGGTACGGGGACCCTCGTAGAGCCGACGCCGCAGGTGTCCCACGGTGACGGCGACCACGAGCGCTTCGCCCATTACGTCCAGAAGGACAAGATCATGGCGAGCGCCCTCGACGGCACCCCCGTCGTGGCGCTGTGCGGCAAGGTGTGGGTACCGGGCCGTGACCCGAAGAAGTACCCGGTGTGCCCCATGTGCAAGGAGATCTACGAGTCCATGAGCGGCGGCGGAGACGAGGGCAAGGGCGGAGACAAGAAGTAGCAGCCCACCCGCCCGAGGTTTCGAGGCCCCCGGAGTGTGCCCGCGCGCACTCCGGGGGCTTTCGTGTTGTCACGAAGTGGTTGAGACCTCTTGTGGACATGTTCATGTACTCCATAACCTCCTGGGTGTTGTGCAGAGCGAAACCGTCATTGCATATGGTGCAACGCACGTCCGGAGGATCTCTCCATGAAGCTCTCCCCCCGGCTGGCCGTGTCCCTGGCCACCGTCGCGGTCGCCACCGCCGCCTGTGCCCCCCAGACGTCCGACAACTCCTCGTCCGGCAAGGACGAGAAGAGCGGCACGCTGCGGGTCTGGCTCTTCCAGGAGGTCAACAACAAGCCGAAGGAACAGGTCGTCGACGCGGTCCTGGCCGACTTCGAGAAGGCGCACGAGGACACGGAGGTCACCGTCGAGTACATCCCCGTCGAGACCCGCGCCCAGCGCATCAAGGCCGCCTTCAACGACCCGAAGAGCGCCCCCGACGTCATCGAGTACGGCAACACCGACACCGCCGGCTACGTGAAGGACGGCGGGCTCGCCGACGTCACCGGGGAGTTCGCGGCCTGGGACGAGGCCAAGGACGCCGACCCCACCGCCCGGCAGTCGGTCACCGTGGACGGCAAGGTCTATGGCGCCCCCTACTTCGTCGGCGTCCGCGCGCTGTACTACCGGACCGACGTCTTCGACGAACTCGGCCTCGACGCCCCGAAGTCGCTGGACGAACTGGCGTCCACCGCGAAGAAGATCCGCGACGCGAAGCCCGACCTCTACGGCATCGCGGTCGGCGGCGCCTACACCTACGGCGCGATGCCCTTCATCTGGGCCAACGGCGGCGAACTCGCCACCGGCAAGGGCGGGTCGTACGCCTCGGCGATCGACAGCGCCGCCGCCCAGAAGGGCGTCAAGGCGTACACGTCCCTGTTCGGCGACGACAACTGCCCCGCCGCCAAGTGCGCCGGCATGGGCGGCAACGACACCGTCACCGCCTTCGCCTCGGGCAAGGCGGCCATGGCGATCGGCGGCGACTTCAGCCACCAGGCCGTGGAGGCCGGCAAGGTGAAGGGCAAGTACGCGGTCGTGCCGCTGCCGGGCGTGAAGGCCGGCTCGATCGCCCCGGCCTTCGCGGGCGGCAACAACATCGGCGTCCTGAAGAGCACCTCGCACCGCACCCTCGCCGTCGACCTGATGAAGCGGCTCGCGTCGAAGAAGGCACAGGGTGACCTGTTCGACGCGATGGGCTTCCTGCCGACCTTCACGGACGTACGGCAGCAGGTCGCGGCGAAGGAGCCGTTCGTGAAGCCGTTCGTGGACACCCTCGCCGCGGGGACCGAGTTCGTGCCGGCCTCGCCCGCGTGGGCGACGATCGACTCGTCCCTGGTGCTGCCGACCATGTTCCAGGAGGTGGTCAGCGGCAAGAAGGACGTGGGCGCCGCCGCCTCGGACGCGGCCCGGAAGATGAACGACGCGTTCGGTTCCGCCGGGTGACGGGGGTGCCTGAGGGGGTGGGGGGTGCGGTTCGCGGGCGGGTGCGGGTTCGGCGTGGCTCGTCGCGCAGTTCCCCGCGCCCCCGGGGAGGTTCCAGCACCCCTTGGGTCTACCTTGCCCCCGCTCTCGTCGTGCTCGGTGGGCTGCTCGTCTACCCCGTCTACCAGCTCGGGCTGATCTCCTTCCTGGAGTACACGCAGGCCCAGGTGTCCGGTGGGGAGCCGACCACCTTCCAAGGGTTCGGGAACTACGCCGAGTTGTTCGGGGACAGCGAGTTCTGGCGGGTGCTGCTCGCCACCGTCGTCTTCGCGGCGGCCTGCGTCGTCTCCACACTGGCCGTCGGGTGCGCGCTCGCCGTGTTGCTCACGCGGGTGCGTGCCCTGCCGCGGCTCGCTCTGATGCTCGCCGCGCTGGGCGCCTGGGCGACCCCCGCGGTCACCGGGTCGACGGTCTGGCTGCTGCTGTTCGACCCGGACTTCGGGCCCGTCAACCGGATGCTGGGCCTCGGCGACCACTCCTGGACGTACGGCCGCTACAGCGCCTTCCTGCTCGTCCTGCTCGAAGTGGTCTGGTGCTCCTTCCCGTTCGTCATGGTCACCGTCTACGCCGGCATCCGGTCCGTCCCCTCGGAGGTCCTGGAGGCCGCATCCCTGGACGGCGCCTCGCAGTGGCGCATCTGGCGCTCGGTGCTCGCCCCGATGCTCCGGCCGATCCTGGTGGTCGTCACCATCCAGTCGGTCATCTGGGACTTCAAGGTCTTCACCCAGATCTACGTCATGACGGGCGGCGGCGGCATCGCCGGCCAGAACCTCGTCCTGAACGTCTACGCCTACCAGAAGGCGTTCGCGTCCTCGCAGTACAGCCTCGGCTCCGCGATCGGCGTCGTGATGCTGCTGATCCTGCTCGCCGTGACGCTGGTCTACCTGCGGCTGCTGCGCCGCCAGGGGGAGGAGCTGTGAATCTTCCGCGCGCGCGGGTGCGCCGTCCGTGGCGGCTCGCGGCCGAGGCCTCGGCGCTGCTGATCGCGGTCGTGGTGGCCTTCCCGCTGTACTGGATGGTGCTGAGCGCCTTCAAACCGGCCGGGGAGATCGAGTCGACCGAGCCGCGGCCGTGGACCCTGACGCCCTCGCTGGACTCCTTCCGGCGGGTCTTCGGACAGCAGGAATTCGGTCGATACTTCCTCAACAGCCTCCTGGTGGCGGGCACCGTCGTGATCGCCTCGGCGCTCATCGCGTTCCTCGCGGCGACCGCGGTGACGCGATTCCGGTTCCGTTTCCGGACCACCCTGCTGATCATGTTCCTGGTGGCGCAGATGGTGCCCGTGGAGGCGCTCACGATCCCGCTGTTCTTCCTCATGCGGGACTTCGGTCAGTTGAACACGCTGGGCTCGCTGATCCTGCCCCACATCGCCTTCTCGCTGCCGTTCGCGATCTGGATGCTGCGGGGCTTCGTGAAGGCCGTGCCGGATGCGCTGGAGGAAGCCGCCTACATCGACGGGGCGAGCCGGGCGCGATTCCTGTGGCAGATCCTTTTCCCGCTGGTCTTCCCGGGGCTGGTGGCCACCAGCGTCTTCTCGTTCATCTCGACCTGGAACGACTTCCTGTTCGCCAAGTCGTTCATCATCAGCGACACCTCCCAGTCGACACTGCCGATGGCGCTGCTGGTCTTCTACAAGCCGGACGATCCCGACTGGGGCGGTGTGATGGCCGCCTCCACGGTGATGACGATTCCGGTGCTGGTCTTCTTCGTACTCGTACAACGACGACTCGTCTCCGGCCTCGGCGGAGCGGTGAAGGACTGACATGACGGACGTGATCCCCCAGCCCCGGCAACTGACGTCCGACGGGGCCGGCTTCCTCGATCTCGGCCCGGACACCAAGGTGGTGGCGGGAGAAGGGACGGAGCGCACCGAACGCTGGCTGCGCGCCACTCTGGGCGCGGCCACCGGCCTGCCGTTCCCGCCCGGGACGGGGGACGGCAACGTCATCCGCCTGTCCCTCGACGGCGGGCTGGGCGCCGAGGGCTACCGCCTCGACGTCACCCCGGCCGGCGTGCACCTCACGGGCGGTGATCCGGCCGGCCTCTTCTGGGGCGCTCAGACGCTGCGGCAACTGCTCGGCCCGGACGCCTTCCGGCGCGCGCCCCTGCCCGGCAGCCGGTGGCGGCTGCCGCTCTGCCGGGTGCGGGACGCGCCGCGCTTCCCCTGGCGCGGCCTGATGCTGGACGTCGCCCGGCACTTCATGCCCAAGGAAGGCGTCCTGCGGTACCTGGACCTGATGGCGGCCCACAAGCTCAACGTGCTGCACTTCCACCTGACGGACGACCAGGGCTGGCGCGTCGAGATCGAACGCCACCCGAAGCTCACCGAGACCGGCTCCTGGCGGGCGCGCACCAAATACGGCCACCGGGCCTCGCCACTGTGGGAGGACAAGCCCCACGGCGGTTACTACACCCAGGACGACATCCGGGAGATCGTCGCCTACGCCGCCGAACGGCACATCACCGTCGTCCCCGAGATCGACGTACCCGGACACTCGCAGGCCGCCATCGCCGCGTATCCGGAACTCGGCAACACGGACGTGATCGACACCACCGCCCTCTCCGTCTGGGACACCTGGGGGGTCTCTCCCAACGTACTCGCCCCCACCGACCACACCCTGCGCTTCTACGAGGGCGTCTTCGAGGAGCTCCTCGAGCTTTTCCCCTCGGAGTTCATCCACATCGGCGGGGACGAATGCCCCAAGGACCAGTGGCGGCGCTCGGCCACCGCGCAGGCGCGCATCGAGGAACTCGCGCTCGCCGACGAGGACGAACTCCAGGCCTGGTTCGTCCAGCACTTCGACACCTGGCTCGCCGGGCGCGGACGCCGGCTCATCGGCTGGGACGAGATCCTGGAGGGCGGACTGGCCAAGGGTGCGGCCGTGTCCTCCTGGCGCGGGTACGCGGGCGGGGTCGCCGCCGCGCGCGCGGGGCACGACGTGGTCATGTGCCCCGAGCAGCAGGTGTACCTGGACCACCGGCAGCACGGCGGTGAGGACGAACCCGTGCCGATCGGCTTCGTGCGCACCCTGGAGGACGTCTACAGGTTCGAGCCGGTTCCGGCGGAGTTGACGCCGGACGAGTCCGCACACGTGCTCGGCACCCAGGCGAACGTGTGGACCGAGGTGATGGAGAACCAGTCCCGCGTGGACTACCAGACGTTCCCGAGGCTCGCCGCCTTCGCCGAGGTCGCCTGGAGCGACCTCCCCGCCCCGGCCGACCGGGACTTCGCCAGGTTCGACCGGCGGATGGCCGCCCACTACCGGCGGCTCGACGCCCTGGGCGTCGCCTACCGGCCGCCCGCCGGTCCCCTGCCCTGGCAGCGGCGGCCCGGCGTGCTCGGCCGGCCGATCGAGGGGCCGCCGCCGAACAGGTAGACGCCGCCGAACAGGTAAGGAGAAAGCCCCGAAACGCCACGGAAGCGTGGCAACTCGTGTGCGTCGCACGTACCACCGATCGTTGGATATCCCGTGCGAAAGCGGGCCATGTCACTGGTGAGGTGGGTGAATGCCTCCTAGCGGACCCCCGCGTTCGGGCCCTGCGAAGATGTGCCAGAGTTGCCACGTCCGCCCTGTCAGGCCGTACCGTACGGCCACACGGGCGGGACCAGGTGGGACAGCGGGAAGGGGCAGTCGGTTTGACCACGCACGCACCGCAGGCGGCGCAGGCCGTCACGCTGCCCACAACACTGGACGAGGCCGTGGCGGCACTCGCCGCCGTGCCCGCCGCCGTGCCGGTCGCGGGCGGCACCGACCTGATGGCCGCCGTCAACTCCGGTCAGCTCAGGCCCGCCGCGCTGGTCGGTCTCGGCCGGATCAGCGAGATCCGCGGCTGGCAGTACCAGGACGGCCACGCGCTGCTCGGCGCGGGACTCACGCACGCCCGCATGGGCCGCCCCGACTTCGCCGCCCTCATCCCGGCGCTCGCCGCCGCCGCGCGCGCCGCCGGTCCGCCGCAGATCCGCAACGCCGGCACCCTGGGCGGCAACATCGCCTCGGCCGCGCCCACCGGCGACGCGCTGCCGGTGCTGGCCGCCCTGGAGGCGACGCTGATCATCGCGGGTCCGGACGGGGCCCGCCGGGAGGTGCCGGTGTCGCACCTGCTGGCCGGCATGGAGATGCTCCGCGCGGGCGAGCTCATCGGCTACGTGCGCGTGCCGCTGCTGCACGCGCCCCAGGTCTTCCTGAAGGCGACCGGCCGGACCGGCCCGGGCCGCGCGATGGCCTCCGTGGCCCTGGTCCTGGACCCCGCCCGCCGCGGGGTGCGGTGTGCCGTCGGTGCCATCGCGCCGATGCCGCTGCGTCCCCTGGAGGCGGAGGAGTGGGTCGCCCGGCTCATCGACTGGGACAACGGCCGCGCGATCGTCCCGGAGGCCCTGCACGCCTTCGGCGAGTACGTCGCCGCCGCCTGCATCCCCGACGCGGCCCCGGCCGAGGACGGTTCCGTACCGCAGCTCCCGCCGGCCGTACTGCACCTGCGGCGCACCGTCGCCGCGCTGGCCCGACGAGCACTGGGGAGGGCGCTGTCGTGACCGACGACCAGCACGGCGACCAGCACGGAGGGGGCACGCCCCCGAGCGGCGGACGCTGGGACCCGCTGCCCCAGGGCGACTACGACGACGGCGCCACCGCCTTCGTGAAGCTGCCCGAGGGCGGCGTGGACGCGCTCTTCGCCTCCGCGGACAGCCCGCTCGCCGCGCCCGGACACGGCTATGTGCCGCCGCAGATCACGGTCGCGCCCGCCACCGGCACCGACCCGGCGGCCACCGGCACGTGGGGGATGCCGTCCGCACCCGTCGACGGCACCCAGTGGCACGTCCCGGACGCCGGTCCGCAGCAGGGCGGCCAGGAACACGGCGGCCAGGGATACGGCGGGTACCCGGAGTACGCCGCCGAGTACGCGCAGCAGGACCCGTACGGCCAGGCCGCGCCGTACGAGCCGTACGACGTGGACGCGACGCAGGGCGACGGGTTCACCTACCGCCCCGGGGCCACCGGCCAGTGGGACTTCTCCGGTGCCGACGAGGGCACGGGCGCCGCGCCGCCCGCTTCCGCGCCCGGCCAGGACGTGACCGGGCAGTGGTCCATCCCCGTCGCCGACGGTGATCTGCCGGACGAGTCGGGTGAGTACACCACGTCGTCCCTGGCCGAGCAGTGGGGCGGAACTGCACCGGCCACCCTGCCCGGCGGCGCCCCCGCACCCTGGGCGACCCAGGCGACCGGACAGCCGTGGGGCGACCGCGCGGCGGCGGCCGGACCGGGTGGCGAGGAGCAGCCGGCCGAGGACCGGCCGGCCGCGACCCCGCACGCACCCGAGCCCGCCGCCGGCCCGTACGCGGAAGCGCCCGCCGGGCCCGCCGTCGAGGTCGGCCCCGCCGGGCCGACGGCCGGCGAGACGGTGACCGGTGAACCACAGGGGGCCGAGGAGGCCCCTGGGGGCCCCGCTGAGCCCTCGGCGGGCGCAAGTGGGGACGTGGAGCCGGGATCCGGTCCGGAAGCCGCTGAGGAGCCCATGGCGGGCTCCGGCCCGGAAGCCGTCGAGGAGCACGTGGCGGGCTCCGGTCCGCAGGGTGCCGAGGCGCCCGTGACGGACCCGGCACCGGTCGCCGCGACCGGCCCGGACGCGGCTGAGGAACCCACGGCGGGCTCCGACCCGGAGACCGCGCGGGAGCGCACGCCGGAGCCCGGGCGGGAGCAGGGACAGGAGCCGGGGCGACAGCCGGAGGCGGAGCCCCCGACCGACCCGGCCGCCGATCCGCAGGCTGCCCAGCCCGACCCGGCCGCCGACCCGCAGGCTGCCGAGGCCGACCCGGCCGCCGATCCCCAGGCAGGCCCGGCCGCCGACTCCCAGGAGCGGCCCTTGGCCGCTCCGCACGAGGACCGCCCCCTCGCCTCGTACGTACTGCGCGTCAACGGCGCCGACCGGCCCGTCACCGATGCCTGGATCGGAGAGTCGCTGCTCTACGTGCTGCGCGAGCGGCTCGGCCTCGCGGGCGCCAAGGACGGCTGCTCGCAGGGCGAGTGCGGCGCCTGCAACGTGCAGGTCGACGGACGGCTGGTCGCCTCCTGCCTGGTCCCGGCCGTGACCGCCGCCGGCAGCGAGGTGCGTACGGTCGAGGGACTGGCCGCCGACGGGCAGCCGTCGGACGTGCAGCGGGCGCTCGCCCGGCGTGGCGCGGTGCAGTGCGGCTTCTGCGTGCCCGGCATGGCGATGACCGTGCACAACCTCCTGGAGGGCAACCCGGCGCCGACCGAGCTGGAGGCCCGGCAGGCCCTGTGCGGCAACCTCTGCCGCTGCTCCGGCTACCGGGGCGTCCTGGAGGCGGTCAAGGAGGTCGTCGCCGAACGCGAGGCGCACGCCGCCGCCGACACGCCCGGGACGGACGACGACGAGCCCCGTATCCCCCACCAGGCGGGTCCGGGCGCGGGCGGCGTCAACCCGGCGGCGTTCGAGTTCCCCGAACCGCCCGGGACACCGCGCGCACCCGGACCGCACTCCCAGGGCCCCCACTCCCGGGGACCGCACGACCAGCCCTTCGGTGACCAGCCCCACCGCCAGGACGGAGGCCACGCGTGAGCAACGACGCCGCGACTGCGGAGGCCGCGGGAGCCGTCGAGGCCGCCCCGGCCCCCGAGCCGGTCCCGCACGGCCTCGGCACGTCCCTGCCGCCCGCCGACGCCCGCGCCAAGACGGAGGGCACCTTCCCGTACGCCGCCGACCTGTGGGCCGAGGGTCTGCTGTGGGCGGCCGTCCTGCGCTCACCGCACCCGCACGCGCGCATCGTGTCCATCGACACCACCCACGCGCGGGAGATGCCCGGCGTCCGCGCGGTCGTCACCCACGAGGACGTGCCCGGCACCCCGCTGCACGGGCGGGGCCGCGCCGACCGCCCGGTGTTCGCCTCCGAGGTCGTACGCCACCACGGCGAGCCCCTCGCCGCCGTCGCCGCCGACCACCCGGACACCGCGCGGATGGCCGCCGCCGCCGTCATCGTCGAGTACGAGGTGCTCGACCCGGTGACCGACCCCGAGCAGGCCTTCGAGGCCGAGCCACTGCACCCCGACGGCAACCTGATCCGGCACATCCCGCTGCGGCACGGCGACCCGGAGGCGGCCGGCGAGGTCGTCGTCGAGGGCCTGTACCGCATCGGCCGCCAGGACCCGGCCCCCATCGGCGCCGAGGCGGGCCTCGCGGTGCCACGGCCCGACGGCGGCGTGGAGCTGTACCTGGCCTCCACCGACCCGCACGGTGACCGCGACACGGCCGCCGCCTGCTACGGCCTGGCACCCGACCAGGTGAAGGTCGTCGTCACCGGGGTGCCCGGTGCCACCGCCGACCGTGAGGACCGGGGTTTCCAGCTGCCGCTCGGCCTGCTGGCGCTGAAGACCGGCTGCCCGGTGAAACTGACCGCCACGCGCGAGGAGTCCTTCCTCGGCCACGCCCACCGGCACCCCACCCTCCTGCGCTACCGCCACCACGCGGACGCCGAGGGACGGGTGGTGAAGGTCGAGGCGCAGATCCTGCTCGACGCGGGCGCCTACGCCGACACCTCCTCCGACGCGCTGGCCGCCGCGGTGGCGTTCGCCTGCGGCCCCTACGTCGTCCCCAACGCCTTCATCGAGGGCTGGGCCGTACGCACCAACAACCCGCCGTCCGGTCATGTGCGCGGCGAGGGCGCCATGCAGGTGTGCGCCGCGTACGAGGCGCAGATGGACAAGGTCGCCAAGAAGCTCGGCCTGGACCCGGCCGAGGTGCGGCTGCGCAACGTCCTGGCCACGGGCGACGTGCTCCCCACCGGCCAGACGGTCACGTGTCCCGCCCCCGTCGCCGAACTCCTCCAGGCGGTCCGCGACTTCCCGCTGCCCGCCCTGCCCAAGGACACGCCCGAGGACGAGTGGCTGCTGCCCGGCGGCCCCGAGGGCGCGGGCGAACCGGGCGCCGTGCGCCGGGGCGTGGGCTACGGCATCGGCATGGTGCACATGCTCGGCGCCGAGGGCGCCGACGAGGTCTCCACGGCCACCGTGAAGGTCCACGACGGCGTGGCGACGGTGCTGTGCGCGGCTGTCGAGACCGGCCAGGGCTTCACCACCCTGGCCCGGCAGATCGTGCAGGACACCCTCGGTGTCGACGAGGTCCACGTGGCCCCCGTCGACACCGACCAGCCCCCGGCCGGCCCGGGCTGCCGGGGCCGCCACACCTGGGTGTCGGGCGGCGCGGTGGAACGGGCGGCCAAGATGGTCCGCACCCAACTCCTGCAGCCCCTGGCGCACCAGTTCGGGATGTCGACCGAGCTGCTCCAGATCGCCGACGGCAAGATCACCTCGTACGACGGCGTGCTGTCCACCACGGTCGCCGAGGCGCTGGACGGCAAGGAACTGTGGGCCACCGCCCAGTGCCGCCCGCACCCGACCGAGCCGCTGGACGAGGCAGGCCAGGGCGACGCCTTCGTCGGCATGTCCTTCTGCGCGATCCGCGCGGTGGTGGACGTCGACATCGAGATGGGCTCGGTACGGGTCGTGGAGCTGGCCGTCGCGCAGGACGTGGGCCGGGTGCTGAACCCGGCCCAGCTCACCGCCCGGATCGAGGCGGGCGTGACCCAGGGCGTCGGCATCGCGCTGACGGAGAACCTGCGCACTCCGCGAGGCCTGATCCGCCACCCCGACCTGACCGGCTACGCCCTCCCGACCGCGCTGGACGCCCCGGACATCCGGATCGTGAAGCTCGTCGAGGAACGCGACGTGGTCGCCCCCTTCGGCGCGAAGGCGGTCAGCGCGGTGCCGGTGGTGGCCTCCCCGGCGGCCGTGGCCTCCGCCGTACGCGCGGCCACGGGGCGCCCGGTCAACCGTCTCCCGATCCGGCCGCAGGCCGCGGTGGTCACCGGAAACTGACCTTCTCGCGCGAAACCGGCCTCCTCGCGCGCGTGAGGCAACGCGTGGGGTGTCCGGCGCGTCCTACCGGGGGAACGGGTCCCGCACGCGGACGCGTTGTCAGTGGCGGCGCGTAGTCTCCGCAGGAGTGGGAACGGCAGCCGTCCGCGTACGGGCGGACACACATGCTCGGGGGAGACGATGCACGCGGTCACGAGCGGGACGACGACCACGGTGCGCACGACGGCGACGCCCACCCGGGCGGTGCCGTCGCTGGTGACCCGGGTCCGCCTCGCGACGTCGCTGGAGGACCCGCGGTGGACGCGCGGCGCCGCCCGGCGGGCACCGGGGGGTGGTGAGACACCGTCGCTGTGGAACACCTCCGCGCTGATGAGCTGCCTGCTCCTGGCCGCGGGCCACCGCACGGCGCCGGGACCGTCCCAGGACCTGCCGGCGCGGTTCCTGGACCGTGAGTTCGGCCGGAGCCGGGTGACGCGGTTCGAGGACGTCGACTTCCCGGGGACCCTCCACCACGAACCCACCCGCCGCTTCCTTCGGCAGACGGGCCTGCCCGAGGACGCCCACCCCTTCCGGCTGGACCGGGACCCGGACGACCTGCCGCTGCCGACGCTGGCCGAGTACTGCGAGGAGTTCCCCGGGCGCCGGGCCCCCGACCGCGCGGCTCACCTCATACGCCTGGGCCGGCTGGCGAGCGGGGATCACGTGGTCGTCGACGGCACGACGGGCGCCGTCCTGACCTGGAGGGCGCCCGACGACGCCCTCCACCCCCTGGTGTCGGACGTCTCCGCCCTCGCCCTCACCCTCTGGGCGCTGCGCCGCGCGACACTGCTGGAGGCCGTGGCGGGGTTCGAACCCGCGTAACTCGCTTTGCAGGCGAGCCCCTCAACCACTCGGGCACACGGCCGTGTCCCGAGCTCGGTCCGGACCGGTGCCGAACTCGGTGACTCGACCGTAGGGCGGCGCGGGGGAGGGGCTCAAGGCATCCGGAGGCGCCGCAACGTGACTGCCACACGCCGTTCACGAACGCTCGGACCGGGCCGGTGGTCGTACGACCAAGGTCCTGGTCCGGGACCGTCTCCCGACAGGGGTCACCGCGGGCTGTGGCCCTTACTCTGGCGACCATGACCGTCCCTGAGCCCCGCGACACCGATGTCGCCGTCCCCGCTGTGACCGCCGTAGACCCCGCGACCCCCGACGACAGCGCCACTCCCGACGACAGCGCCACCCCCGACGGCCCCGCGAGTCCCGACGACACCGTGCTGAGCCGCGCCTACCGGGCGTTGAGCATCGGCATCGTCTCCGTCGTCGTGCTGATCGCCTTCGAGGCGACGGCGGTCGGTACCGCGATGCCGGTGGCGGCGCGGGAGCTGGACGGGGTGTCGCTGTACGCGTTCGCGTTCTCCGGGTACTTCACGACGAGCCTGTTCGGGATGGTGCTCTCCGGACAGTGGTCGGACCGGCGGGGCCCGCTGGCGCCGCTGACCGTCGGGATCGCCGCCTTCGCGGCCGGGCTGGTGCTGTCCGGCACGGCGGGCGCGATGTGGCTGTTCATCCTCGGGCGGGCCGTGCAGGGGCTCGGCGGCGGGCTGGTGATCGTCGCGCTGTACGTCGTCGTCGGGCGGGCCTACCCGGAGCGGCTGCGGCCCGCGATCATGGCGGCGTTCGCCGCGGGCTGGGTCGTCCCGTCCGTCGTCGGCCCGCTGGCCTCCGGAGCGGTGACCGAGCACCTCGGCTGGCGCTGGGTGTTCGTCGGCATCCCGGTGCTGGTGGTGTTCCCGCTGGCCCTCGCGCTGCCGCAGATACGCAGCCGGGCGGCGGGTCCGGTGCGGGGGCCGGACGCGCAGGACGCGCCGGCCTCCTTCGACCGCCGCCGCATCCGCCTCGCCCTCGCCATCTCACTGGGCGCCGGCCTGCTCCAGTACGCCGCCCAGGACCTGCGCTGGGTCTCCCTGCTGCCCGGCGCGGTGGGCGTGGCGCTGCTCGTCCCGGCCGTCCTCGGGCTGCTGCCCCGCGGCACCTACCGGGCGGTGCGCGGCCTGCCCTCCGTCGTCCTGCTCCGCGGCGTCGCCGCGGGCTCCTTCATCGCCGCCGAGTCCTTCGTACCGCTGATGCTGGTCACCCAGCGGGGGCTCAGCCCGACGCTGGCCGGGCTCTCCCTCGCGGCGGGCGGCGCGACCTGGGCGGCGGGCTCCTGGCTGCAGTCCCGGCCGCGCATGGAGCCGTACCGGGACCGGCTGATGACGTTGGGCATGGTGCTGGTCGCGGCGGCCATCGCCACCGCCCCGAGCGTGCTGATCGACGCCGTGCCCGCCTGGACGGTCGCCGTCGCCTGGGGCTTCGGCTGCCTCGGGATGGGCCTGGTGATCTCCTCCACCAGCGTGCTCCTGCTCCAGCTCTCCGCCCCCGAGGAGGCCGGGACCAACTCCGCCGCCCTCCAGATATCCGACGGCCTGTCCAACGTGATCCTGCTGGCCGTCGGCGGAGCCGCCTTCGCGGCCCTCGGCGGCGGCACGGTGACCCACGCCGCCACCGAGGCCACCGGCTCCCACCCGACGGCCTTCGCGGCGGTGTTCCTGCCGATGGCGGCGGTGGCGCTGGTGGGCGCGTGGGTGGCCACACGGGTACGTGAGCGTGCCGAGCCGTGAAACCGGCCGTGGTGGTCGGGAGGGGGCGCTCGCGGGGCGGGCGCGGCGGCTGTGACGTCCGTCCCACCGGGGGGTGACCCGCCCCGGTGGGCGCCTTGATCACGTCGGGGCGCCGGTAGGGTGGCCCGGTTGTCATACGTGGCCGAGCCGTTCTACCCCCCTTCGGAGACCGTGACTACCACCGCCAGCTCCAGCACCTCGCACCACCTCTCCCCGGCCTTCCCCGGCCGCGCCCCGTGGGGCACCGCCAGCAAGCTGCGGGCCTGGCAGCAGGGGGCGATGGAGAAGTACCTCCAGGAGCAGCCCCGGGACTTCCTCGCGGTCGCCACCCCCGGCGCCGGAAAGACCACGTTCGCGCTGACGCTGGCGTCCTGGCTGCTGCACCACCACGTCGTGCAGCAGGTGACCGTGGTCGCGCCGACCGAGCACCTGAAGAAGCAGTGGGCGGAGGCCGCGGCGCGGATCGGGATCAAGCTGGACCCCGAGTACAGCGCCGGACCGCTCAGCCGCGAGTACCAGGGCATCGCCATCACCTATGCGGGCGTCGGCGTGCGCCCCATGCTGCACCGCAACCGCGTCGAGCAGCGCAAGACCCTCGTCATCCTCGACGAGATCCACCACGCCGGTGACTCCAAGTCCTGGGGCGAGGCCTGCCTGGAGGCGTTCGAGCCGGCCACCCGGCGCCTCGCGCTGACCGGTACGCCGTTCCGGTCCGACACCAACCCGATCCCCTTCGTCACGTACGAGGAGGGCAACGACGGCATCCGCCGCTCCGCCGCCGACTACACCTACGGGTACGGCTCCGCGCTCGCCGACGGCGTCGTCCGTCCGGTCATCTTCATGAGCTACAGCGGCAACATGCGCTGGCGCACCAAGGCCGGCGACGAGATCGCGGCCCGGCTCGGCGAGCCCATGACCAAGGACGCGGTCAGCCAGGCCTGGCGCACCGCGCTCGACCCGCGCGGCGAGTGGATGCCCGCCGTGCTGCGCGCCGCCGACCAGCGGCTCACCGAGGTCAGGAAGGCCATCCCGGACGCCGGCGCCCTCGTCATCGCCGCCGACCAGGACTCCGCCCGCGCCTACGCCAAGCTGATCCGCGAGATCACCGGCAGCAAGGCCACCGTCGTCCTGTCCGACGACACCGGCGCGTCGAAGAACATCGACGACTTCAGCGCGAACACCGACCGGTGGATGGTCGCCGTCCGCATGGTGTCCGAGGGCGTCGACGTCCCCCGCCTCGCGGTCGGCGTGTACGCCACGACCATCTCCACGCCGCTGTTCTTCGCCCAGGCCGTCGGACGCTTCGTCCGGTCCAGGCGGCGCGGCGAGACCGCCTCCGTCTTCCTGCCGACCGTGCCCGACCTGCTCACCTTCGCCAACGAGATGGAGCGCGAGCGCGACCACGTCCTCGACAAGCCCAAGAAGGAGGGCGAGGAGGACCCGTACGCCGAGTCCGAGAAGGAGATGGACGAGGCGAACCGGGAGCAGGACGAGGACACCGGCGAGCAGGACATGCTGCCCTTCGAGGCGCTGGAGTCCGACGCCGTCTTCGACCGGGTCATGTACAACGGCGCCGAGTTCGGCATGCAGGCCCACCCGGGGAGCGAGGAGGAGCAGGACTACCTCGGCATTCCGGGCCTGTTGGAGCCCGACCAGGTGCAACTCCTGCTCCAGAAGCGGCAGGCCCGGCAGATCGCGCACAGCCGCAGGAAGCCCGACGACGAGGCCGACCTGCTCGAACTGCCCGCCGAGCGGCGCCCGGTCGTCTCCCACAAGGAGCTGATGGAGCTGCGCAAGCAGCTCAACACCATGGTCGGCGCCTACGTCCACCAGAGCGGCAAGCCGCACGGCGTGATCCACACCGAGCTGCGCCGCGTGTGCGGCGGCCCGCCCAGCGCCGAGGCCACCGCGGGGCAGTTGCGCCAGCGCATCGCCAAGGTGCAGGAGTGGGCGACGCGGATGAAGTGATCCGCGGGGTGGGAGGCGGCCGCGCGAGCGCTGTACGTATCCGGACAAACACAGGTAGTCCCCACCGGTCACCGCCCGGATTCTGGACGGAGCCTTCCGCTGAGCGAACCTGGTCGCTACTGTCCCGCTACGCACACGCCCCGTGGCAGCGCCGCCGCGGAGCGCAGCCGTGAAGCGACTGGGCCCGGGCACAAGGCCGGGCCGTCAGCCGATCGGCGGCCTCTGAAGCGCGTCACTGACGGGACTCGGTGACGCATCCGCCGCGAGGGGGCCGTCGACCTCACCACTAAGGAGTGGGCGTCGTGACCGCGGAGACCTCTCAGACGCTCGACCGGGGACTGCGGGTCCTCAAACTGCTGGCCGATACGGACCACGGGCTGACCGTCACCGAGCTTTCCCACAAACTGGGCGTGAACCGGACTGTCGTGTACCGGTTGCTCGCCACGCTGGAGCAGCACGCATTGGTACGCCGTGACCTGGGCGGACGCGCCCGGGTCGGACTCGGGGTGCTGGGACTGGGCCGTCAGGTGCACCCACTGGTGCGCGAGGCGGCGATGCCCGCGCTGCGGTCGCTGGCCGAGGACATCGGGGCGACGGCCCATCTGACGCTGGTGGACGGGGCGGAGGCGTTGGCCGTGGCCGTCGTCGAACCGACCTGGACGGACTACCACGTGGCCTACCGGGCGGGGTTTCGGCACCCGCTGGAGCGGGGGGCCGCGGGGAAGGCGATCCTCTCCGCCCGGCAGCAGCCGCTGCCCGCCGGCGGCGACGCGGACGGGCCCGGATACACCCTGACCCACGGGGAGTTGGAGACCGGGGCCTGCGGGGCGGCCGCGCCGCTGCTCGGGGTGACGGGGGTGGAGGGCAGTGTCGGGGTGGTGATGCTGGCCGACGTGGTGCCGGAGCGGGTGGGGGCGCGGGTGATGGACGCGGCCCGGGAGGTGGCGGAGGCGTTGAGGTGACGTTCCGAAGGTGAACGCGGGCGCCCCGTACCGAAGATGCTCGACCGGTGCGGGGCGCTGCGTCGTTTGTGCGGGTGTTTCGGTCCCGCGTGGTGTACGAGGGCGCCGCCCCGCGCGGCGGAGCGTCCGTGCCGGGCCGGGCCTGCGGCGCCTTGCCTCCGGGTGGCGCGCGAGTGCGCGCACTCGGAAGCACACGTGTGGATACCCGTCCCCCGGTGGGCCCCGGACACCGTGGCCATGGGGCGCGCCGGCTCCGGCAAGGCGCCGGCCGGCCGAAAGCCGAAAAGGGGAGCGGCATGACCGTGGTGACCGGGTTGGTCACGCACGTCGATCTGGGCGACGACGTCGCGGACGCTCGGCAGATGTCGGTGTCGGCACGGCTGGAAGCCGTCCTTGCGGACGGCCGCAGCCTGGTGTTGCTCGACGGCCGTGGCTGGGGCTGGAGTTCCTCGGCCTCGGCGGATCCCGGGGACCGGATCACGGCCTCGGACATCGAGGAGGATGCCCGCACGGTGGTCGGGCCGGACGAGCCGGTCGACGGCGAGACGCATGAGCGGATGGCGGCTGCCCACTGGCGCCACCTGGCCGGCGTCCTCGGGCGGCAGGGCGTGGACGTGGGTGACCAGGAGCTGGAGCGGCTTCCGCATGACGTCGTGCTCGGTGAACGCCTTCGAGCGCGGCTTCGAGGGCGCCTTTGAGACCCACGAGGACAGCTCCCCCCTGGGGCGCGGGCGCAAGGGCACCGCTAACCGGATAGCTCATCCGAATATGTGTTACCGTCCCGATAACCGGATGGAGTATCCGGATGTTGGTGGAGGGGCGCATGAGGAAGACAGCCGTGGTCACGGCCGGGACGGCCGGTATCGGAATGGAGACGGCGCTGGGGCTGGCCGCCGCCGGCTTCTCCGTCACCGTGGTCGGACGCGACGCCGACCGGGGCGCCCGGGCGGTCGACCGCATCACCGCGGCGAACCCGGAACGCCCCGGCCGGTTCCTGTCCGCCGACCTGGGCTCGCTCGACGCCGTGCGCGCGCTCGCCGACCGGATCGCCTCCGACCACGCCGCCTCCGGTGAACCGCTGACCGTGCTGGTCAACAACGTCGGGGGGATGTTCCCCGAGCGACTGGCCATGGACGGCGTGGAGGCGTCGTTCGTCGTCAACCACCTTTCGCCGTATCTGCTGACGGAACTGCTGCTGCCCACGCTGACGGCCGGTGCGCCGAGCAGGATCGTGAACGTGACCTCGGCCGCGGTGGTCGCCGCCAAGCGGGTCTTCGACGCCGTCGAGCCGCCCGGCGGCTACTACGGTTTCCACTGGTACGGTCGCGCGAAGCTGGCCCACCTCGCCCACACGCTCGACCTGGCGACGCGACTGGAGGGTACGGGCGTCTCGGTGTTCGCCGCCGACCCCGGAGGCGCCGCGACCGCCATGACCGACGGCACCATGACCGACCCGAAGATCGTCTCTCCGGCCCTGCGTCTGCTGTGGCCGCTGGTGCGCCGTAAGTTCGAACGCTCGACGTCGGGTCCGGCGTCCGAGGCCGCCCGGCCCTCGATCGTCGCCGCCACCGACGAGGCTCTGACGGGCCGGACCGGCATCGTCATCGGCGCACGGTCGCGCCCGGTGGCGCCGTTCCGCGCGGCGACCGACCCCCGCCTCGCGGAGGCCGTGCGCCGGCTCGGCGAGCGGTACGCGCCCCTCGTGGCGACCTGACCCGTCAGGCGGGGCCGGCCCGGACGGGCAGGCCATCCGGATGAGCCATCCGATTAACATGTCCCCATGACGACGACGCCACTGCGCAAGGACGCGGCCCGCAACTGGGAACGGATCGTCGCCGTCGCCCGTGAGTTGGTCGAGCAGGGCACACCCTTGCAGCTCAACGACGTCGCCCGCCGCGCGGGACTCGGCGTCGGCACCGTCTACCGGCACTTCTCCACCCCCGAGGCGTTGCTGGAGACCGTCGCCACCCCCTGCCTGGAAGCCCTGGTCGCGCACGGCGAGCAGGCGCTGGCCGACACCGACCCCTGGCGGGCGCTCGAGGGCTTCCTCACCCGTACCGTCGAGGCGCAGGTCACCGACGCCTCCCTGGCCCCGGTCACCGCCGCACCGGAGGAAGCCCTGCCGCGTACCAGGGAGCTCAAGGCGTCGCTGTGGTCGACCGGCACCGAACTCTTCGACCGGGCCCGCGAGGCCGGGACCATCCGTGTCGGCCTGGCCGCCGCCGACATGGTCCCGCTCATGTGCGGCATCGCCTACGCCGTGGACGTCCACGGCGGCGCCGCCGCCGACCGGGTCGGCACCGCGCACCGCTACCTGGCCACCTTGCTCGGCGGCCTGCGCGCCACGCCCTCGAACGCGTGAGACGCCTCCCGGGGCGGGGCCGTACCCATGGTGGGCTGTCCGCGGCCGCGCGGGCGGGCCGCGCTGCCCGCAGCCGGGGCGGCAGCCACCGCGCGTTAGATTGACCCCGTGCTCTCTCGTCTCACACGCCCCCAGGCTCTCGCCGTCTGTGCTCTGCCCGTCGTGGCGCTGCTCGCCGCCGTCCTGTTCGCGCCGTTGCCGTTCTCCGTGGCGCGGCCCGGGCTGACGGCCGACGTGCTCGGCAGCCACCGGGGCGCGCCGGTGATCACGATCAAGGGGGCGCCGACCCACGACACGAGCGGGCAGCTGCGGATGACCGCGATCGAGGCGACCGGCCCGGAGGCGAGCATCCACCTCGGTGACGTGATCGGCAACTGGTTCGACACCGATCGGGCGGTGATGCCGCGCGACGCCGTCTATCCGAGCGGCGACGATCTCAAGGAGATCGAGGAGCACAACGCGGAGCAGATGAAGGAGTCCCAGGACGCGGCGGTCACGGCCGCGCTGGGCTACCTGGACCTCGAGGACTCGGGCGTCGACGTCAGCCTGAGCCTGGAGCGCGTCGGCGGCCCCAGCGCCGGTCTGCTGTTCTCCCTCGGCATCATCGACAAGCTGGGCGCCGACGACCTCACCGGCGGCCGGGTCATCGCCGGTACCGGCACGATCACCTCCGGCGGCAAGGTCGGCGCCGTCGGCGGCGTGCCGCTGAAGACGCAGTCCGCCCGGCGGGACGGGGCCACCGTCTTCCTGGTGCCGAAGGCGGAGTGCTCGGAGGCGCAGGCACAGCTGCCGAAGGGGCTCAGGCTCATCCCGGTCACCACCCTCAAGGGCGCGGTCGACTCGCTGCGGGCCCTGGATTCGGGCAAGGGCGAGGTCCCCGCCTGCTGAGGGCGTGCTGAGCGCGCCCTGCCGATCCTGCCGCGCGGGGCTCAGCTCTCCTTCACGAAGCCCTTCTCCACCATCCAGTCCAGCGCCACCTGGTGCGGGTCCTCCCCGTCCACGTCGACCTTCGCGTTCAGCGTCCGCGCGACCTCGTTGGTCAGCGCCTCGGTGACCGGGGCGAGGACGGAGGCGATCGCCGGCCACTTCTCCAGGGTGTCCGTGCGGACCATGGGCGCCGCGTTGTAGTTCGGGAAGAACTTCTTGTCGTCCTCCATCACCACCAGGTCCATGGACTTGATCCGCCCGTCGGTGGTGTACACCTCGCCGTACGTACAGGCGCCCTTCGCGGTCTGCGTGTAGATGATGCCGGTGTCCATCTGCGTGCTGTTCCGGGCCGGGATGCTCATCCCGTACGCCTTCTGCAGCCCCGGCAGCCCG
The DNA here is from genome assembly GCF_031845825.1 of Streptomyces lancefieldiae. NCBI lineage: Bacteria > Bacillati > Actinomycetota > Actinomycetes > Kitasatosporales > Streptomycetaceae > Streptomyces > Streptomyces lancefieldiae. The sequence continues at coordinate 45,001 of NZ_JAVRFH010000024.1, read as the reverse complement.
TCCGCGCGGTTGGCGAACTCGCCCTCCACGCAGAGCGTCACCGCGCCGGGGTCCTTCTTCGCCAGCTCGGCCACCTCGGACATGGTCGTCGTGCGGTACTTCCGGTGGTTGGCCTGGTTCATCGCCAGCGCGTAGGTGTTGTTCAACGACGCGGGCGCCAGCCAGGTCAGCCCCTTCCTCGCATCGGCGTCCCGTACCGCCTCCCACTGCTGCCGCGGGTCGGGGATCGGCCGGCTGTGGCCCAGGTACGTGATCCAGGCGGTGCCCGTGTACTCGTACGCGGCGTCCGCGTCGCCGTTCTCGACCGCCGCGCGGGTGCCGACGGAGCCCTGGATGCCGGTGCGGTCGAGCACCTCGGCGCCGGCCGCCTCGAAGGCGATACCCATGACCGCGCCGAGGACCAGCTGCTCGGTGAACTGCTTGGAGGTGACGGCGAGATCGGCACCCTCCAGCGGCCGGCCCTTCCCGATCGAGCCGGGCTCGACGTCGTCGACCATGGGGGAGCCGCTGGTCAGGCCGCAACTGGCGACCACCGCCAGGACCGCGGCGGCCGGCAGCAGCGACGTACGCCGTCTCATGTCCCCGCCTCCAGACCGTGCGGGCGCAGCAGCAGCTCGGCGAGCGAGGCCAGCCAGTCCACCAGCAGCGCGAGGGCGACGGTGAGGATCGAGCCGAGCACCAGCACCGGCATGCGCTGGCTGGTGATGCCCGTGGTGATCAGCACGCCCAGGCCGCCGCCCCCGCCGAAGGTCGCCAGGGTCGCCGTACCGACGTTCAGCACCAGGGCCGTGCGCACACCGGCCAGGATGAGCGGGACGGCCAGCGGCAGCTCCACGCGCGTGAGCACGCCCAGGGGGGACATGCCGATGCCGCGGGCCGCCTCCAGCAGCGTCGGGTCGTTCGCCTTCAGGCCCGCGATGGTGTTGGAGAGCACCGGCAGGACGGCGTAGACGATGATGCCGATCAGAGCGGCCCTGCGGCCGATGCCCAGCCAGATCACCAGCAGCGCCAGCAGGCCGATCGCCGGGGTGGCCTGTCCCATGTTGGCGAACGCCATCGCCACCGGCGTGGCCCTGCGGAACATCCGGCGGGTCAGCAGGACGCCCAGCGGGATGGCGATGATCAGCACGAAGAAGGTGGAGATCACCGTGAGCTGGACGTGCTGCCACAGGGCCTTGGTGACCTGGCCGTTCGACAGGGCGTTCTGGCTCAGTGCATCCAGCTCGGCCTGCCGGAACCACAGCCAGGTCGCCAGCAGCAGGGCGACCAGGACCGCGGGCAGGAAGGTCAGCTTCTGCCAGGTGACCCGCCGCCCGGTCGCGGCCGGGGACGGCGGGCGGAGCTCCTGCCCCGCCTCGTCCTCGTCCTCGTCGTCGTGGGCGACAGCGTCCTCGTGGCCGCCGTCGGGCCGCCGGCCGGAAGCGGTGCTCACGCCTTCGCCTCCCCTCCGAAGCCTCCGGGACCTCCGGGACCTCCCGGGCCTCCGGGACCTCCCGGGCCTTCGAAGCCGCCGACGCCCTCCTGCTCGGAGTGCGTCTGAGCGGCCCGGGCCTCCTCCAGGTCGTGCTGGTGCTCCAGCGCGTCGAGCCGGTCGGCCTCCAGCATCTCGTGCACGGAGTTCATCAGCGTCTCCATGTCGACGACGCCCTCGTACTGCCCGCGCCGCCCGGTGACCGCGACCCGCCCCGTGTTGTCGGTCAGCACCGCCTCCAGCGCGTCCCGCAGCGTGGCGTCCCGGGTCACCGTGTCGTGCACCAGCGTTCCGGCCCGCGCCAGCGAACCCCTGGCCCGCATCAGGTCGCCGCGCCGCAGCCACTTGTAGGGCCGCCCGCGCCGGTCGAGGAGCAGGATCTCGTTGGTGCCGGCCGCCCGCAGCCGGTCGAAGATGTGCTGGAGCGGGTCCTCCACGGTCACCGTCGGGTAGTCGGTGATCCCCACGTCCCGCACGCGGGTCAGGTTCAGCCGCTTCAGGGCCGCCCCGGCGCCCACGAAACCGGAGACGAAGTCGTCCGCCGGGTTGGTGAGGATGGCCTCCGGGGTGTCGAACTGCGCGATGTGGGAGCGTTCGCGCAGCACGGCGATCCGGTCGCCCAGCTTGATCGCCTCGTCGAAGTCGTGGGTGACGAAGACGATCGTCTTGTGCAGCTCGCGCTGGAGCCGGATCAGCTCGTCCTGGAGGTGGTCCCGGGTGATCGGGTCGACCGCGCCGAACGGCTCGTCCATCAGCAGCACCGGCGGATCGGCCGCCAGTGCCCGCGCCACGCCCACCCGCTGCTGCTGGCCGCCGGAGAGCTGACGCGGATAGCGGCCGTGGAACTCCGCGGCGTCCAGCCCCACCAGGTCGAGCATCTCCTCCACCCGCGACCGGATCCGCGCCTTCGACCAGCCGATCATCTTCGGTACCAGCGCGATGTTCTGCGCGACCGTCATGTGCGGGAAGAGACCGGAGGACTGGATCGCGTACCCGACCTTCCGGCGCAGCTTCACCGGGTCGATGTCGGTGACGTCCTCGCCGTTGATGCGGATGCGCCCGCCGCTGGGCTCGATCAGTCTGTTGATCATCTTCAGGGTGGTGGACTTGCCGCAGCCCGAGGGGCCGACGAAGATCACCGTCTCGCCGGCCCTGATCTCCATCGACACGTTGTCGACGGCCGGCTGCGGATTGCCGGGGTAGCGCTTGGTGAGGGACTCCAGCTCGATGGTCGCCCCGGTGGCGGTGGCGCCGTCACCGGTCGTCCCAGCGGGCCCGGTCGTCTCAGGCACGGATCCCCCTCGGAATGGTCAGCCGCCCGAGCAGGACGTACGCGGCGTCGAACAGCAGCGCCAGGACGATGATCCCGAGCGTGCCCGAGAGGACCTGGTTGAGCGCGTTCCTGCTGCCCAGCGAGGCGATCCCGCGGAAGATCTCGTTGCCGAGGCCCGGGCCGGAGGCGTAGGCGGCGATCGCGGCGATGCCCATCAGCATCTGCGTCGAGACCCGGACCCCGGTGAGGATCGGCGGCCAGGCCAGCGGCAGCTCCACCCGCAGCAGCCGGGCCGCACGCGACATGCCGATGCCCTTGGCCGCGTCCACCAGCGCCGGGTCGACCCCGCGCAGACCGACGATCGCGTTGCGCACGATCGGCAGCAGCCCGTACAGGGTCAGCGCGGTCACCGTCGGCGGCACCCCCAGGCCCACGACCGGGATGAGCAGACCGATCATGGCCAGCGACGGAATGGTCAGGATGGTCGACGTGGTCAGGGTCGCCAGGTTCCCCGCCCACTCGCTGCGGTAGGTGACCGTGCCGATCAGGACCCCGAGCAGCGTCGCCACGACCATGCACTGGAAGACCGCGCTGGCGTGCTGGTAGGCGTCGGTGAGCAGCTGCTGGTGGCGGCTGCCCAGGAACTCCCAGAAGTTCACCGCCGCTCACCTCCGGTCGGCCGGTCTCAGTCGCTGCTGCCCTGGTCGCGGGCCGCCTGCTCCACCAGCGGGATGATCCGCAGCGGAACGGGGTTCTCCATGACGATCGCCGTGGCGGCCCGGACGATGCCATCAAAACCGACAACCCGGTCGATCACCCGCTGGAGATCCGCGTTAGAGCGGGCCACCAGCCGGCACAGCATGTCCCCGGTGCCGGTCGTGGTGTGCAGCTCCAGCACCTCCGGAACGGTCGCCAAGTGCGCCCGTACGTCGGCTCCTTGGCCCTGCCGGATCTCCAGCGTCGCGAACGCGGTCACCGGGTACCCGAGCGCCGCCGGGTCCACCTCCGGACCGAATCCGCGGATGACGCCGTTCGACTGAAGGCGGTCCAGGCGCGCCTGCACGGTGCCGCGCGCCACCCCCAGCCGCCGGGACATCTCCAGCACCCCTGTCCGCGGCTCCCGGGCCAGCAGGCCGATGATCCGCCCGTCCAGTCGATCGATCCCCATCCCCGCACCCTCCCGGCTGGTCATCCTGTACACATCGCCCGCCCCCACCGGCGTATCACTGGTCAGATTGCCCAGCGAATGCGCGAACTATTGCGCACCTTGCAGACGCGGGAGAACCTGCGGCTATGACGCAGACCACACACCACACTCCCGACACCGCCCGGCAGGCCGATCCCTTCCCGGTCAAGGGAATGGACGCGGTCGTCTTCGCCGTGGGCAACGCCAAGCAGGCGGCGCACTACTACTCCACCGCCTTCGGCATGCGGCTGGTCGCCTACTCCGGACCGGAGAACGGCAGCCGCGAGACCGCGAGCTACGTCCTGGAGAACGGCTCCGCCCGCTTCGTCCTCACCTCCGTCATCAAGCCCACCACCGACTGGGGCCGCTTCCTCACCCAGCACGTGGCCGAGCACGGCGACGGCGTCGTCGACCTCGCCATCGAGGTCCCGGACGCGCGCGCCGCCCACGCCTACGCCGTCGAGCACGGCGCCCGCTCCCTCGCCGAGCCCCACGAGGTCAAGGACGAGCACGGCACCGTGGTCCTCGCCGCCATCGCCACCTACGGCGAGACCCGCCACACCCTCGTCGAGCGCACCGGCTACGACGGCCCCTACCTGCCCGGCTACGCCGCCGCCGCGCCGATCGTCGAGCCGCCCGCGCAGCGCACCTTCCAGGCCGTCGACCACTGCGTCGGCAACGTCGAACTCGGCCGCATGAACGAATGGGTCGGCTTCTACAACAAGGTCATGGGCTTCACGAACATGAAGGAGTTCGTGGGCGACGACATCGCCACCGAGTACAGCGCGCTGATGTCCAAGGTCGTCGCCGACGGCACCCTCAAGGTCAAGTTCCCGATCAACGAGCCCGCCGTCGCCAAGAAGAAGTCCCAGATCGACGAGTACCTCGAGTTCTACGGCGGCGCCGGCGTCCAGCACATCGCGCTGAACACCAACGACATCGTGCAGACCGTGCGCACGATGAAGGCGTCCGGTGTCCAGTTCCTGGACACCCCCGACTCGTACTACGACACGCTCGGCGAGTGGGCGGGGGAGACCCGGGTGCCCGTCGAGACGCTGCGCGAGCTGAAGATCCTCGTCGACCGCGACGAGGACGGCTACCTGCTGCAGATCTTCACCAAGCCGGTCCAGGACCGCCCGACCGTCTTCTTCGAGCTCATCGAACGGCACGGCTCGATGGGCTTCGGCAAGGGCAACTTCAAGGCCCTGTTCGAGGCGATCGAGCGCGAACAGGCCAGGCGCGGCAACCTCTGACGGCAGCGGCGGCCACCGGGGCGGGCCCTCCACGGAGGGCCCGCCCAGCCCGCCGGTGCCCCCCTCGCCACCGGCGCGCCCCGCCCCGGGCGCCCACACCGGAGAGGCCCGACGGGGTTCACATCGGTGCCCCCGGGTGCGAACCTCTGATCATGAGCCGTATCGAAGCGCCTCGCGACGAGGACGACGCAGCCACGGCGGTCCCCGGCACCCTCGTCGACCGGCTGCTCGCCGGCCTGCCCGCCGAGGCCGTCCTCACCGACCCCGACGTCACGGCCTCCTACGCCAACGACATGGCGAGCTTCTGCCCGGCCGGCGCCCCCGCCGTGGTCGTCCTGCCGCGCACCGTGGAGGACGTCCAGCACGTCATGCGCACCGCCACCGAGCTGCGCGTCCCGGTCGTCCCGCAGGGCGCCCGCACCGGCCTGTCCGGCGGGGCCAACGCCACCGACGGCTGCGTGGTCCTCTCCCTCACCAGGATGGACCGCATCCTGGAGATCAACCCGGTCGACCGCGTCGCCGTCGTCGAACCGGGCGTCGTCAACGCCACGCTCTCCCGCGCGGTCGGCGAACACGGCCTGTACTACCCGCCCGACCCCTCCAGCTGGGAGACGTGCACCATCGGCGGCAACATCGGCACCGCCTCCGGCGGCCTGTGCTGCGTCAAGTACGGGGTGACGGCCGAGTACGTCCTCGGTCTGGACGTCGTCCTCGCCGACGGCCGCCTGATGTCCACCGGCCGCCGCACCGCCAAGGGCGTCGCCGGGTACGACCTCACCCGCCTGTTCGTCGGCTCCGAGGGCTCCCTGGGCATCGTCGTACGGGCCGTTCTCGCCCTGCGCCCCAAGCCGCCCGAGCAACTGGTGCTGGCCGCCGAGTTCGCCTCCGCGTCCGCCGCCTGCGACGCGATCTGCCGGATCATGGAGGGCGGGCACGTGCCCTCCCTCCTCGAACTGATGGACCGCACGACCGTCAAGGCCGTCAACGACCTCGCCCACATGGGGCTGCCGGAAACCACGGAAGCCTTGTTGCTGGCCGCCTTCGACACGGTCGACCCGGCCGCCGACCTCGCCGCCGTCGGCGCGCTGTGCGAGGCCGCGGGCGCCACGCAGGTGGTCCCCGCCGACGACGCGGCCGAGTCGGAACTCCTCCTCCAGGCGCGGCGCCTGTCGCTCACCGCGCTGGAAGCCGTCAAGGGCACGACGATGATCGACGACGTGTGCGTGCCCCGGTCCCGGCTCGGTGACATGCTGGAGGGCATCGAGCGCGTCGCGGCGAAGTACGACCTCACCATCGGGGTCTGCGCCCACGCGGGCGACGGCAACACCCACCCCACCGTCTGCTTCGACGCGGCGGACCCCGACGAGTCGCGGCGGGCCCGCGAGTCCTTCGACGAGATCATGGCCCTCGGCCTGGAACTCGGCGGCACCATCACCGGCGAGCACGGCGTGGGCGTGCTGAAGAAGGAGTGGCTGGCCCGCGAGATCGGCCCGGTGGGCCTGGAGATGCAACGGGCCGTCAAACAGGTCTTCGACCCGCTGGGCATCCTCAACCCGGGCAAGCTGTTCTGACCCCGCGTCCTCCGCCACCGACTTCTTTCCCGGCTCCGCCCCGGGTGTGAAGGTGTGTGCACGAGGTTGCCCGAAAGGGGCGGGTCCGGCGGGACCGGCGGTGCGGATTGCGCCCGTCTGATAGATGTTGAGGCCCCCCTATCAACCCCCGAGCAGATACGGGACGACGGACATGAGCGCCCCAACCCCGGCCCCCGGCGACGACAGGCCCCGCGAAGGGTATTACCCGGACCCGTCCATTCCTGGATATGTCCGGTACTGGAACGGCGCCTCCTGGATGCCGGGCACGAGCCGGCCCGCACCCAAGGACGGCGAGCCGCTCGCGCCGCCGCCCGGCGCGCGGGCCTCCGTGGAGGAGACCGGCCCGCACTTCTTCGACGAGGACCCGGTCGAGGAGGCGCCGCCCGCCGCCGCGTCCCAGCACGGCGGCCGCCCGGAGCCCGCCTCGGCCTGGGGCGCCGACGGCTCCCACCGGTCCGGCTACGCCGGTGACCCGAACCACCTCGTCGCCTGGCCGGGCACAGCCCAGGGCCCGGACCCGCGGGTCCCGCACGCGCGGGAGGCCGGGGGAGCGGCGGCCGACGCCGGTTCGGAGAACGGCACCGGTGGCTCCGGGCGCCAGGGTTCCGGTACGGGATCCGCCGGTGGGGGGACCGCGAGCGATCCCCGTGCCGCGGGGGCGGACGGCTCGGCGGGGGCCGCGTCCGGTGAGGCGGAGGCCGGGTCGGGCAACACCTTCGTCTTCCGGCGCCCGACGGAGGGGGCCCAGGGCACTCCGGCCGCGGACGGCGCCGCCGACGACGGCACCCTCACCTTCCGCGCGGTCCCCGGCACGGGCGGCCCCGGCTTCGGCACCGGGCAGGCCGCGCAGGGCCCCGGGGCCGGCGCACCGACGGCCCCCTCCGGCCCGCAGCGGACGGGCGGCGCGACCGGTCCGGCCGTCCCCCACCAGGCCGCCGCCCCGCTGCCCGCCGCCTCGCAGCAGCCTGCCGGCCCGCTGCCCGTCACCTCCCAGCCCGTCGCCCCGCTGCCCGCCACCTCCCAGCCCGTCGCCCCGCTGCCCGCCGCCTCGCAGCCTGCCGGCCCGCTGCCCGGCGCCGCCCAGCCCGCCGGCCCGCAGCCGGCCGCCCCGGCCCCGATCACGGCCGGGCCCGGCGGCGGTCAGTCCTCCTGGGCGCAGCAGGTGCACCAGCTCGCCGGCGCCGGCGGGGACGAGCAGCCCGTCGCGCCCTGGAAGCCGCCGGTCGAGGACGTGTTCCAGGCCGCCGCCCGGCGCCAGGCGGCGGCGCGCCCCGCCGGACTCGGCAAGCGGCTGGCCGCGCGGCTGATCGACACCCTCGTCCTCGCCGCCGTCACCGCCGTGGCCGCCGTGCCCCTCGGCACCAAGGCGATCGACCACGTCAACGACAAGATCGACGAGGCCAAGCTCTCCGGCGAGACCGTCACGGTCTGGCTGCTCGACGGCACCACGGCCACGTACCTGGGCATCGTGCTGGCCGTCCTGCTGCTCTTCGGCGTCGTCTACGAGGCGCTGCCCACCGCCAAGTGGGGCCGCACCCTGGGCAAGAAGCTGCTGGGCCTGGAGGTACGGGACATCGAGGGCCACGAGCCCCCGTCCTTCGGCGCGTCCCTGCGCCGCTGGCTGGTCTACAGCGTCCCCGGCCTCCTGGCCGTCGGTGTCGTCGGCGTGGCGTGGTGCCTGTTCGACCGGCCGTGGCACCAGTGCTGGCACGACAAGGCGGCCCGTACCTTCGTGGCGCACTGACCGCCCACCCACCCCCACGGGCACGCCGTACTCCGGACGGCGGCTCGCCGGATGCGTTGTCCGGGGGTTCGCGGTCGACTCGGGCCATGAGCAGCGAACCGCCCCCCGGCCCCGGCGGGCAGCCGCCGGAAGACGACCCGTTCAGGAAACGCCCCCCGACCCCCGGACCGGGCCCGGAGCCCGGCCCCGGCACCGGCGCGGGCACGGGCGGCGCGGGCTCGCCGTACGACAGCCCGCCCCCGCCCGGCGGTCCCGGCCAGCCGCCACCGTACGGCGGAAGCCACCCCCCGCCCCCCGGCGGCGGAGGCGGCCCCTACGGCGGTGGAGGCGGCCCTTACGGCGGCGGAGGAGGGGGACCCTACGGCGGTGATCCGTACGGTGGCGGATCCTTCCCCACCGACCCGCTCGCCGGCATGCCCCCGCTCGCCGACAGCGGTCGGCGCACCCTCGCGCGGATCATCGACATGATCCTCGTGGGCATCGTGGTCTGGCTGCTCAGCTGGGCGTTCAACGTCCAGGAGTACGACGTGGACGGCGACCAGGTCGAGGCGGGCAAGTCCTTCGGGCAGTCCCTGATCGCCGCCGTGCTCTACATCGCCTACGACACCTACATGACCGCCAGCAGGGGCCAGACCCTCGGCAAGAAGTGGCTCGGCCTGCGGGTGGCCAACCTGGACGACGGCGCCACGCCCTCGGTGCAGACGTCGCTGGTCCGCGCCCTGGTGCTGTGGATCCCGTTCGCGTTCTGCTGCGCCTGTGTCTGGACGGTCATCGCGGGGGGCTGGAGCTTCTTCGACCGGCCTTACAAACAGGGCCTGCACGACAAGGCGGCCAAGACGGTGGTGGTCAGCACCCGTTGACGGCCCGGCAGGAGGCCGGTGAGGGTCAGGCGGCCCGCCCGCGTGCCGGTTCGCCCGACCCCGCGGCGACCGGCGCCGCCGGCACCGGCTCCTGGGCCGCGGCGGGCGTGCGGTTCGGCACGGCGGTCACCGTGCGCGTCCTGGGCAGCGGCACCGTCATGGCGACCAGCAGCCCGAGGGCGAGCGCCGCGACGGCGACGACAGCGACTCCGGGACCCGAACTCGTCCGGGACAGCAGCAGCATGGCGAGCGTCGAGAAGATCACCGTGCACGAACCGTAGGCGAACTGTGCGGCAGTCGGACGGGGCATGGCCATCGTGTCCTCGGAAGGCAATCTGTGGGTGAGACGTGCTGTCGGCCTGGCATTCCACCGGTTTCCGGGCTTTCTGCCAAGCGACTCTAACGGGCTGTGTGCCCGAGGGGAACCGGCAGTAAGCGTGACCCAGCCGACAGGGCCGATGCACGGGGGGCGCACGGATTCATGACGTCCGGCAAGTGGACGGCGGTACGCGCCCGTTGGAAGAGCGTGACGGCGACGCCGGCCGGGATGCGGGCGGTCCGGTGTCCGCAAAGCGAACGCCGACTCCGCATAGTGCACTTGTTCTGCCCAAGTCAAGGTCTGTCTTTTCTGTCGAACCTCTAGTCAAATGTCGTCACTTGACTACACGCGTTGATCACGTGTGCGCGGACTTTGCCCTGTCCTTGTCCCCCCTTCCGCGCGCGTGAACGCGGGGGAGGAACTCAAGTGACCAGAGGATCCTGGACGTTCAGAACGGCGGCGACCGCCGTCGCACTCGCCGCGGCCACCGCCACGCTCTCCGCGGCCGGTGTGGCGCAGGCGGACTCGCCCGCCCGGCCGGAAGCCGTGGACCGCCACGACCCGCACCCGGAGAAGGGCACGCACTCCCACGACCTCGAGGGCCCGCTGAGCAGGACTCAGGACGCCCAGCGCGAGGAGGCCCTGAACCAGGTCATATCCGGCGAGGCCTCGGTGAAGAGCAAGGACGGCTCGAAGGTCGTCCAGCTCAAGAGCAAGAAGGGCGACAGCAAGTACGTCGAGCTGGGCCGGGAGAAGACCGACAAGATCTTCACCATCCTGGTCGAGTTCGGCGACAAGGTCGACAGCCGCTACGGCGGCGACGCGGGCCCGCTGCACAACCAGATAGCCAAGCCGGACCGCAGGACGGACAACTCCACGGCCTGGAAGGCCGACTACGACCAGCAGCACTTCCAGGACCTGTACTTCGGCTCCGGCAAGGGCGTCGACTCGGTCAAGACCTACTACGAGAAGCAGTCCTCCGGCCGCTACTCGGTCGACGGCGAGGTCTCCGACTGGGTCAAGGTCCCCTACAACGAGGCCCGTTACGGCAACAACGCCTGCGGCGACACCAACTGCCCGAGCGTGTGGAACGTCGTCAGCGACGGCCTGAACGCCTGGGTCGCCGAGCAGAAGGCCGCCGGTCGCACCGACGCCCAGATCAAGGCGGACGTCGCCCGGTTCGACGAGTGGGACCGCTACGACTTCGACGGCGACGGCGACTTCAACGAGCCCGACGGCTACATCGACCACTTCCAGATCGTGCACGCCGGCGAGGACGAGTCCGCGGGCGGCGGCGTCCAGGGCACGGACGCCATCTGGGCCCACCGCTGGTACGCCTTCGGCACCGACGCCGGCGCCTCCGGCCCCGAGCAGAACAAGCTCGGCGGCGCGCAGATCGGCTCCACCGGCGTCTGGGTCGGCGACTACACCATCCAGCCGGAGAACGGCGGCCTCGGCGTCTACGCCCACGAGTACGGCCACGACCTCGGTCTGCCGGACCACTACGACACGGCCGGCGGCGACAACTCCACCGGCTTCTGGACGCTGATGTCCTCCGGCTCCTGGCTCGGCACCGGCCGCAACGAGATCGGCGACCTGCCCGGCGACATGACCGCCTGGGACAAGCTCCAGCTCGGCTGGCTGAACTACGACACCGCCAAGGCCGGCGTGAACTCCTGGCACAAGCTGGGCGTCGCCGAGTACAACACCAAGCACAAGCAGGGCCTGGTCGTCCAGCTGCCGAAGAAGGCCGTCACCACCGAGATCGTCACCCCGGCCGAGGGCCGGACCCAGTGGTGGAGCGGCAGCGGCGACAACCTCAAGAACACGCTGAGCCGCTCGGTCGACCTGACCGGCAAGTCGTCCGCCGCGCTGACCTTCGACGGCTGGTACGACATCGAGGCCAACTACGACTACCTCTACACCGAGGTCTCCACCGACGGCGGCGCCAACTGGACCGCGGTCGACGGCACGGTGGACGGTCAGCCGATCCCGCGCGACGCCGCCGACAAGCCGGCCCTGCACGGCACGCTCGACGGCCACCAGAAGTTCACGTACTCCCTGGACGCCTACGCCGGCAAGAAGGTCGACGTCCGCTTCCGCTACCAGACCGACGGCGGCGTGGCCCAGAAGGGCTTCACGGCCGACGCGATCGCGGTCACCGCGGACGGCGAGGCGCTGTTCACCGACAACGCCGAGAGCGCGGACGCCGCCTGGACGGCCACCGGCTTCTCCCGCGTCGGCGCCTCCTTCACCAAGGACTACGCGCAGTACTACATCGCCGAGAACCGGCAGTACGTGTCGTACGACAAGACGCTGAAGACCGGCCCGTACAACTTCGGCTTCACGACGCGCCCGAACTGGGTGGAGCACTACGCCTACCAGAACGGCCTGCTGATCTGGAAGTGGGACACCTCCCAGGCGGACAACAACACCAGCCAGCACCCGGGCACCGGCCTGGTCCTGCCGATCGACTCGCACCCGACCGCGATGAAGTGGAAGGACGGCACCCTGCTGCGCAACCGCGTCCAGGCGTACGACTCGCCGTTCAGCCTCTACCGCACGGACGCCATCACGCTGCACAAGGCGGACGTGGCGACGTACTTCCCGGGCTCGAAGGGCGTCTCGGTCTTCAACGACCGCACGAGCGACTACTACGACGAGTCGAACCCGACCGGTGGCGTCAAGGTCACTGACACCAACACCAAGGTCAAGATCCTCAAGGAGGCCAAGGACGGCTCGACGATCGAGCTCGAGGTGGGTCCCGCGGGCAGGTAAATAGCATCTGCCCAGGTCAGAGCGTGATCGGCGGTGGCCCCCTGGCGGGTCGCCGCCGATCCGTGTTTAGGTGCGTCCTGTGGTTCTCTTATTGACACCTGGTTCGACAACCGGACCGACACCGGCTGACACGGGGGTATGACCGCATGGCCGCAGGAGGCTTCTGCAAGCTGCCGAACGGCACCGTGGTGGTGGCACTGAACCTGCCCAGCCCCGCCGCCGACGGGCCCGGAGGCGTCCGGGTGCTCGTCCACGCGCTCAACCGGGCGCGCGCCCTGACCAGGCTGCGCAACCTGGGCCTGCGGTCGGTCTACCTGCGGGGCAACGCCGCCCCGCCCACCCCGGACGAGATCACGGCGGTCCTGCACCACCCGGACGGCCTGATATGGCGCACGGCGCCGGTGGCCGGTGCAGCGGGCGGAGGGGACCTGGTCCAGGAGCTGTGGCACCCGATCCGGGCGCTGCTCCGACGCCCCGCGGCACAGGCGTAGGACTACTGGACGACCGGCTTCCCCGACAGCTCCACGCCCGCCTTCCGCAGCTCCTCCAGCGCCCGCTCGGTGGTCTGAGCGGCCACCCCGGCGGTCAGGTCGAGCAGCACCTGCGTGCGGAAACCCTCGCGGACGGCGTCCAGGGCGGTGGCCCGTACGCAGTGGTCGGTGGCGATGCCCACGACGTCCACCTCGTCGATCCTCCGGTCGCGCAGCCAGTCGGCGAGCTTCGTGCCGTTCTCGTCGGAGCCCTCGAAACCGCTGTAGGCCGCCGCGTACGCCCCCTTGTCGAAGACGGCGTCTATGGCGCCGGAGGCGACGGCGGGGGCGAAGTTCGGGTGGAAGCCGACCCCTTCCGTGCCGGCGACGCAGTGCGCCGGCCAGGAGTGGACGTAGTCGGGGTGGTCGGCGAAGTGGCCGCCCGGTGCGACGTGGTGGTCGCGGGTGGCCACGACGTGGCGGTAGCCGGCGGGCGCCTGCCCGATCAGCTCGGTGATGGCGGCGGCCACGTCGGCACCGCCGGCCACCGCGAGACTGCCTCCCTCGCAGAAGTCGTTCTGCACGTCAACGACGATCAAGGCGCGGCGCATGGTCGGTGTCCTTCGACTGGGTCGACTGTGGGGTCGGGGGGACGCGTGGGGCGGGCGGGACGGGCGGGGACAGGTGAAGAGGGGGCGGGGGTGCGGGGCCTGTCGGGCCGCACCAGCTTTAGCTACCCGAGCCCCCGTGCACGTACTCCGTCGGAATGACGGGTTCCCCCCGGGAGAGCTGGGTGGCGGACAGCGGCAGGTTGGCGCGGGCCGCCGCGTGCCGGTCCCGGGCGACGTCCAGCGACTCGCGGGCGACGACCTCACCGCCCTTGACCAGCTCGACCAGGAGCTGCCGGTCGGCGAGGTCGGCGGGCACGGGCCCGGTGCCGACGACCTCGGCCTCGGCGTAGCCGTACGGGTCCTGCCGCCGGGCGGCCCACTTGCGTCCGCCGATCGAGGTCTTGCCGCCGCTGGACTTCTTGGCCACCGGCACCAGCGGCGCGTCGGCGCCGCCGGACTCGGCGCGGGCGACGAGCTTGTAGACCATCGAGGCCGTCGGGTGCCCGGACCCGGTCACCAGCTGGGTGCCGACGCCGTACGCGTCCACGGGCGCCGCCGCCAGCGAGGCGATGGCGTACTCGTCCAGGTCCGAGGTCACGACGATCTTCGTCTCCGTGGCGCCCAGCTCGTCCAGCTGCTGGCGCACCCGGTGAGCCACCAGCAGCAGGTCGCCGGAGTCGATGCGCACGGCGCCCAGCTCGGGCCCGGCGATCTCCACGGCCGTACGGACGGCCTCGGCGACGTCGTAGGTGTCCACCAGCAGCGTGGTGTTCCGGCCGAGGGCGTCCACCTGGGCCCGGAAGGCGTCGCGCTCGCTGTCGTGCAGCAGGGTGAAGGCGTGGGCGGAGGTGCCGACGGTGGGGATGTTGTAGCGGAAGCCCGCGGCCAGGTCGGAGGTGGTCGCGAAGCCGCCGACGTAGGCGGAGCGGGCGGCGGCCACCGCGGCCAGCTCGTGGGTGCGGCGGGCGCCCATCTCGATCAGCGGGCGGTCCCCGGCGGCGGAGGACATGCGGGAGGCGGCGGCGGCGATCGCCGAGTCGTGGTTGAGGATGGACAGGAGCACCGTCTCCAGCAGCACGCACTCGCCGAAGCTCCCCTCGACCCGCATGATCGGCGAGCCCGGGAAGTACACCTCGCCCTCGGGGTAGCCCCAGATGTCCCCGCTGAAGCGGTACCCCGCGAGCCAGTCCAGGGTCTCCTCGTCGACGATGCCCCGCTCGCGCAGGAAGCGCAGGACGTCCGTGTCGAAGCGGAAGTTCTCCACCGCGTCCAGCACCCGGCCGGTGCCCGCCACGACGCCGTAGCGGCGCCCGTTCGGCAACCGCCTGGTGAAGACCTCGAACACGCTCCGCCGCCCGGCCGTGCCCGCCTTCAGGGCGGCGCGCAGCATGGTCAGCTCGTACTGGTCCGTGAAGAGCGCCGTCGACGGGACGTCCACCGGCAGCCCAAGGTCCGCTACGCCCACCAAACTCTCCTAGCCATGACTCGCCGGGTGTCCCCCGAGGCGGCCGGGGGTCCGGGGGGTCGTCCCCCGGTGTATGCGGCACGGAAAGAATCGTACCCCCATTTCGTCAGTCTGACGATTTGTGGTCCAGTGGCGTGGCCCACAGGCCCGTTTGTGCGGGTGCCCCCCTGTGGTGGCAGCATGGGCCATGTGACGGCAGCCGCACCCATGGAGATCGAGAAGACCGAGTCGGCGGAGGAGGTATTCGCCGTACCCGAGCCCGACGTGCCCTGGCTGACGATCGTGCACAACGATCCCGTCAACCTCATGAGCTACGTGACGTACGTCTTCCAGTCCTACTTCGGCTACTCGAAGGACAAGGCCACCAAGCTCATGCTCGACGTCCACCACAAGGGCCGGGCGGTCGTGTCCAGTGGCTCGCGCGAGGAGATGGAGCGGGATGTCCAGGCCATGCACGGCTACGGTCTGTGGGCCACCCTCCAGCAGGACCGGAAATGACCCACGCCCGCCCGCAGGACGGAAGTAGCTGAATCGCCTTCATGCCCGGACAATTCGAACCGATCCCCGGCGGCGGCGCGGCCGTCGCCCTCGACGACGTCGAGATCTCCATCATCCGGTCCCTGGCCGTCCAGCTCCTGGAGCTGATCGGACCCGGTCCCGCCGAGAACGCCTCCGACGACCCGCTCGCCGAACTCTTCGCCGAGGGCCCGAGCGAACCGCCCTCCGACCCGGTGCTGCGCCGCCTGTTCCCGGACGCCTACGGCGACCCCGAGGGCACCCCGCAGGCCAAGGAGGCAGAGGAGCAGCGGGCGCACTCCGCCGAGTTCCGCCGCTACACCGAGAACGACCTGCGCGCCGGCAAGCGCGAGAACGCGCTCGCGGTGATCCGTGCCCTGGACGCCCTGGCGTCCGAGGCGGCGGGCGAGAGCGGGGCGGTGCTGAAGCTGTCGGCCGAGGAGTCCCGGCAGTGGCTCGGTGCCCTGAACGACCTGCGCCTGGCGATCGGCTCCCGGCTGGAGATCGCCGACGAGGACGACACCGACCTGCTCTACCGGCTCCCGGACGAGGACCCGCGCAAGCCGATGGTGATGGCGTACCTGTGGCTCGGCGGGCTCCAGGAGTCGCTCGTCGCGACCCTCATGCCCTGAACAGGGCGGTTCGCACCACACCCGCCACACTCGGCACCACACCCGCCACCACCCTCCGCGCACGCTCCGTGTCCGCTCAGCGGTTCATCAAATCCGGATAACGATCCCGTCAAAGCGGCGCCCTTTTTGCACCTCAAGGGCGCCGTTCGTCCGCTTCTGCTTGTGCGACACATCACAGGCCGCCCCTGTGATCAGCGCTGCGGTCGTGGTAAATCTTCACGACCGCCCGGCGAACACCACCCGAATGTTCGGCCGGGTGCGCCACCGAGCCGGCGGACCGCCGGCCAGGCACGAGCGGGACGTGAGGCCCGCTCAGCTCCATCATCCGGGGGGATCGAGATCCGATCCGAGGCCGACGAAAGGCCCGGATCGGCATGGAGAAAGGCGCACCACACATGACCTCTGCGCAGGTCGACACGGAGAAAGCCCCCGAAGAGGGCTACGAGCGCGGGCTGGGCAGCCGCCAGGTCCAGATGATCGCCATCGGCGGCGCCATCGGCGTCGGCCTCTTCCTGGGCGCCGGGGCCAACATCGCCAAGGCCGGCCCCAGCATCATCCTCATGTACGCCCTCGCAGGCGTGATCATCTTCTTCATCATGCGGGCGCTCGGCGAGCTCCTGCTCTACCGCCCGGTCTCGGGCTCCTTCGCCGAGTACTCACGCGAATTCCTCGGCCCCTTCTTCGGCTACTTCACCGGCTGGACCTACTGGCTGATGTGGGTGGTCACCGGCATGGCGGAACTCACCGCCGCCGCCATCTACATCCACTACTGGTTCCCGGACATCCCGCAGTGGGTCTCCGCCCTGGTCTTCCTGGTCCTGCTGTTCGCGGCCAACCTGATCTCGGTGAAGCTCTTCGGCGAGATCGAGTTCTGGTTCTCGATGGTCAAGGTCACCGCCATCATCGGCATGATCGTGATCGGCGTCGGCGTGCTCACCCTCGGCTTCAGCCAGGCCGGCGACACCGCCGCCGTCTCCAACCTGTGGGAGTTCGACGGCTTCTTCCCCAAGGGCATCGGCTCCTCCCTGATGACCCTCCAGGGCGTCATGTTCGCCTACCTCGCCGTCGAGCTGGTCGGCGTCACCGCCGGCGAGTCCGAGGACCCGGAGAAGACCCTCCCCAAGGCGATCAACACCCTGCCGTGGCGCATCGCCCTGTTCTACGTCGGTGCCCTCACCGTCATCCTGGCCGTGGTGAAGTGGACCGAGTTCGCCGAGGGCGTCAGCCCCTTCGTGAAGGCCTTCACGGTCATCGGCATCCCGGCCGGCGCCGGCATCGTCAACTTCGTCGTGCTCACCGCCGCCCTGTCCTCCTGCAACTCCGGCATGTACTCCACGGGCCGCATGCTGCGCACCCTCGCGGACAACGGCGAGGCGCCCAGGGTCTTCAGCCGGCTGTCGTCCACCAAGACCCCGGCCCTCGGCATCGGCATCTCGGTGATCTTCATGGGCATCGGCGTGATCCTGAACTACATCGTCCCGGAGAAGGCCTTCGGCTACGTCACCTCCGTCGCCACCGCCGCCGGCATCTGGACCTGGCTGATGATCCTGATCAGCCACGTCCTCTACCGCCGCAAGGTCGTCGCGGGCCGCCTGCCCGCCTCCTCCTTCCCGGCACCCGGCGGCTCGGTGTGCTCCTACGTCGCCATCGCCTTCCTGCTCTTCGTCACCGGCCTGATCGCCTACGACGCGGACGCCCGCATCTGCCTCTACGTGATGGCCGGCTGGGCCGCCGCCCTCGGCATCGGCTGGGCGGTGCTCAAGAGCCGCAACCCGGAGGTCACCCAGCGGCGCGGCGAGCCGGAGTTCGAGAAGATCGGCTGACCGGCGCCCCCCACGGCGCCGCCGACGTCCGGCCGCACGGGGTGCTCGTGGCACCCCCTCCCGGCCCGGCCGCCGCTCACGCTGTCCGGCATATGGGCCGGTCCGTACCACCCATCGGTACGGGCCGGCCCTTCTGCTTATGCTGACCGCATGCTGACCATCACACAGGCCCTGTACGACCAGATCGTCGCCCACGCGCGCGAGGACCACCCCGACGAGGCGTGCGGCGTGGTGGCCGGTCCGGTGGGCCAGGGCCGCCCCGAACGGTTCGTCCCCATGCTCAACGCCGCCCGCTCGCCCACCTTCTACGAGTTCGACTCGCAGGACCTGCTGAAGCTCTACCGCGAGATGGACGACCGCGACGAGGAGCCGGTGGTCATCTACCACTCCCACACCGCCACCGAGGCCTACCCCTCCCGCACCGACATCAGCTACGCCAACGAGCCCGGCGCCCACTACGTCCTGGTCTCCACGGCGGACACCGACGGCGCCGGCGACTTCCAGTTCAGGTCGTTCCGGATCCTGGAAGGAGAGGTCACGGAGGAGGAGGTCGAGGTCGTCGAGGCGTACTGACCCCGACGGACCCCGACGGACCCCGACGAACCCCGCCCCATCTCGAACCCCGGATGGAATGTGTCCGAACAATGAGATCGGCTTCCGGAAGCCGGACCGGGAATCGATACGATGACCCCATGGTTCTTCTCGACGTGAGCGAAAAGGCGCCGGGCACGCTGCTCGTGGCGCGCCTGCACGTCGACCTGTGCAGGCTGAACAGCGCCATCTGTTGATCTTCCGCTGCCGCCGTACGGCCGTGAGCCGCGGCGGGCCGCCGCGTGCCGCCGCGCGCTTCCGAACCCACGACACCTTCCGACAGGAGCCCTCAGCCATGGCCATCGAGGTCCGCATCCCGACCATCCTCCGCCAGTACACCGACGGCCAGAAGGCGGTGGAGGGCACCGGGGACACCCTCACCGAGCTCTTCGCCGACCTCGAGACCCGGCACGCGGGCATCCGGGCCCGCCTCGTCGACCAGGAGAACGGCGACCAGCTCCGCCGCTTCGTCAACGTCTACCTGAACGACGAGGACGTCCGCTTCCTGGACGGCATCGACACCAAGCTGACCGACGGCGACAGCATCACGATCCTGCCGGCCGTCGCCGGCGGCATGGCCTGACCCGCGATGCGTTACGACTCCCCGCTGGCCGCGGTGGGCAACACCCCTCTGGTGCGCCTGCCGCGGCTCTCGCCGTCCGCCGACGTCCGCATCTGGGCCAAGCTGGAGGACCGCAACCCGACCGGCTCCGTCAAGGACCGCCCCGCGCTCCACATGATCGAGCAGGCGGAGAAGGACGGCCGCCTCACCCCGGGCTGCACCATCCTCGAGCCGACCAGCGGCAACACCGGCATCTCGCTGGCCATGGCCGCCCGGCTCAAGGGCTACCGCATCGTCTGCGTGATGCCCGAGAACACCTCCCAGGAGCGCCGGGACCTGCTCGCCATGTGGGGCGCGGAGATCATCTCCTCCCCGGCCGCGGGCGGCTCCAACACCGCCGTACGGGTCGCCAAGGAGCTCTCGGCCGAGCACCCGGACTGGGTGATGCTCTACCAGTACGGCAACCCGGACAACGCCGGCGCCCACTACGCGACGACCGGCCCGGAGATCCTCGCCGACCTCCCCTCCGTCACCCACTTCGTGGCCGGCCTCGGCACCACCGGCACCCTGATGGGCGTCGGCCGCTACCTGCGCGAGCAAAAGCCCGACGTGAAGATCGTCGCCGCCGAACCGCGCTACGACGACCTGGTCTACGGCCTGCGCAACCTCGACGAGGGCTTCGTACCCGAGCTCTACGACGCCTCCGTCCTCACCACCCGGTTCTCCGTGGGCTCCGCCGACGCGGTCACCCGCACCCGGGAACTCCTCCAGCAGGAGGGCATCTTCGCGGGCGTCTCCACCGGCGCCGCCCTGCACGCCGCGATCGGCGTCGGCAACAAGGCGGTGAAGGCCGGCGAGAGCGCCGACATCGTCTTCGTCGTCGCCGACGGCGGCTGGAAGTACCTCTCCACCGGCGTCTACACGGCGGCCACCACCGAAGAGGCCATCGAGACCCTCCAGGGCCAGCTCTGGGCCTGACGGGGCGGCACTACCGCGCGAGGTGACGGACCTGGTCCCACAGGACCGGGTCCACCACCCCCACCCGGCGCCGGAAATCCCCCACCGGCACCTCCCGCAGCTCGTCCGTCTCCAGGAAACTCGTCCGCCCCCGCGCGTCCCCGACCGAGCCCGGCGGCAACGGGATCACCCCCGCCCGCTCGTCCCGGTACCGGCTGGTGATCTTCGCGACGAGCACGCGCCGCCCGCGCACCGCGATCACCAGACACGGCCGGTCCTTCGCACCCGCCACGTCCTCGTACGGCACGTTCGCCCACCAGATCTCCGCGGGCCGCGGCCGGACCGCCCGTCCCCCCGGTCCCGTCGGCCGGCCCGGCGGACGCCGGATGCCTCCCGCCCGGGGCGGACGCCGCCCCCGGCCGCGGCCGTCGACGACCGCGGCGACGAACGCCAGCACCACCACCGCCGCGAGAGCGAGCCACCAGGACGTGTCCATACCGACGACGGTACCGGCGCACACTCCGCGCACGCGCCCCCTGGACGGCCCCGAGCGCCCCGCTTCCAGCCGAACCGGTGACACCACAGGTGAGTTCGCCCACAACGGCCCCTGGCGGAGGAGCGACCAAAGGTTTTGCGCCTTACGCTCGACAAACCGCACGACCCCCGTCACTCCACACGCGCCAGCGGAGGTTTCTGCTTCATGAAGCTCACCGTCGTCGGCTGCTCGGGGTCGTTCCCGTCCGCGGAATCGGCCTGCTCGAGCTACCTCGTAGAGGCCGACGGCTTCCGGCTGCTCCTCGACATGGGCAACGGCGCCCTCGGCGAGCTGCAGCGCCACTGCGGTCTCTACGACCTCGACGCGATCTTCCTCAGCCACCTGCACGCCGACCACTGCATCGACATGTGCGCCTATTTCGTGGCGCGCTACTACCGGCACGACGGCGGTCGCTGCGAGCCCCTGCCGGTCTTCGGACCCGAGGGCACCGAGCACCGGCTCACCACCGCCTACGCCGACACGCCCTCCGCCTCGTCCATGAGCGAGGTCTTCGACTTCCACACGGTCAAGCCGTCCACCTTCGAGGTCGGACCCTTCACCGTGCACACCGAACGCGTCGCCCACCCCGTGGAGGCCTACGCCGTCCGCGTCGAGCACGACGGCCGGTCGCTGACCTACTCCGGCGACACGGGCGTCACCGCCACGCTGGACGAACTCGCCCGCGGCACCGACCTGTTCCTGTGTGAGGCCGCCTTCACGCACGGCAAGGAGAACATCCCCGACCTGCACCTCAACGGCCGCGAGGCGGGCGAGAGCGCCGCCCGCGCCGACGCCCGGCGCCTGGTCCTCACCCACATCCCCCCGTGGACCGACCCCCAGGTCAACCTGGCCCACGCGCGGGAGGTCTACGACGGGCCGGTGCACCTGGCGGCGCCGGGGGCGGTGTACGAGATCTAGGGCGCACGCGGACATGGCGGAGGCCCCGGAACCTTCCCGGTTCCGGGGCCTTCGTCATGCCGTACGGCGGGGACTCACGCCTTCGTGAGGTCCTCGACCTCCTCCTCGGGCTCGCGGCCCGGGGTCTTCAGGTCGAACTTGACGATCGCGAAGCGGAACGTCACGTAGTAGATCGCCGCGAACACCAGGCCGATCGGGATGATCAGCCAGGGCTTGGTGGCCAGGTTCAGGTTCAGCAGGAAGTCGATCGCGCCCGCCGAGAAGTTGAACCCGTCGTGCACGCCCAGCCCCCACGTGACCGCCATCGACGCCGCGGTGAGCAGCGCGTGGATGACGTACAGCAGCGGCGCGATGAACATGAACGAGAACTCGATCGGCTCGGTCACACCGGTGACGAACGAGGTCAGGGCGAGCGAGACCATCATGCCGAGGACGGCCTTGCGGCGCTCGGGACGGGCGGTGTGCGCCATGGCCAGGGCGGCGGCCGGCAGACCGAACATCATGATCGGGAAGAAGCCCGCCTGGAACATGCCCGCGGACGGGTCACCGTGCAGGAAGCGCGGGATGTCGCCCTGCCAGACCTGGCCCGCGGCGTCCGTGAAGTCACCGAGCTGGAACCAGGCGACGGTGTTCACGAACTGGTGCATGCCGACCGGGATCAGAGCGCGGTTGACGCCACCGAAGAGGGCGGAACCGCCCGCGCCGAGGCCGGTCATCCACTCGCCGAAGTCGGAGATGCCGTTGCCGATGGGCTCCCAGACCAGGCCGAAGAAGACACCGACGACGATGCCGACGAACGCCATGATGATCGGCACCAGGCGGCGGCCGTTGAAGAAGCCGAGCCAGTCCACCAGCTTGGTGCGGTGGAACCGCTGCCACAGCACGGCGGAGAGCAGACCCATGATGATGCCGCCGAGCACACCTGGGTTGTTGTACGTCGCGGCGACGTCCGCACCGTCCTGGACCACCGCCTCGGTGACCGGGAAGGCCTCCAGCACCTTGCTGTAGACGAGGAATCCGACCACCGCGGCCAGCGCCGTCGAGCCGTCCGCCTTCTTGGCGAAGCCGATGGCGACACCTATGCAGAACAGGATCGGCAGCGAGCCGGTGAGGGCACCGCCCGCGTTGTTGAAGACGGCGGCGACCTTGTCCCAGCCGAGACCGTCCTTGCCGAAGATGTCGTCCTGGCCGAGCCGGACCATGATGCCCGCCGCCGGCAGTACGGCGATCGGGAGCTGCAGGCTGCGGCCGACCTTCTGCAGGCCCTGGAAAAGGCCCTGTCCCCGCTTCTTTGCGGGGGCCGCCGTTGCGGTGGCGGTGCTCATACGTCCTCCATCGGGTGATGGTCTACACCACTCAGTGGTGTAGACCTGTTGTAGCACGATGAAGGCTGCGTAAGGAACCCGTGATTGCGCGACGGAGGCACTACGCCCCGTACCCGGTCAAGCCCCCGCGGGCGCCCGCGCGAGGGCGCGCCGAAGGCCCCCGGACCGAGGTCCGGGGGCCTTCGCGAGACCACACCCCAAGGGTACGTGAGCGCTACACCTTGGTGACGTCCTCCACCTCCTCCTCGGGCTCCCGCCCCGGAGTCCTCAGATCGAACTTCGTGATCGCGAACCGGAAGACGACGTAGTACACCACCGCGAAACACAGACCGATCGGAATGATCAGCCACGGCCGCGTCGCCAGATTCCAGTTGATCACGTAGTCGATCAGCCCCGCCGAGAAGCTGAACCCGTCGTGCACGCCCAGCCCCCACGTCACCGCCATCGACACGCCCGTCAGCACCGCGTGCATCCCGTACAACAGCGGCGCGACGAACAGGAACGAGTACTCCAGCGGCTCCGTGATCCCCGTCACGAACGACGTCAACGCCACCGACAGCATGAGACCGCCGACCTCCTTGCGCCGGTGCGGCTTCGCGCAGTGCGTGATCGCCAGCGCCGCGGCCGGCAGCGCGAACATCATGATCGGAAAGAAGCCGCTCGTGAACTGACCCGCGTCCGGATCACCCGCCAGGAACATGTTGATGTCCCCGTGCACCACCGTGCCGTCCGGCTTCGTGTACGAACCGAACTGGAACCACATCGGCACGTTCAGGAACTGATGCAGGCCGATCACCAGCAACGCCCGGTTCGCCAACCCGAACACACCCGCACCCCACGCGCCCAGCCCCGACAGCCAGTCACTGAAGGTCTCCAGCGCGTCCCCGATCGCCGGCCACACCCACAGGCACAGCACCGCGAAGGCGATCGACACGAACGCCATGATGATCGGCACCAGCCGCCGGCCGTTGAAGAAGCCCAGCCAGTCCACCAGCCTCGTCCGGTGGAAACGCTGCCAGAAGAACGCCGCCAGCAGACCGATGACGATGCCGCCGAAGACACCCGGATTCTGGTACGTGAAGGCCGTCACCGCCCCGGCCGAGGTCTGGCAGCCCACCCCCGCGACCGTCTTCGCCCCGCTCGGACAATCCTGAGGGAACTGCCGCAGCACGTTGTAGTAGACGAGGAACCCCGCCACCGCCGCCAGCGCCGTCGACCCGTCGGCCTTCTTCGCCATGCCGATGGCCACCCCGACGCAGAACAGCAGCGGCAGCCCCAGCGAACCGTCGAGCAGCGCCCCGCCCGCCCCCGCCATCACCTTGGAGACATCGGTCCAGCCCAGCCCCTCGTCCCCGAACAGGTCCGGCTGCCCCAGCCGGTTGAGAATGCCCGCGGCGGGCAGCACCGCGATGGGCAGCTGAAGACTGCGACCCATCTTCTGCAACCCCTGGAACCACGCGTTCCAGCGGGCGCGGGCGGGACTGACCGCGCTGTCGGCGCTCATCCGGGCTCCTTGTGGGGGAGGCGGTTTGGCGGCCGTCAGTCTGGTGGTGTAGACCAGCTGACAAACGGTTCCGCTGTCGTGACGCCATCATTCGGTACACACCGCATGACCGCTCGCGAAGATGGGCCAACTGTGGGTTACTGCGACAAAGCGGTTCGGATCAGGGAGAAAGAACATGGCCAGCAAGGCTGAGAAGATCGTCGCCGGCCTCGGCGGCATCGACAACATCGACGAGATCGAAGGCTGCATCACCCGCCTCCGCACCGAGGTCAACGACCCCGCCCTGGTCGACGAAGCCGCCCTCAAGGCCGCCGGCGCCCACGGCGTCGTCAAGATGGGCACCGCCATCCAGGTCGTCATCGGCACCGACGCCGACCCGATCGCCGCGGAAATCGAAGACATGATGTGAACCACCCGGTTCACCGGCAAGGGGCCTTCTCCACAGCGGGGGAAGGCCCCTTCCCCATGGGCCGCTAGGCTCACCCGCATGTCACGCATCGACGGCCGCACCCCCCAACAGCTCCGCCCCGTCACCATCGAACGCGGCTGGAGCAAGCACGCCGAAGGCTCCGTCCTCGTCTCCTTCGGCGACACCAAAGTCCTCTGCACCGCCTCCGTCACCGAAGGCGTCCCCCGCTGGCGCAAGGGCAGCGGCGAAGGCTGGGTCACCGCCGAATACGCCATGCTCCCCCGCGCCACCAACACCCGCGGCGACCGCGAATCCGTCAAGGGCCGCATCGGCGGCCGCACCCACGAGATCAGCCGCCTCATCGGCCGCTCCCTGCGCGCCGTCATCGACTACAAGGCGCTCGGCGAGAACACCATCGTCCTCGACTGCGACGTACTCCAGGCCGACGGCGGCACCCGCACCGCCGCCATCACGGGCGCCTACGTCGCGCTGGCCGACGCCGTCGCCTGGGCCCAGGGCAAGAAGCTCATCAGGCCCAGCCGCAAGCCCCTCACCGGCACCGTCTCCGCCGTCTCCGTCGGCATCGTCGACGGCACCCCGCTCCTCGACCTCCGCTACGAGGAAGACGTACGCGCCGACACCGACATGAACGTCGTCTGCACCGGCGACGGACGCTTCGTCGAGGTCCAGGGCACCGCCGAGGCCGAGCCCTTCGCCCGCGAGGAACTCAACACCCTCCTCGACCTCGCCACCGCCGGCTGCACCGAACTGGCCGACCTCCAGCGCAAGGCACTCGACACGGTCCTCGAAAGGTAAAGAGAACCCCAAAAGCGCATCAAGGAAGGGCGACGGAGTACGCAACTCCGCCGCCCATCAGCGCGTCACTAGGGGTAGGACAACCCGTCCTGCGTACGGCCCCACCCGCCGTACGCCCGACCCCGCACCACACCGCACACGGGCCGCCCGGCCCAGTCTCAAGGGAAGGACCGAGACCCATGGCCGCGCCCCGCCACCGCCGCCTCCGCCGCACCGCCGCCACCGCCGCCACCGTGGCGGCCGTCGCCCTCACGGCCGGCCTCACCACCGGCTGCGACGCCGTGGACAAGGCCCTCGACTGCGTCCGCACCGCCGACGCCATAGCCGACAGCGTCACCGCACTCCAGCAGGCCGTGGAGAACGCGTCCAACGACCCGACGCAACTCGAGGAATCCCTCAACTCCATAGACAAGAACCTCGACAAGATCGGCGACCAGACCGACAACACCGACGTCAACAAGGCGGTCGACGACCTCGGCAAGGCCGTCGACAACGTCCGCACCTCGGTCGAGAACGGCGACAAGACCCCCGACCTCAGCCCCGTCACCGACGCGGCGGGCGAACTGACGAAGGTCTGCACGCCGTAAGCCGGAGCAGGTGAGAGCGGTCCGGCGAGGGCCCGGGATACTGGACCCCATGACCCGCCTGATCCTCGCCACCCGCAACGCCGGAAAGATCACCGAACTGAGGGCCATCCTCGCCGACGCGGGCCTGCCCCACGACCTCGTCGGCGCGGACGCCTACCCCGAGATCCCCGACGTCAAGGAAACCGGCGTCACCTTCGCCGAGAACGCCCTCCTCAAGGCCCACGCCCTCGCCCGGGCCACCGGCCTCCCCGCCGTCGCCGACGACTCCGGCCTCTGCGTCGACGTCCTGAACGGCGCCCCCGGCATCTTCTCCGCCCGCTGGTCCGGCACCCACGGCGACGACCAGGCCAACCTGGACCTCCTCCTCGCCCAGATCGCCGACATCGCGGACGAACACCGCGGCGCCCACTTCGCCTGCGCGGCGGCACTGGCCCTGCCCGACGGCACGGAGCGCGTGGTCGAGGGCCAACTCAGGGGCACGCTGCGCCACGAGCCCGCCGGCACGGGCGGCTTCGGCTACGACCCGATCCTCCAGCCGGAGGGCGAGACCCGCACCTGCGCGGAACTGACGGCGGCCGAGAAGAACGCGATCAGCCACCGCGGCAAGGCGTTCCGGGCCCTGGTACCGGTGGTGCGGGAGCTGCTCGGCTGACTCGACGGAACGGCCCCGCATCAACGAATCGAAGGTGCGGGGCCTGTTCTCCCTGTGGGCCCGGTGGGACTCGAACCCACGACACACCGGACCTAAACCGGCGCCCTCTTGGCCAGCTGGGGTACGGGCCCTCAGCGGTGCCTACTCTACTGGGCGCCGGGTGAGGTTCGTCGGCCTCCTCCGCGGCAGGTGCCGGTGACGGTGTGGCGCCCGAACTGTACGGGCCCCGTGGGGATCGTCAGATCCCCAGGTCCTTGATGATCTTGGCGACGTGGCCCGTCGCGCGGACGTTGTACAGGGCGCGTTCGACCTTGCCCTCCTCGTCCACGACGATCGTGGAGCGGATGACGCCCATGTAGGTCTTGCCGTAGTTCTTCTTCTCGCCGAAGGCGCCGTACGCGTCGAGGACCTTCTTGTCCGGGTCGGCGAGGAGGGTGACCTCGAGGGACTCGGTGTCGCGGAACTTGGCGAGCTTCTCCGGCTTGTCCGGGGAGATGCCGATCACGTCGTACCCGGCGCCCGCCAGCAGCTCCAGGTTGTCCGTGAAGTCGCACGCCTGCTTCGTGCAGCCCGGGGTAAGGGCAGCGGGGTAGAAGTAGACGATGACCTTGCGGCCCTTGTGGTCGGCCAGGGACACCTCGTTGCCGTCGGCGTCCGGGAGGGTGAAGGCGGGGGCCGGGTCCCCCGGCTGCAGTCGCTCGCTCATCGATCCAGGGTAACGGGGGGTCCTGACAGTGCGGCGTGAGCCGGAGCTGACAGACTGTCCGGAACAGCGTCAGCAGACTTCGGAGGCCGTACGGTGGCGGACACGTCGGACATCAGAACCCCGGCGCAGATCGAGGCGGACATCAAGCGCCGCCGCGAGGTGCTGGCCGAAACGCTCGACGAGCTCGGGATGCGGGTGCACCCGAAGACGATCATGGACGATGCGAAGGCCAAGGTCGCCTCCAGCGTCGATCACACCCTCGGACGGGCGTACGTCGGTGTCAATCGTGTGGTCAGCGACGTGAAGTCGCGGTTCGTGGACGAGGAGGGCGCGCCGCGGCTGGAGCGGGTCGTGCCCGTCGCCCTCGTCGTCGTCGGCGTGGTGGGGCTGCTCGCTCTGGGCGGTACCCGGCGGCGCAGGCGTTGAGCGGGGCCAGGTAGGTTCGGGGCGTGAGCGCCAAGAGAAACCAGCACAGTTCCCCGGACGACAAGCTGCCCATCCGGATGCTGCACGACCGGGTACTCGTGCGGCAGGACACCAGTGAGGGCGAGCGGCGTTCCGGGGGCGGCATCCTGATCCCGGCCACGGCGGCGGTCGGCCGGCGGCTGGCCTGGGCCGAGGTCGTCGCGGTGGGGCAGAACGTGCGGACCGTGGAGCCGGGCGACCGGGTCCTGTACGACCCGGAGGACCGGGCGGAGGTCGAGGTGCGGGGCACGGCGTACGTGCTCATGCGCGAGCGGGATCTGCACGCGGTGGCCGCCGACCGGTTCGAGGGGTCGGAGGATTCGACCGGGCTGTATTTGTAGGCAGAGCAGCGGTAGAGCAGCGGTAGAGCAGCGCGGAGGGGCCGGTGACCAGGGTCACCGGCCCCTCCGCGCTGTCTTTGCTACCTTGGAGGCACCCGACGAGACGCGCCGTACCGGGTTGAGGAAAAGACGACGCACCACCGTTCAGTTCGCTCCACGGAGGTGCCTGTCATGGCGTGGGTTCTGCTTGTCGTCGCCGGTCTGCTCGAGGTCGGCTGGTCCATCGGGATGAAGTACACGGACGGTTTCACCCGTCTCGTGCCCAGTCTGTTCACCGGTGCCGGGATCGTGGCCAGCATGCTGCTGCTGTCGTACGCGGCCCGGACGCTGCCCATCGGTACCGCCTACGGCGTGTGGGTGGGGATCGGTGCGGCCGGTGCGGCGGTGCTCGGCATGGTGGTGCTGGGGGAGCCGGCGACCGCCGCCCGGATCTTCTTCGTCTGTCTGCTGCTGGTGGCCGTGGTGGGGCTGAAGGCGACCTCGGGTCACTGATCCCCGGGTCGTCGATCCCCGGGTCACTGATCCCCGTGCGGCGTCACTGGCCCGGGGGTGTGATGGGGAGGCCTGCGACCGTTCCGGTGTCCGTGTCGCCGCCGCCCGCTCCACTGGTGTCGCCGCCGCCTTCGGTGTCGCCCCCGTTCGACGAGCCGTCGTCGCCACCGCCACCGCCGTCGTTGCCGCCACCGTCGCCGCCGCCGGTGGGGCCCGGCCGGCTGGTGGCGCCGCCCGTGGTGGGGCCGCCGGTCGAGGGGTCGCCGGTGCCGGTGCCGGTGTCGCCGGTCGGGGTGCCGGCGCCGCCGTTCTGGTTCGGGGCCCCGGTGCCGGTCTCCTCGTCGCCGGTGGCCTCGTCGTCCGGGTCGCTGCTGCCGCTCGACTCGCCGGTGCCCGGTTCGTCGGAGGCGCTGCTGGAGGGGGCCTCGGTGACGTCGGCGCCGGCCTGGAGCTGGAGGTCGAAGTCGGTGACCGGCTCGCCCTTGAGGGCGTTGCGGGTGTACTGGCCCCAGATCTCCGCGGGTGCTCCGCCGCCGTTGATCCGGTCCAGGCCCATCGCGCCGTACAGCGGCTTGTGGGCGGCGGTGACCGGGTCCTGGCCCATGACCGCGACGACGGTGGCGAGTTCGGGGGTGTAGCCGGCGAACCAGGCGGCCGTGTCCTCCTCGGCGGTGCCGGTCTTGCCGGCCGCCGGGCGGCCCGCGGACTGGGCGGCGACGGCGGTGCCGTTCTCGACGACGCTGCGCAGGACGGAGGTGGTGGTGTCGGCGGCCTCGCGGCTGACGGCCTGCCGTTCCTGCCGCTCGGGCAGTTCCACTTCGTGTTTGCCGTCCTTCATGACCTTCTCGACCAGGGTGTACGTGCCGTGCCGGCCGTGGTTGGCGAGGGTCGCGTAGGCCTCGGCCATGTCGAGGGGGCTGGCGGTGGCGACGCCGAGGGCGATGGAGGGGGAGGGTGTCAGCTCGGGGGTGTTCTTGGAGAGCCCGAGGTCGATCGCGGTCTGCATGACCTTGTCGGAGCCGACGTCCACGGCCATCTGGGCGTACACGGCGTTGATGGACTTGTCGGTGGCCTCGCGGACGGTGACGTCGCCGTAGTCGCGGTGGTCCTCGTTCTCCGGGGCGTAGCGGCCGCCGCTCCAGCCCTGGACGGGGCGTTCGCTGGTGCCGTCGTAGCGGGTGTTCGGGTTGATCCTGCGGCCGTCCTGGGTCTGGGAGTGGTTCTCGACGGCGGCGGTGAAGACGAAGGGTTTGAAGGTGGAGCCGACCTGGAAGTCGCGGCGGGTGGCGTTGGGTGTGTACTGCTTGACGTAGTCGATGCCGTTGTACATGGCGACGACCTCGCCGGTCTTCGGGTCGACGGAGGCGCCGCCGGCGCGGACGTAGGTGTCGACCTTGCGGTCCTTGTCGAGCTGGGAGATCAGCTTGTCGTCGACGGCCTTGACGAAGGCGTCCTGCTTGTCCTTCTGGAGGGTGGTGGTGATCCGGTAGCCGCCGCGGCTGAGTTCCTCCTCGCTGACGATGTCGTTCTTGAACAGGTAGTCCTTGACGATGCCGACGACGTAGCCGCGCTGGCCGGACATGCCGGTGGAGACGGTGGTCCCCTTGGGCATGGGGAAGGTCAGGCCGGTGCGTTCGGACCGGCTGAGCCAGTTCTTCTTGACCATGCCGTCCAGGACGTAGTTCCAGCGGGACTCGACGGCGGGCCTGTTCTCGGGGTGGGCGACGACGTCGTACTCGCTGGGTGCGTTGAGCAGTGAGGCGAGGTAGGCGCCCTGGGCGGCGGTGAGGTCCTTGGCGTCGATGCCGTAGTAGGCCTGGGCGGCGGCCTGGATGCCGTAGGCGCCCCGTCCGAAGAAGCTGGTGTTGAGGTAGCCCTCGAGGATGTCGGACTTGCTCTTCTCCCGGTCGAGCTTGATCGAGATGAAGAACTCCTTCACCTTGCGGGTGACGGTCTGGTCCTGGGCGAGGTAGTAGTTCTTGACGTACTGCTGGGTGATCGTGGAGCCGGACTGCTTGCCCTTGCCGGTGGCGGTGTTCCAGCCGGCCCGGAGCATCGCCTGGGGGTCGACGGCGGACTCGGTGTAGAAGTCGCGGTCCTCGGCGGCCAGGACGGCGTGCTGGGCGTCCTTGGAGATGCGGGCGAGGTTGACGTTCTCGCGGTTGACCTCGCCGTCGCGGGCGAGGACGCTGCCGTCGGCGTACAGGTAGACGTTGCTCTGCTTGGTGGCGAGCGCGTTGGCGGACGGGATCTTCACCAGGGAGTAGCCGAGGAAGAAGCCGCCGACGATCAGCAGGAGGCCGACGATGACGGTGCTGAGCACCATGCGCCAGGTCGGGATCAGCCGGCGCCATCCGGTGCGCTTGGGCCTCTTCGGCTTCTTCGGCTTCTTCTCCGTCGCCGGTTCCGGCGCCCAGCTCGGCTGCTGCCGCTGCGGCTCGTCGCTCATCTCGTGCACGGACTCCTGTTTCGCGTCGTACGGTCTGGTCTCGTACGGCCTTGTACGCTTCTGCGCCCTCTGATGAAGACTCTCGCACCGGGCGTTCCGTTCCCGCTCGGCGGCACACCCGTGAAACCGGGTGCCATCCGTCCGGCGTCGTGCCCTGTGCCCTGTGCCCTGTGCCCTGTGTCCTGTGCCCTGTGCCCCGTGTCCCGTGCCGCGGATATTGCGTGGCGCGGCCCGTGGCCGTCGCCCTAGGCTCGTGCGCTTTGGTGCCGGCCGGTGGAGGAGGGCTGTGGGTGTGGGCTCGGGGCGGTTGTACGCGGCCGTTGCGGCCGGGGGATTCAGACGGTACGCGACGTATCGGGCGGCCACGGCGGCCGGGGTGTTCACCAACACGGTCTTCGGGTTGGTCCTGGTGTACACCTATCTGGCCCTGTGGGACGAGAAACCGCAGCTCGGGGGCTACGACCAGGCGCAGGCCGTCACCTTCGTGTGGCTGGGGCAGGCGTTGCTGGCCGCGCTGGCGATCGGGGGCGGCGGCATGGAGGACGAACTGATGGAACGCATCCGTTCGGGTGACATCGCCGTCGATCTGTACCGGCCGGTGGACCTCCAGCTGTGGTGGCTGGCGGCGGACGCGGGGCGGGCGCTGTTCCAGTTGCTGGGGCGTGGGGTGGTGCCGTTCGCGTTCGGGTCGCTGTTCTTCCCGGTGGCGCTGCCGCGGGAGGCGGGCACGTGGCTGGCGTTCCTGGTGGCGGTGCTGCTGGCGATGGTGGTGGGTTTCGCGCTGCGGTATCTGGTGGCGCTGTCGGCGTTCTGGCTGATGGACGGCGCGGGGGTGCAGCAGATGGCGTGGATCGCGGGGCTCTTCTGTTCGGGGATGCTGCTGCCGCTGAACGTCTTCCCGGGTGCGCTGGGCGAGGTGGTACGGGCGCTGCCGTGGTCGTCGCTGCTGCAGGCGCCGGCGGACGTGCTGCTGGGGGAGGCCGATGTGCTGGGCACGTTCGTCTTCCAGGCGGGGTGGGCGGTGGCGCTGCTGGCGGTGGGGCGGCTGGTGCAGTCGGCGGCGACGCGTCGCGTGGTGGTGCAGGGTGGCTGAGGCGGCTGAGGCGGCCGAGCGGGGGGTGCGGCGCGGCGGCCGGTTCGTCGAGGGGCTGCGCGCGTACGGGTTGATCGCGGGGATGTGGGTGCGGTCGACGATGGCGTACCGGACGTCCTTCGTGCTGACGACGTTCGGGAACTTCGCGATGACCGCGCTGGACTTCGTGGCGATCCTGCTGATGTTCTCCCGGGTCGACGCGCTGGGCGGCTACTCGCTGTCCGAGGTGGCGTTCCTGTACGGGCTCTCCGGGGTCTCCTTCGGGCTGGCCGACCTGGCGATCGGCTCGATGGAGCGGCTGGGCCGCCGGGTGCGGGACGGCACGCTGGACACGCTGCTGGTGCGTCCGGCGCCGGTGCTGGCGCAGGTGGCGGCGGACCGTTTCGGGCTGCGCCGGCTGGGCCGGGTGGTGCAGGGCCTGCTGGTGCTGGGCTACGCGCTGGTCGTCGTGGACATCGACTGGACGCCGGTGAAGCTGCTGCTGGTGCCGGTGATGCTGCTCAGCGGCGCGGGGATCTTCTGTGCGGTGTTCGTGGCGGCGGCGGCGTTCCAGTTCGTGGCGCAGGACGCGTCGGAGGTGTCGAACGCCTTCACCTACGGCGGTACGACGATGTTGCAGTATCCGCCGACGGTGTTCGCGCTGGAGATGGTGCGGGGGGTGACGTTCGTGGTGCCGCTGGCCTTCGTGAACTGGTTGCCGGCGAGTCATGTGCTGGGGCGGCCGTATCCGCTGGACCTGCCGCAGTGGGTGGCGTTCCTGCCGCCGCTGGTGGCCGTGGCCTGTCTCGGGGCGGCGGGGCTGGCGTGGCGGGCGGGGCTTCGTTCGTACCGGAGTACAGGCAGCTGATGGAGTCACTGGAGTCACGGCAGTCGAGGGAGTCGGCAGAGGTGGACACCGATCGTGGGGCGCCCGGGGCGGCCTTCATCGAGTTGGACGGCGTCGAGAAGGTCTTCGACGTGCGCAGGCGGACCGGGTTCCTGAGGAGGGAGCGGCGGCAGGTGCGGGCGGTGGACAGGCTGTCGTTCACCGTGGCGCGCGGTGAGATGGTCGGCTACATCGGTCCGAACGGTGCCGGGAAGTCGACGACGATCAAGATGCTCACGGGCATCCTGACGCCGAGCGGGGGCCGGCTGCGGGTGGCCGGCATCGATCCGTCCCGGGAGCGGGTCCGGCTGGCGCACCGCATCGGGGTGGTGTTCGGTCAGCGGACGACGCTGTGGTGGGACCTGCCGCTGATCGACTCCTACCGGCTGATGCACCGCATGTACCGCGTCCCGGACGCCCGTTACCGGGAGAACCTGGACCGCTGCGTGGAACTCCTCCAGTTGGGGGAGCTGCTGGACGTGCCGGTGCGGCAGCTGTCGCTGGGGCAGCGGATGCGCGGCGACATCGCGGCGGCGTTGCTGCACGATCCGGAGGTGCTGTACCTGGACGAGCCGACGATCGGCCTGGACGTGGTGTCGAAGGCCAAGGTGCGGGGCTTTCTGCGGGAGTTGAACGCGGAGCGCGGCACGACGGTGCTGCTGACCACGCACGATCTGCAGGACATCGAGCAGTTGTGTTCCCGGGTGATGGTCATCGACCACGGGCGGCTGATGTACGACGGTGCGCTGGCCGGGCTGCACGAGGCGGGGGAGAGCGAGCGCACGCTGGTGGTGGACCTGGAGCGGGAGTTGCCGCCGATCGAGGCGCCCGCGCCGGCGCGGGTGGTGCGGGTGGAGGGGCCGCGGCAGTGGCTGGCGTTTCCGGCGTCGGCGTCGGCGGCGGGGCTGGTGGCGCGGGTCGCGGCGGAGTATCCGCTGGTGGACCTGTCGGTGCGGGAGCCGGACATCGAGTCGGTGATCGCCAAGATGTATGCGGAACGCACCGGCGCGTAGTGTCCGGCGCCGGTCACCTCGTAGGCTGCTGTACATGACCGACGACGCCCCGGAGCTCCGCGCCTCCGACGCCGACCGTGAACGAGTCGCCGAGGTCCTGAGGGACGCCCTCGCGGAGGGGCGTCTGGACATGTCCGAGTTCGAGGAGCGGCTGGACGCCACGTACAGCGCGCGGACGTACGGGGAGCTGGCGCCGATCACCCGGGACCTGCCGGCCGGTACGGCGGACGCGGCGCCGCGGGTGTCGATGACGAAGGAGCCCGAGCGCGGCGGGGGCTGGGCGGGCCGGATCACCGGCGGCGAGGGTTCGTCGTCCTGGGCGGTCGCCGTGATGTCCGGCTTCCAGCGCAAGGGGCGCTGGACGGTGCCGAGGCGGTTCAACTCCTTCGCGTTCTGGGGCGGCGGGGAGATCGACCTGCGCGAGGCGAACTTCGCGGACGGCGAGGTCGTGATCAACTGCGTCGCCGTCATGGGCGGGATGAACGTGATCGTGCCGCCGGGTGTCGAGGTGGTCGTGCGCGGCCTCGGGATCATGGGCGGTTTCGACCACCGTGAGGAGGGTGTCCCCGGGGATCCGGGCGCCCCGCGCGTCGTCGTGACGGGCTTCGCCTTCTGGGGCGGGGTCGGCGTCGAGCGCAAGCTGACGCGGGCGGAGAGGCAGCGGCAGAAGGAGGAGCGCCGGCAGGAGAAGCTGGAGCGCAAGGCCGCGATGAGGGAGCTGCACTCCGATTTCCGCGAGGACGTGGAGGGCGCCCACCGCAGGATGCTGGACGGCCACCGGGACATGCTGCGCGAGCACCGCGACGAACGCCGCGAGCAGCGCGAACTGCGCCGCGAGGAGCGGGACCGCCGCAGGCGCGACGACGACTGACCGCACCGCGGGCGCGCGGGTCGCGGCTGGGCCGGTGCCGTGTGCGGGTCCGCCGGGTGCGGGACCGAGTGACGGTGGGCCGAGGTCGTTGAGCCGGCCTTCCGGGGTGCCGTGCCGTGGTGTGCGGTCGGTTCGGGTGGCGGCGGGGCCGGTGCCGTGTGCGGGCCGGCCGGGTGCGGGACCGAGTGACGGTGGGCCGACGTCGGTGAGCCGGCCACCCGGGGCGCCGTGTCGTGCCGTTCGGACGAGGCCGGGGCCCCGTGCCGGTCACAGTTGGACCCGGGCCGCGCCCTTCAGGTCGTCCAGGTCGAGGGTCCGGCCCATCCGTGCGTACCCCTTGTCGCTGGGGTGGAGGTGGTCGCCGCTGTCGTAGTGGGAGCGCAGTCGGCGCGGGTCGTAGGGGTCGCGCAGGGCCTTGTCGAAGTCGACGACCGCGTCGAACACGCGGCCCGAGCGGATCTCCTCGTTGATCTCCTGCCGCATCCTCTCGCGGGCCCGCGTGTAGCCGTCGTGGCCGCCGAACGGCGTGATCGTCGCGCCGACGACCTTCAGCCCGCGGGCGCGCGCCTGGTCGGCCATCGTGCGCAGCCCGGCGAGGACACCGTCCCGGTCGGCGAGTTCCGGGCTGTGCAGGACGTCGTTGACGCCGAGGGCGATGACGACGACCTTGACGTTGGTGCGGCCCAGCACGTCCCGGGGGAAGCGGCTGAGCGCGCTCGGGTTGTCGGCGGGCCGACCCGTCCTGCCGGTCAGGATCCGGTTGCCGCTGATGCCCTCGTTGACGACGCTGTAGCGGGGCGTGTCCCGCCCGTCCCGGGCCGCCCTGTGCAGTCGCTCGGCGAGGACGTCGGTCCAGCGGTGGTTGGCGTCGGTCTTGGCGCCGAGGCCGTCGGTGATCGAGTCCCCGATGGCGACGACGGTGCCGTCGGCCTCGTGGGTCAGCACGTCCAGCGCGGTCAGGTAGCGCCAGTACCGGGTCTCGGTGGTGTACGCGAGCGCGGTGACGTCCGCGACGTGGTCGCCGTCGGCGAGGTAGCTGGTCTGCCGTGCCTGCGGGTGGAAGGTGACGGGGCCGGACGGGACGGGGGAGTACGTGGTGACCAGGACGTCCGCGCCGTACGGGATGGCGATGCGGGCGATGTCGCTCATGACCTGTCCGCCCGCCGGGACGACGACCCGGACGCTGCCGCCGAAGGTGAGCCGGCGCATGGTGTCGGCGAGCGCGGCGGCGGTGCCGGTGCCGTCGGCCAGGGCGACGGAGGCGTGGGTGACGGTCAGCGGGGAGCGGCCGTAGAGGTTGGACAGGGTGATCCGGGCGCTGGTGCCGCCGACGCTGGTGTGCACGACGTTGCGTACCGAGCGGCCCGCCATGCCGGTCGCCGCGGTGCCCGGTTCGGCCGCGGCCGGTGCGGTGGCCCAGGCGCCGACCCAGGTGCCGGTGGAGGCGGGGGCGGCGTTGCTCCCCGGGAACCGGTCGCCGGCGAGCGGTGCGCGGTCCCTCGTGCCGTCGTCGGCGGCCGCGGCGGCGTATATGGCCGCGGAAATCGCCACGATCAAGGTGATGATCGCGGCGAGCAGGGCACGGTGCTTGGAGGGAGGCGCCCCCGCACCTCCGTCACGACCCCGGGTCATGTTGTGCTGTTCTCCTCGGGCGAAGGGAGCCCCGAGGCTCCGGTCCGACTCGTCCATGATGCGGCATGGGCCGGTGATGGGCCCAGGAGCCCGGGGCGTTCCCCTCCCTGGCAGTCCCCGGGAACTTGTGTTCCGTTCCAGGAGTCGGTCAGGAAGGGACAATGTGTGCGGGGCGGATCGGCGAACGGTGGAGTGGATGGAACGCACGAGAGCGGAACACCGGGACGGTTCCGGAGGTGTCGAGGTGCCGCGAGGTGCCGGAGGCGGCCCCGGAGCCGACGGGGCCGACGGGGCCACAGCGGCCACGGGTGCCTCGGGGACCCCGGCTGCCTCCGGCGCCGTACGCGACCGCGCGATGACGTCCTTCAGCCCGGCCGACGAGGTCAAACGCCGCGGCGTGCGCCGCATGAAGCTCACCGCGACCGGCCTGCTGCTGTTCGTCGCCGTGGTCTACGTCCTGGCCGAGTGGGCCTCCCACCGGGGCGCGGGCGCCTGGGCGGGCTATGTCTCGGCCGCCGCCGAGGCCGGCATGGTCGGCGCGCTCGCCGACTGGTTCGCGGTCACCGCCCTCTTCCGCCACCCCCTCGGCATCCCCATTCCGCACACCGCGATCATCCCCAAGAAGAAGGACCAGCTGGGCGTCTCGCTCGGCGAGTTCGTCGGGGAGAACTTCCTCTCCGAGGACGTCGTACGGCAGCGGCTGCGCGCCGTCGGCATCGGCAGCCGGCTCGGTGCCTGGCTCGCGGTCCCCGACCACGCCGACCGGGTGACGGCCGAGCTGTCCGCCGCCCTGCGCGGCGCCCTCACCGTGCTGCGCGACTCCGACGTGCAGGCGGTGGTGGGGGAGGCGATCACGCGCCGCGCCGGCGCGCAGGAGATCGCCCCCGGCATCGGCAAGATGCTGGAGCGGGTCGTCACCGACGGCGGCCACCGGCGCGCCGTCGACCTGATCGTCTCCCGCGCCCACGACTGGCTGATCCTGCACGGCGACTCCGTGATGGACGCCGTGCAGGGCGGGGCCCCCGGCTGGACGCCCCGGTTCGTGGACCGGAGGGTCGGCGAGCGCGTCTACAAGGAGCTGCTGCGCTTCGTCACCGAGATGCGCGACATGCCCGCCCACCCCGCCCGCGGCGCCCTCGACCGCTTCCTCACCGACTTCGCCTCCGACCTCCAGTCCGACACGGAGACCCGTGCGCGCGTGGAGCGGCTGAAGACGGAGGTGCTGGGCCGCGGCGAGGTCCAGGACCTGATCGCCTCCGCCTGGACGGCCGTACGATCCATGATCGTCTCTGCGGCGGAGGACGAGCGGAGCGAGCTGCGCCTGCGGGTGCGGGCCTCGCTGCTGTCGCTGGGTGCCCGGATGGCCTCCGACGACCGGCTCCAGAGCAAGGTCGACACCTGGGTCGAGGGCGCCGCGGTGTACGTCGTCACCACCTACCGCCGGGAGATCACGTCCCTGATCACCGACACGGTGGCGAGCTGGGACGCCGAGCACACCACGAGGAAGATCGAGGCGAACATCGGCCGCGACCTGCAGTTCATCCGGATCAACGGCACGGTGGTCGGCTCGCTGGCCGGGCTGCTGATCTACACGGTCTCCCGCATCCTGGGGGCGTAGCCTCCCGGCGCGGCGGGCGTGTCGCTCCCGGTCCAGGGCACACGGGAGGCGTTCGCTCGACGGAGAGGGAGCCATGACAGCAGAATCGTCGTCACCGGCCGCCGTGCCCGCCTCCACCGGAACCGTCACCACCGCGGTCCCGGCCCGCCTGGACCGGCTGCCCTGGTCACGGTGGCACTGGATGATCGTGATCGGCCTGGGCACCGTCTGGATCCTGGACGGCCTGGAGGTCACGATCGTCGGCAACGTCGCCGGACGCATCGCCGAGGACGGCAGCGGCCTGGACATCAGCTCCGCCCAGGTCACCGGTCTCGCCGCCGCCCTGTACGTGGCGGGCGCGTGCACCGGGGCGCTGTTCTTCGGCTGGCTGACCGACCGCCACGGCCGCAAGAAGCTGTTCATGGTGACGCTGGTGGTCTATCTGGCGGCGACCGCGCTGACCGCCCTGTCCTTCGAGTCCTGGTGGTTCTTCCTCTTCCGGTTCCTCACCGGCTTCGGCATCGGCGGCGAGTACGCGGCCATCAACTCCGCGATCGACGAGCTGATCCCGTCCCACTACCGGGGCCGGGTCGACCTGATCATCAACGGCAGCTACTGGCTCGGCGCGATCGGCGGCGCGCTGCTGTCCATCGTGATGCTGGACACCGACATCTTCCCCAAGGACCTCGGCTGGCGGCTCAGCTTCGGCCTCGGCGTGGTCCTGGGCCTGGTCATCCTTCTCGTCCGCCGGCACGTCCCGGAGAGCCCGCGCTGGCAGTTCATCCACGGCCAGGGCGAGAAGGCCGACCGGCTCGTGTCGTCCGTCGAACGGGAGATCGAGGAGGAGAAGGGTGAACGGCTGCCGCGGCCGGCCCGTGAGATCACCATCCACCAGCGCAAGAGCATCGGCTTCGGCCTGATCGCCAGGACCGTCTTCCGCCGCTACCCGCGCCGCGCGGTCCTCGGCCTGTCCCTCTTCATCGGCCAGGCCTTCCTCTACAACGCCATCACCTTCGGCTTCGGCACCATCCTCATCACCTTCTTCGACGTGCCGACCGGCTCCACCGGCTACTACTTCGCCGTCATCGCCGCCGGCAACTTCCTGGGCCCGCTGCTGCTCGGCAAGCTCTTCGACACGGTCGGCCGCCGGATCATGATCTCCGGTACGTATCTGCTGTCGGGTCTGCTGCTGTTCGGCACGGCCTACCTCTTCGACCGGGGATCGCTCACGGCCACGACGATGACCGCCTGCTGGTGCGTGGTGCTGTTCTTCGCGTCGGCGGGCGCCTCCAGCGCCTACCTGACCGTCTCCGAGGTCTTCCCCATGGAGACCCGCGCCATGGCCATCGCCTTCTTCTACGCCCTCGGCACCGCCGCCGGCGGTATCAGCGGCCCGCTGCTCTTCGCCGACCTGACCGAGTCCGGCGTGGTCGGCGACACGGTCATGGCCTTCCAGGTCGGCGCCGGGCTGATGTGCGCGGCCGGTCTGGTGGCGGCGTTCCTGGCGGTGAAGGCGGAACGCCGCTCCCTGGAGGACATCGCGGAGCCGCTGTCGACGGTGGAGGCGGGCACCCGGGGAACCACGGGATCCGGCGCGGCGACCGCGTAGCGTACGCACCCGTGCGCAAGCATGCGCACCGCACACACCCGCACACACCCGTACGCATCCGTACGCACCGGGATCGCGACCCCCGACCGGCAGAACGCGAGGAGCCGCCCGATGACCGTCCGCAGGACCGTCCCCAACATCCACGTCGAGGCCGAGGAACGGTGGAACACGAGTCGCGACTTCTACGGTCTGCTCGGCTTCGAGGAGGTCATGGACATGGGCTGGATGACGACGCTGGCCTCACCGTCCAACCCCACCGCACAGATCAGCCTCTTCACCGAGGAACGCACCGCGCCGGTCGTCCCCGACCTGAGCGTGGAGGTCGAGGACGTCGACGCGGTGTACGCGCAGGTGGTGGCGTCGGGCGCGGAGGTCGTACGGGAGCTGCGGGACGAGGAGTGGGGCGTACGGCGCTTCTTCGTACGGGACCCGAACGGGCGCGTCGTGAACGTGCTGACGCACCGGACCTGAGCCCCGGCGGCCGCGGCCCGTGCCCGCGGGCCCTCGCCGTCTCTCAGGCGCGCCGGTCGGCGACCGCCCACGAGGCCAGCGCCACGGCACCGGCGACACCGAGGACGGCGGGCCAGGCGCCCACCTTCTTGGCCAGCGGGTGGGACCCCGCGAAGCCGGCGACGTAGGCGGCCGTGAGCGCACCCGCGGCCTTCCCGCCGGCCCGCTGCCGCCACTGCTGCGCGGCAGCGGCCCCGGCGACGGCGAGTACGGCCCCGCCGAGCTGCCGCTTCTTCGTCCAGCGGGCCACGCCGTACCCGCCGACCAGACCGCCCGCGGCGACCACCGCGCTGGGAACCTTCGCCATGCCTGCCTCCTGCTGACTGACTGCCGCGCCGCTTCCGTCCCGCCGCGCCGCTTCCTGCGACCGAGGCTAATCCGCACCGGGCATGACGCACGCGCCGGGGTGAACGCCCGTGGGCCGACCGGCCGGACGGGCGGCCATGTCCGGGTACGAGAGGTAGGGATGCCATGACCACTTCCCTCTTCCGTGGCCTTCACATCACCCTCGCGCGCTAGGTTGTAGCCGTGTGACGCCCACGGGCGACGACTGACGACCACCACCGACCAACGATGGATGGCCACACCATGGATGCTCGACTCAACATCTTCGGCAACCCCCTCGCAGGCCGGCTCATCCGGCACATCAACTCGGCGGGCAAGGTCCTGGCGGACTCGTCGCTGCCCGCCACGACGCAGGAACTGGTGAAGATCCGCGCCAGCCAGATCAACGGATGCGGTCTCTGCCTCGACATGCACACCAAGGACGCCGCGAAGGCGGGGGAGACCGCGCTGCGCCTTAACCTGGTCGCGGTGTGGCGGGAGGCCACGGTCTTCACCGACGCCGAGCGCGCCGCCCTGGAACTGACCGAGCAGGGCACCCGCATCGCCGACGCCGCCGGAGGCGTCACCGACGAGGCCTGGGCGGAGGCGGCGAAGTACTACGACGAGGAGCAACTCGTCGCCCTGGTGGGCCTGATCGCCGTGATCAACACGTACAACCGCCTGAACGTCATCACCCGGCAGGCGGGCGGCGACTACGAGCCGGGGA
This sequence comes from Streptomyces lancefieldiae, assembly GCF_031845825.1. Lineage (NCBI taxonomy): Bacteria > Bacillati > Actinomycetota > Actinomycetes > Kitasatosporales > Streptomycetaceae > Streptomyces > Streptomyces lancefieldiae. The sequence continues at coordinate 3,458 of NZ_JAVRFH010000024.1, read as the reverse complement.
TGTTCGGCTGACGCCCCGTTCTCCGACGTTGCCGGACGGCGACGGGGACGGCGACGTCGCGCGCGAGTACGGCATCGGCATGCCGGTGGCAGCCGGGCCGGTCGGCCTCTCCGTACGGCGCGGCTTCCTCCTTCGCGCCCGGTCCTCCGGTCCAGCCCGTTGTCCGGGTCCGCCCCACGGAAGAACGTTCTCGCAGTGCCGGGCTGACACGCAGCACAGCAGCGGACGGCCGTCCGCCCGCGCGAGCCTCGCGCAGGCGGACGGCCCCGCCGTTTCAGCGGTAGTGCCTCCCGGTCACGCGGAGGCCAGCTGGTCCGTGATCTCCTTGATCCAGTCGGCCTTGCCCGCCGGGTCCCTGAGGCTCGCCTCCCACTCCTCCGGGTCTATGTTGTGCTTCGCGGGGTTGGCCTTGATCGCGATCAGCAGGTTCATGGCGGAGCGGCGCAGCTCGGGATCCGTGTGGGGGCTCGCGGCCATGTTGTAGATCTTGTGCGCCGCCAACTGGCGCTTGTGCCTCGACACCTTCTTCCAGACGGTCATGGCGTGCTTCAGCGACTCCCAGGTGGGCTTGGCCACCGGGGGCGATTCCTCGCCGTCCGGCGTGAAGCGTTCGGGGTGGTGGGCCTCTTGGAAACGCTTGTAGGCCGCCCGGCCTCCCTTGTAGCCGGCGACGGTGACGACGAGGCCCGCCCCTACCGCGGCGATGATCCAACCGGCCGGGTTGCTCGCCAGGGTTCCCGCGGCGACCGCGGTCGCCGTCACGATGCCGGCCGCGCCCTTGAGGCCCTCGCCCACGACGCCGCCCGTCATCTCCTTGCCGATCTTGGAGCGCTGCTTCTTCTTCGCGAACTTCTGCGTTTCGACCAGGGTGTCCACGTCCCGCAGGGCGGTGAAGTAGGCGAGCTTGGCCTCGACCTCGAGCTGCGCCACCGCCTCGTAGCGCTCCACTGCCTCCGCGATCGCAGCCGTCCGCTCCTCCTCCGGGCGGCTTCCGTCGGCCGCCGCCCTCGATATCGCCGTATACGCGGCGGCGGCGTTCTGCATCGAGGTGTTCGCTCGGTCGCGGAGAGTGTCCAGCAGTTCGGCGTGGGCGACGCCGGCATCTCCGAGCTTCCTCAGCTTCCGGTACTTGCTGGACGCTCTCCCGACCTTGCCCATGGCGCGGATGCTCTTCGCCAGACCGGCGACGGCGCTGAGGATGCCGCTCGCTTCGGCGGCGGTCGCGGTGTTCGCCACTCCCTGGATCTTGACCGCGTCCTTGGCGATGGCGCCGCCGTTGGCACCCGTACTGAGGACACTGACGCCCGCGTCGGTCGCCTTGGCCTTGGCCTTCTTCCGCGCGTTGTGGTGCCCGGCTCCGGCCGTCTTCCTCAGGGACACCTTCAGGTTCCTGAGCGAATCCGCGATGCTGGCCCCGAGGGCGAGGAGCTCGGTGAGGGCGCTCATCGATGCGCCGGAGACCCCCGAGGCAGCGGCGTCGTGCTTCAGGGCGGAGGCGTCCGGAGCGCCGGAGGCCTCCCCGGCGGTGGCCTGCTGGCCGAGACCGGCGGAGGTGGGGGCCATGGTGCCCTTGCTCGGAGCGTCGACGAGGTCGCCGGTCCGCTTCAACGCATCCGCGTTCTCGGCCACCTCTTTGAGGCGGTCGCTCTTCTTCCCCGTCGCGTCGGTTTCCGCCTTGCGTTCCTGTGGGGTGTCGGTTTCCGAGGCGGGGGCGGGGGTGGTCTCGGGCTCTTCGACGGCGACTTCCGCGGCCGCGCGTTCCTCGGAGACGCGTACTGTTTCGGCGGCGACCTGTTCGGTGTCGGCACGTGCTTCTTCTGCGACGTGTGCGTCGGTGTCGGCGCGCTCCGCGGAGATGCGTGCCTCTTCGGCGGCGCGTTCTGCCGCGACACGTGCGTTTTCCTCTGCGAGGCGCTCGGCGGCGGCGCGTGCCTCTTCCGCGATGCGTGCTTCTTCCGCCGCGCGTTCGGCGGCGGCGCGTGCTTCTTCCGCGGCGCGTGCTTGGGCGACGGCGCGTTCGGTGGCGGTGCGTGCCGCTTCGACGGCGGCGCGTTTCATGGTGGTGCGTGCCGCTGCTTCCGCGGTGCGTTCCGCGGCGGTGCGTGCCGCTTCGACGGCGGCGCGTTTCATGGCGGCGCGTGCCGCTTCTTCCGCGGCGCGGTCGGCGGCGGCGCGTGCTGCGCTCCTGGACGCTTCGATGTGGTCCCCGAAGCGGGGGTCGGCTTCCATGTCCTGGAGGCCGGATTCCGAGCCGCGGCGGGTACGGCCGGCCGGGGCGGGTCGGGCGCCGGGGGCTGAGCCGCTTCGGGTGCGGCCGGTCGGGGGGAAGCGGGTTTCCGCGGCGTTCTCGGGTGTCGCGTCGCGTTCCGGGGTGCTGGTGGTGGGCCGGATTTCGGAGTCCGGGTCGCGTGGGGCGCGGTCGGCCAGGGCGCCGGGTGCTGAGCCGCTCCGCTCGCGGCTGGCCGCGGTGCGTCGGGCGCCGGGGTCCGAGTCGGTGCGGCGGGTGTCGGTTGCCGGGGACCGTTCCAGGGTCCTGCCTCTGGCGCGCTGCACCGAGGCGGTCGCCGCCTGGTTGCCGGCGGTGGCCTGGAGTCCGAGGAGGGCCTGCTGCGCCGAGGTCCTGGACCCGGACGAACCCCCGGCCCGCCGTTCCTCCCGACGCTCCCGGGCCGATGTCAGGGCGGCTACGGAAGGCCGTTCGGAGGTGCGGTGGACAGGGGTGCTCATGGACGTACCTCTCCTGCTGCCGGACCGGGCGAGGTGAAGGTAACGAGGCACGCTCAATAGAAGAGGTGTGGCAGGGAAACGTTTGGCGGACACTGTGGAACGCGTCGGGGTGGAGGCGCCCTGTGGCCCAGGCCATGACCGCAGACTGCGCCGCAACACCGTCCTCCGTACGACAGGCCGCCGAGGTTCCTCGGCAGAAACCGTCCCGAGGAACCTCCACCGAACAAGGTCCGTGACAGCCCGCCACGGGGATGACCGCCGCGATGCTCCCGTTCGCGGTGAAGGTACCGGCTCGCACGAGCCACGGCCCTGCCACCGGGGCCCCGATTCGTACGCCCGCCGCCCCGGCCGACAAGGGCGCGCAGGAAGCCGGCCGTTCCGGCAAGGGTGCGCAGGAGGCACATCCCTCCGGCAACGGGGCGCCGGCCCGTCCCGGACGGATGCCGGAGCTGGGGGCTTGCCAGCCTTCCTGGCCTTTTCACCGACACAAGCTCAGGTTCCGCCGCTATGACTGTCCCCGCCCCCCACCCCCTTTTCACACCTACGGGACGCTGCAGTCGCGCGAGGTCCAGCTCGCACGCTTCGGCGGGGGAATGGGATGAGGTGTCGGCGGTCTCTGAACCTGGACCCCTTTGGGGTCGGTGACTTTTGACCCCGCATGTGCAGTTGTTCACCCGGTTGCCGCGCTTGGTGTGCGGCCGATGTCGCGGTTCTTGAGCCGGTAGGAGTCT